>CBFDDU010000107.1:0-12373 GCA_965603655.1 uncultured Candidatus Electrothrix sp. | reverse complement strand
CGGACAGGGGTGCGCACGGAAAAGGGCGTCGTGGGCTATGATTTGACCCGACTGTTCATAGGCTCCGAAGGTACTCTGGCGATCTTTACCAAACTCATTCTTCGCCTTCTCCCGCTTGCTGAGGCTAAGGTGACTTTTTTGCTCGGTTTTTCCTCCCTGGCGCAGGCAACCGGCTTGGTTGCCAAAATTCTCACTGCCGGGCTCATGCCCTGCACCTTGGAATACATGGATCAAACCGCTGTTCAGGTGGTCGGTGACCGGTTGAGCAGTTCGTTACCCGAGGAGACAGCGGCCCTGTTGCTGGTGGAGTTTGACGGGAGCAAATTCGAGGTTGAGCAACAAGGAAAGCTCTTTGCGGAGTTTGTTCAGCAGGAGGACTGCGTGGTACGCCGGGCAGAAAGTGAAGAGGAAACCCAGGAGCTTTGGTTGGCCCGACGCTCCATTGCTCCAGCCTGTTTGAGCCTGCGCCCCCATAAAATTGCTGAAGATGTGGTGGTGCCCCGTTCGCGGATACCTGAACTGGTCGGGTTTACCGAACAGTTGGCCCTGGAGCTGAACCTCATTATCCTGACCTTTGGTCATGCCGGAGACGGTAATATCCATGTGAACATTATGGTGGATAAACAGAACGAACAGGAATATGATAATGGCCTCAGGGCCAAAGAGCGGCTTTTTGAGCGCGTACTCAGTATGGGCGGTACCCTCTCCGGCGAGCACGGAGTCGGTATAACGAAGTCGCCCTTTCTCTCTCAGGAGCTTGACGAGACAGCTCTCTCGGTCATGCGGCGGTTAAAGGAGCTTTTTGACCCGCATAATATTTTGAATCCGGGGAAGATCTTTCCCGTCTGAATGGTTCTCTGTGATGCGTTTTTCACGGAGAAGTTTCAGGGCGGGTTTGTTTGCTTCGCCTTTTCGAAAATATGCGGTTCGATTTGACAATACGTAATTTTTAAAATAATAATAACTAGATGGTGATGATGTGTTTGTTGCTGCAATCAGGTCTTATACAGAAAAGGCTGATGAATGAATATTGAATGTGCATGGGTTGTACCGGACTCATACGTTGGTGAAAATGAAGGATATACAACAATCAGCGATGGCAGTGAGGACTTTTGTATTTTTATCATAAAGAGTTTTGACTTCTACGATGATGCAGCGAAATATAAATTGGTTGACGAACTGACAGATGGAATTGACGAATCAATTTTAAATGCGGAATGCGAAATATTTGAAGGGACGAATTATTATTTAACGATTGAGTTTGATCAGGAAGAAAGCGCTTATGCCTGTCTTGGCTATAAAATCGGGGATTGCAGTGTGTTGAAATTTGCAGCTACGGCATTAAATCAATTCGGTTTACATAAGTTGAAAAGGGCAATTAAGGGGATACAAGAGAAAAATCAGGTGTATAATTAGTTGCATATTCAGGTTATTTTGATCGGCAGCCAGGGGGATCTTGAAACTCAAATTAACAATAACCATATGCGGCTTACTGCTGATCGGTATGCTGCTGATTAATTTTGTTCTCCTTTTTTTATGGAAACACGATGCCCTGCGATATAAGGCAGAGCATGATCAGGCCGTGCTTGCCCATATCCAGTCTTTTTTGACCAGAGAGGGTGCAGCAGGTGAGGGTGAGGCTGCTCAGGAGTTTGTTTTTTCAGACTTTTATGAGCCTCCTGAAAGCGGACGTTTTTTTGTCCTGTGGGATGCAGAGAAGCAGTTAGGGCCGGGTGAGCATGTAATAAAGACGGTGCAAAAAACGGCTACAGCAAGCGGAGGCAACAAAATAATAACGCTCCTGACTGCTGCTGCTGTTGAAGCCAGGAACACCGGAAATCAGGTGAGCCGCACGGCGGCTTCGTTTTCGCACGGATTATTCTGCAATGATCTCCTGGTCAATGCCCGCCCTGTGAAGAAGCAGGGAGAGATTGTCGGAGCAATTTCTGTTGTTCGCTCGCTGGATGCTCTTGCACAGACCCTGTGGGAGACGGAGAAAATGGTTCTTGTGTACCTCCTGATTAATGTCCTCGTTCTGGGGGCTATCGGTTTTTTCAGAATGGCAGGACTGGTGATTCGTCCTGTTGAACGATTAGTCGCTCTGGCAAATCAATACAGCAACCATGATCCCTTCCGTTTTGTCACGGAGGATTCCGGTGGCGAGTTCGGGCAGTTGTCCAACAGTCTCAACAGTATGCTGGTCAGGATAGATGAGGATCGGCAGACCTTGCAGCACACGGTGACCGCCTTGGAAGTTGCCAACGAAACCCTTAAGAGGCAACAACGTGAGATGGTTCATGCTGAAAAATTGGCATCAGTGGGCCGGATGGCGGCAGGACTGGCCCATGAGATCGGTAATCCTCTGAGTGTGGTCCAAGGCTATCTCGGTATTCTTCTCAGTTCAGAGGGACAGAGTGAACAGCATAAGGATTTTCTCCGACGTTCTGAGCAGGAGGTACAGCGGATTGATAAACTGATCCGGCAATTATTGGATTTTTCCAGAACCGCCAAGGGGAGCCCGAAGATTTTCCCACTCCATGCACTGCTGCATTCAGTTCTTGATATGGTCAAAATGCAAACGGTATTCCGGGGTATTGTTCTTGACGCTGATTTCGTTGCTGAGGAGGATGGGGTGTATGCCGACTGTGAGCAGTTGCGTCAGGTTTTTGTCAACTGCTTGCTAAACAGCGCCGATGCAATTCATATGGCTGAACAGGATGGACAGGATGCGGTCCATAAGGAAGGGGGCAGGGTATCGGTGACAACAGCCTTGCAATGTCTGTTGCCGAACGATCAAGAGCAAGGCCAAGAAAAAAAAGGGTCTCCGCAGCTCCTTATCCGTATTCGTGATAACGGGATTGGAATCATTGAGGAACATTTGCCTGTTGTTTTTGATCCCTTTTATACGAGCAAGGAGCCGGGCAAGGGGACAGGGTTAGGCCTGTCTGTTTCCCGGTCTCTTGTTGAGACTGCTGGCGGTACAATGGAGTTGCAGAGCGGAATCGGGCAGGGAAGCAGTATGTTGATTATCTTGCCGCTTGCTCCTTTTGGTGACAGAGATGAACATGGATGCTGAAAATATTTTAAAGCATATCCTTGTTGTTGATGATGAGGAAAATATGCGTCATATGTTGACCGTGTTACTTACCGGAGAGGGGTATCTGGTGGAGACGGCAGCGGACGGTCAGGAGGCAATCGGATTATTGGAGAGCAGGGAGTTTGATTTTGTGCTCTGCGATATCAGAATGCCGGAGATGGACGGACTGGCCTTTCTCAGGGCAGCGGAATCAGTTGAGCATGGTGCCACGGTGATTATGATGTCCGCTTTCGGTTCCGTGGATACAGCCCTTGAGGCGATGAAGCAGGGGGCCTATGATTTTATCTCCAAACCTTTTAAGACCGATGAAGTGGTCTTGGTGCTGAAAAAGGCGGAAGAGCGGGAGCGGTTACGGCGGGAGAATATTCGTCTTAAAAGGAAAATTGTTGAGCTGGAGAAAAAGTCCGGCTTCGGCGCGATGATTGGGAAAAGCAAGGCCATGCAGGAGGTGTTTACCCTGGCTGAAAAAGTGGCGGAGCATCCGACCACTGTGCTGATCACCGGTGAGTCCGGCACAGGCAAGGAACTGGTCGCTGTCGGTATCCATGCCAAAAGTGGCAGAGCGGATAAGCCGTTTATTGCGGTGAACTGCGGCAGTGTTCCGGAAAATCTGTTGGAAAGTGAGTTTTTCGGCTATGTGCGCGGTGCCTTTACCGGCGCAGATCGGGATAAAAAAGGCCTTTTTGAAGAGGCGCATAAGGGGACCCTTTTTCTTGATGAGATCGGTGAGCTGCCCTTGTCCATGCAGGTTAAGCTGTTACGGGTTTTGCAGGAGCAGGAGATTCGGCCGATCGGCTCGGCGCAGAGGAAAAAAATTGATGTCCGCATTCTTGCCGCCACGGCCAGAGATATCAGCGAAGAGGTGCAACAAGGGCGTTTTCGCGAAGATCTGTTTTATCGGCTCAATGTGATCAATATCCACGTACCGCCGTTGCGCAATCGGAGTGAAGATATTCCTGTGCTTTGCGATTATTTTGTCAAAAAATTTACAAAAATCCTGAACAGATCGGATATTGAAGGCGTGAGTCATACTGCTCTACAGCAGCTGCTTGCCTATGCTTGGCCGGGCAATGTCCGTGAATTGGAAAACGTGCTGGAGCGAGCCGTTATTTTGACGGAGGGGCAGCATATATCGCCGGACAATTTGCCTGAAAATATCCGGGGAAGTCGCGCTGGTCATGTTGCTGATTTTTTAGCCGGGATCTCCTCGGTAAAAGAGGGGAAAAGGAGGGTGGAGGAGCGGCTGATCCGGCAGGCCCTTGAGGCAACCTTGGGTAATAAAAGTCAGGCAGCGCAGATTCTTGAAATGAGCTATCCTTCGTTGCTGAGTAAGATTAAGGAGTACCGGGTGGGGCGTGATCAAAAAGTTATGTATGGGGGGAAAACTGATTGTAAAAAAAGTTTATAATTGGCCTGGGAGAGGAAAAAAGTTTTACATTTTTAGATTAAAGATCGCGGTGGAATTGTCTCTGTTGTTTGTTTGTTTTGGTAAAATTTTAAAATAAAAAAGGGTATTGCTGTTGAATATTTTTTGTTTTTCGATTTCGGAATGCCATTTGCAAGAAAAAGGTAGTACAGAAGCAGCTTGGTTAAATTATAAGTTTGAGATGAGCGTCATGATAAGAAAAATAAAAACAAGTAATTCTTCAGGTTTTTCTTTTGTTGAATTGATGGTGGTGATTGGTATCGTCGGGATACTTTCCGCGATCGCTATCCCTGCATTTCTCTCCCGTTTGCCGGGTATGCGTTTAAGGGCAGAAACGAGAGAGTTGTATAGTGATTTGCAGAAGGTCAAGCTTGAAGCGATAAAAAGAAATAGCTGTGTGTGTGTCGATTTTACAGCCACTGGTTATAAAGGGTTTATTGATAATGAATCTGGTGCTGCGACACGCGCTTGTAATCGGATTATGGACGCTGACGATACTGACACCGATACCAATGGAGAGCAATATTTTTTCTCTGGAGATTTTCAAGAGAGAGGCGTATTGCTTGAAGAAATTACTTCCAATTTTTCACGTCCTACAGCATCTGATGCAATCGCGCCAACAGAGTCTATAATAGGATCTGTTTGTTATAATTCCCAGGGGATGATTTGCAAAAGTCAAGCGGGACATATTACATTGGCGAATGATAATTTAAAGGGCACGGTAAATATACGACCTGCTGGCGGCCTTCAAATTGAAATGAGCGATGAGTAATGATGATAATACAAAATGGTATTGATATCATGGATAAGTCAAGACGAAAAAACGACGCCTTTCGGGAAAGGGGATTCACCTTGGTGGAGGTAATGATCGCCATGGCTATTGCCGGGATTGTTGTCGGAGCCATGTATTCAACCTATGCCATTCAACGCAGGACACATGCTGTGCAACAGGCCACCTCTGAAATGCAGCAGAATGTTCGGGCGGCGTTGGTGCTGTTGGTCGGTGATCTCAAGATGGCTGGCTATAATCCGACAGGAATAGGGGACTTCGGGTTCAGGAGCTCCGCGACCTTTAGTAACGGCGCTACTCTGACTGAGGCTGTAACAACAAGCTCTACCACTCTCGCATTTACGTCAGATCTGGACGGGGACGGGGTTATTGACGAGGCAGCTCAGGATATAAACGGAGACACGAATTTTGATATGTCCGAGATGGAACAAATAACTTATAGATTAAATAGCAACACATTACAACGTTATTCAACGATCCCTTCACATGAGGGATGGCAGATCGTTGCCGAGAATATTGAAGCGATCCATTTTGATTTTTTGGATGAGGATAACAACATCATTACTCCTCTCAGCGCGACAAATGAGGACCAGGTCCGAACCGTTCAGATTGCCCTGCTTGCCCGCTCTGAAGGTATTGACAGAAATCAAACAGCAGCCACATATACAGTGAATGTGGATGTGAATGGGATACAGACACAGACACAGTCCTGGTCGTTTAATGATAATTTCCAGAGAAGGATGTTGGTAACTTCTGTTAAATTACGCAATATGGGGTTACAGTGATGAAGAAAAAGATAATAACAGGGCAGGGCGGTTTTACTCTTATCGAAACCCTCATGGCCATGGCCATATTCACCATCGGCATTCTCGGTCTGTTTGGCATGCAGACGTCCTCAATCAAAGAGAATCTTTCCGCAAACTCCATCAGCAACGGTTCTGCTTGGGCGGCGGATCAGGTGGAAAAGATTCTTGCCACAGATTATACCGATCTTCTCAGGCTGGATGTAGATGGCGACGGGTGCAACGGGCTGTCTGATTGGCAGGGTAGCCCGACTTCTGCTGATTACGTGGTAACGCGAAGTGTCGAGCTTCCTACGTACAAAGTGTATGTGAATGTGGCCCGAAACTGCCTGCTGTCAGGGATCCCCAATGCCGTTATTCCCGCTTCCGGTCCGACCCTGGAGCAGAAGCCTTTAAGGTTGCGGATCATTGTGACTGTGGACAAGGGCCGCGGTGAAGAGGAATCCGCGATATTTAACTATATAAAACAAAATTCAGCAAAAGATGTGTGACAGCGGAGGGTGTTATGGTAACGAAAAATAATTATTCAGAGAAAGAAGAAGGTTTTGTCCTTGTCGCCGCTCTCCTTATATTGCTTGTTTTGACGGTCATGGGCATTGCGGTCAACAGAAATACCGAGCTTGAATGGCGCATCGCTATGAATGAGCGAGATCAAAAGGATGCCTTTTACAGGGCTGATGCTGCCACGGAACTTGCTTCAGAAGTGTTGGAACAGAGTATAGCCTGTCTGGGGTTTGATAGTTCTACCGCAGTAATTTTGCCGGGGAATTCAGGCGTTGATGGTCTTCAGATTGAGGCTAATGCAGGAGGATTTTGGCGACAGTTTGCTCAAGCGGTTGGCATTCCAAGTGATACAAGTCGAGATCTTGTTTTTCCGGCCGGAGCGGCTGCTGGCACCCCTCACGCAAATATTAATATAGGCGGTGATACTACATTGACAACAGGTGCCGCAATCCAGATGGCAGCCGGTTATGAAGGACTTGGCAAGGCGATCGGTTCTGGCGGTATTTCTCTGGTTTATAATATTAACGTCCAGCAGATAGGGAATAACGGTAGTCAATCAACTATCTGCATTCAGTACGGACATATCCTCGGGTCTGAAGGGGATTGCTATTATACATTTCCGTAAATACGGTATCATTATATAAATGAGTCTTTTTTGTAAACTCTTCCGAATTTTTTTTGAAGCAGGCTATACAGCACGGAGAATAATAATGAAAGATAATAAACGAACAGCTACAGCTCTGCCCTTGCTTGCAAGTGCGGCTCTGCTTTGTATGTGCTGGTTATTTCCGACTGCCGGCTCAGGTCAGGTTTGCAGCAAGGGTGTCGGAGTGCCGCCTTTTCTTTCTTCCGGTTCATCGGCCAACCTCATGATGGTGCTTGATAACTCGGGCTCCATGCTGGATCTGGCCTATGTGAATACCGCCACCCAGTGTTTTGATGAAACGTATACATCGACAAAGACGTATGCCGGTTATTTTGAGGAAAATGCTTGGTACACCTGGGAGTCTGACAGTGCCCATTGGAACGACACCGGCGCGAACAGCGATTCATGGGTCGCCCACTGGAAACAGTCAACTCCTTATACTGTCGATGATATTGTTTATGCAAATGGCGGATTGTATAAGGCTGTCACTGCTGGTACATCTAATGATCCTAACAAGGATGACGGCTATAGTATCACTGATGATACCGGTGTAGAATGGGTTCCTGTATCTCAAGCTGCCACTGTGCCTTCACTTGCGACAAGCTGTACCGATAAGGAGCTTGTGGCCTATAATAACTCTGTTTATATCTGTAATTCTACTGATAATTGGATTCGGCTTGAAGGGGGGCAGTTTGTTACAATTGATACGGATACTGTTGATCCCATGGAGTATTGCAATAACAATGCAGGCGGGGAAAAATATACGCTTGCCGGTGAGTTATGCACTAAAGTTGATGAAACCAGTTCTAATGGTTATACAGTGCAGCAGGCGATGAATATTTTTGTCGCCAGGGGCAATCTGCTGAACTGGGCCATAACCTCCAAGTTTGACATTCAGAAGGAAATCTTGACTGGCGGTAAATATGTTGAGGATAATACCGGGAAGGGGCGGTTGGTCAGCGAGAGCCGAGGCTGCTCCGGTTTTGGTTTTGTGAAACAGGTTCCTGTCAGCAAAACAGACGGAAGTGCATCCAAATTAGTAATGCGGGTGCGGGGGGCTAGCGATGATGATCGAGTAGGTCATCTTTCTAAAAATGAAAACACGGATGACACGACAAGGATTGAGATTATCGGGTTGACTGCGACCGGGTTTGATCAGGGGGCATGTCAAACGGTTATTGATAAGCTCACAAATGATCCGAATACGTTAAGTCAGAATCAGATTGATGCCTGTATGAGCGGTAGCAATGCGGTGGGAGCGTCTCAGGCCGCATTAAGCACAACCGTCGCCGCCTGCTCCGCATTATGGCGTCAGAATATTTTATATCCCCAGCCGGGCGATCTGGGGAATCTTGTTTCGACAGTGGCTGATAAGTGTGAGGATTTGTTTGTTAATTACGGCTATTCTCCATCGACCATGTCTCCTCAGGACGGGGGGTATGTTTGTTATGGAATTTATGATGAGGTCAATTTTCCTCAGGTTCCGGCTGTCGCCGGTGCCCCTGATCATCGAGACAGAGTCGGGTACTTAGGGCGTTGTTGGAATGCTGGCAGCGGCGGCGGCACTTGTTCTCCAGCTGGAGAGGTCAGTGACGCAAATGGCGGCTGTGACAGGGGTACCGGGGATCGTTGTACGTATTGTGATGACGGTTCCTCGGATAATGGCCTTTGCGGCAACAGCAATATATATAAAAATGAAGGCGGTTATAACTATAAATGTATTGATGTGAAGGGAAACGATGATAAGGGGTATGATTGCGCAAAAGATGATGAGCCGAGTGACTGGCAATTGCTGAATGCTGATGCTAATGGCAATCCTTGCACAGTGGCTGCAGGCGGAGGCGGCTGGACACCGACGTGGCTGCCGCAAAGTACTATGAATTCTCAGGAATTATCCTGTGTCGCTTATGCAATGCTTGATTTCTGCGCAAGCTTCACAGTGACGGAAGTCATTGACCCCTCTGATTCCGCTTCAGTAACAGATGATTATTATAATGCCCCGGCCATGCTGATTGACGGCGGTGTTCTCGGGCAAATGGGAATTGCCAAGCCGCTTATTGTTTTCAAAGGACTGATTGAATATGAGCTGCCTGATGAGCAGAAGACTGATGCCGCAACCCAGCCCAACGGCCCCCGAGGTATTATATACGAATTCGCCTCCGACCTGCGGCTGGGTGTAATGGCCTTTGAGGACAACGGCGCAAGAACGGAGTGTGACGCTATTGAAACTAAATGTGGTGATGGTGCAAACAGTACCACAGAAGGAATTCCGGATGTTTGTGAGGACGGTACGGTGCTGGACAGTACGGTGACTGATCTTCCTGATGTCACAATAACAGTAGGAGATGATGCAAGTGATGAATGTACCTTCTGTATAGATCGTACAAACATTGTCAAATACTGCCCGGCTGACAACGGTGACGGAGCAAAGGTCCTCCAATCCATAGATTTCGGCATGTATAACGACGGGGCAACAGATAATTGGACGCATTATAAGGGGCTTGTTTCCAGTATAAACGACACCAGGGCAACCGCATGGACACCGCTTGCCGAGGCTATGTTCACCGCTGTCGGCTACTATACGCAGAATGAGGAATTCTGCCTCGAAAAGAACGGAACGACCTGTGAGAGCTTCAAGATAAGCGCAACTGATGACCCAATTCAGTATTGGTGTCAAAGTAACCATGTTCTGATAATCACGGAAGGAGCTTCAACTGCTGATATAAATGATAAGGTCAAAGAATTTACACTGACACCGAATACTTATTTTACCGGTTATGACAGTGCTGCAAATTCCGGAAGCTGCAACGGGGCTTCCACCGATGCAAGATGTGTGAATAGCAAAGGAGGCGACATTATTGATGATTTGACAGGTGATAATGTTGATCCGGACCTGATGGACGCTGTGGATGAGAATTATGACAACGGGATTGCGGATGATACCTGTACAGACGACGGTCTGGACGGCAGTACCTATCTGGATGACATGACCTGGTGGGCACGAAACGTTTTGCCGCTATATGCCGACAGGAAGATAGAAACCTCAGATAACCTGTGGGAGGATAAACAGAATATCACCACCCATATTGTTACAACAGGTTCGTTGCGTGATGACGGTACCACAACGGAGTGCAACCCGAAAGAACTGATGAGTAGAGCTGCCTTTAACGGCGGGACAGACACCTATTATCCCGGAGAAGATCCGCAACAGTTGGAGGCCAGTCTGCGGGCGGTCTTTAATGATATTCTCAGCCGATCTTCCTCCGGTTCTGCGGCATCGGTTATCTCGAACTCAAGGAGCGGGGCAGGGGCTGTGTATCAGGCTGTTTTCTGGCCTAAGTTTGAGGATGCGGACCCTGATGGAGACGGTGTGAGCCATAAGGTGAGCTGGGTGGGAGATGTTCATGCCCTGTTTATGAGTCCGGACGGTAAGATGTATGAAGATACGCCTGATCCAATTACAAACTATTCTGATGCAAAGCTGGACACCACTGCGGATAAAAGGGTTATTTTGTATTACAGCGATAATGTGGGGAGAACACGAGGGTGTTATCAGGACCTCACCGCCGGGATATGCCCGGATGATGCGAATTATATTGACACACCATGTCCGGTAGGCGGCGGCTTAAGCGGGACCGGTTGCGTTGAGCTGTTGGATGTCAACTATCTTTGGTCGGCTGATAAGCAGCTGCGGAATATGGAAATCCGTACTCCGCAGGTCGAAAGAAAGATATTTACCTGGAATGATGCAAATAACGATGGCATAGTGGATAGGGACACTCAGAACAACGAGTGGATTGAATTAAAGAGCGGCCCCGTGAGTACTGGCGGCGTGGATTGGGCTGCCTTGAATGCTACTGCGGCGAAGACGATCACTGAACCGAGTGCGACCTTGCCGTTACCTCGTGGCCCGGTCACAAGAGATTTTTTGAGTCCTGACGATTGGGATACCTTTGTTACCGACGACGGCACCAAAGATGACCCTGCGAAGGAGCTGGTTGCCGATGATGGTTTCCCGCCGGACCCACTGGGACTGGATGCCTTGGACTCTTTGATTGATTGGCTTCATGGACATGATCATCTTGACAATCAAACTACTCCTGTTGCCGGAAGACTCGACAAGGTCCTGCGTTCCCGCACATTCTCGTTCTCCGCTACTGAAAATGCTGAATGGAAGCTTGGTGATATTATTCACTCAACACCTACCGTTGTCAGCAAACCGGCGGAAGTGTATCATTATATCTACAGGGATCCTACGTATAAAAAGTTTGCCGCCAGATGGGCAAAGCGACGCAGTGTCATTTATTTCGGTGCCAACGACGGTATGCTTCATGCTGTCAACGGCGGATTTTATAATGAGAGCACAAGTCAATTCTGCTGTAATTTTGAACCAGATTTTGATGATAACGGTGTGGAAAATCCGGACGCAGGCACTTGTATAGAGCCGGTTAACGGTGTTTGCAGCGATGATCGTCAGTTGGGAGATGAGTTATGGGCCTACATCCCCTATAATCTTCAGCCTCATTTGAAATGTTTGGCTGATCCTTCATACAGGCATAAATATTATGTGGATCAGAAGCCGCGAATTTTTGATGTCCAGATTTTCAAGGAAGAATCCGCCTGCAGTAGTTCTGATACAGCAGCGTATGAAAAAGAATGTGTTCATGCAGGGGGCTGGGGAACGATTTTGGTAGGCAGTATGGGGTTCGGCGGAGCACCGCTACAGGCCGATTCCCTGAACGGGCTGCCTGCTGATACGCGGGAATTTTCTTCTTCATTTTTTATTCTGGACATAACGAATCCTGAGGCGGATCCCGTGTTACTTGGAGAAATGACCCGCCCTACAGCTCAATATGTCGATCTGAATTATACGACGTCCACGCCAGCCATGGTGATCATGCGCGGTGATGACCCTGCTCTGGGAGGTTTGCATTCGTCTTGGTATCTTGTTATGGGCAGCGGCCCGTCTGAGGAGGATGGGCGAAATATCAGTGATGGGAAATTGGCGGTTTTTCCTCTTAACAGGCTGACAGGTGTGGCTACATCCTGGACAAAAGGCGTGCCCGACACGATTACCTGGAACAGCGAAAAATCGTTTCGGATACTT
>CBFDDU010000106.1:0-12641 GCA_965603655.1 uncultured Candidatus Electrothrix sp. | reverse complement strand
CAGACCGGAACCGGCAAGACCGCAGCCTTTGGCTTGCCACTGATCCAGCTGATCGAGCCAAAGGACAAACGAACCCAGGGCCTGGTCCTCTGCCCGACCCGGGAACTCTGCATGCAGGTGTCGAGAGATCTTGAAAGCTTTTCTCGTTTCACCAGGGGAATAAAAGTATTGGCGATCTATGGCGGAGCGAGCATTGAGCAGCAGATGCGCGAGCTCCGAAAAGGTGTGCAGATTATCGTTGCCACCCCAGGACGCCTGCGCGACCTGATTAAACGGGGCAAGGTGGATATCTCCGCTGTCCGCTATGCCGTCTTTGATGAAGCCGATGAAATGCTGCAAATGGGTTTTCAGGATGAACTCAACGCTATCCTCTCCGAAACCCCGAAAGAAAAAAACACCCTATTGTTCTCTGCCACCATGTCCAGGGAGGTTGCCAATATCGCGGGCAGGTATATGACCAATCCCGTAGAAATCACCATGGGTAAGAAGAATGCCGGTGCTGAAAATGTGACCCATGAGTACTACCTAATCAACGGCAGAGACCGCTATCCCGCCTTAAAACGGATCGTGGATAATAACCCGGACAATTTCTCCATTATTTTCTGCCGCACCAGAAGAGATACCCAGGAAGTGGCGGACAAGCTCATTCAGGACGGCTACCGAGCCGATTCCCTGCACGGAGAATTGAGCCAGGCCCAGCGGGATCTGGTTATGGATAAATTCCGTAAAAAACACCTGCAATTGCTGGTAGCCACTGATGTCGCGGCTCGCGGCCTGGATGTCAACGACCTGACCCATGTTATTAACTACAGCCTGCCAGATGATATTGCCGCGTATACCCATCGTAGCGGGCGCACAGGACGGGCTGGAAGCAGCGGCACCTCCATCGCGCTGGTTGACATGCGGGAACGCCATCGGATCAGACATATTGAGCAGAAGATCAATAAAAAGTTCAAAAAGGCCCAGATCCCTACAGGGAAAGAGATCTGCACCAAGCAGCTGCGCAGTCTGATGGAGGTTATCAGCAAGACCGAGGTGGATCATGAGCAGATTGATCCCCTGTATGCGGATATTGAGCAGCAACTGGAACATCTGGACCGAGAGCAGCTGATCAAAAAATTTATCTCTTTGGAATTCAATCGTTTTCTGCAATATTATAAAAACGCCCCAGATCTCAACCAACAGGTCAGCGGCAAAGATCGACCAAGTAGCTTCCAAAAAAATGCAGGGAATTCGCAAAGGAATAATGCCTTTACTCGCGTTCACCTCAATGTCGGACGGCGCAACGGTATTTTGCCGGAAAATCTGATCAGCACCATCAATGCCGCTCCGGGCGGGGGGCGCATCAAGGTGGGCAAGATAGAAATTATGCGCAACACCGCGACCATTGAGGGAGACAGTCGTTTCATCTCTCAGATACTGAGTGCCTTTCAACATTTCAAGGTCAACGGCAAAGCCGTAACCGCAAAGGTCATCCAACCACCTACCGGTGGTGGCGGCGGACGACGATACGGCAATGCGGGCAGCTCACGCAAACCCTGGAAAGGCAGAAGCCCGAGAAAATAAGGACTTCAACAAGAAATAACTTACCCATTATGCGTCCCCCTTCATCTCTTGTATGCAGGGTTCCGGAGGGGTGAACCTCTGTGTTCGCCCTGTTATGGCGGGCAGACACGCAGGTCTGCCCCTACAAATGGGTATATTTATTTTTCGGTCAGCAGTCAACCTGAACAGGATCGCCGATGCGGCATCGGGTCAATTCTGCTGCGCTGCCCCTATTCACCGCAATCTCAAGATAACCGGCACTATCAAACAGGGCGATGAGTTCCCCCAACTCAGCCTCGGCATAGGTGGTGCTGATGGTCTGTATTTGGTGCGCATTCACTTGCACCTGACATCGCTGCGGGCAGGCAAGATGCTCCAGATCCTCCAGATCTCTCCTGCGGATTGTTGTGCGGATATTGCCGAAATGATCAACCTGAAGCACCTCCCCTGTAATCTTCTTCTCTGAAACATGCGCTACGGGCAGATCGAGGCACAGACAGGAGGCAAGCGAAACCTCTGGTCCTACCGCTGCCGGTTCCAGCCCTCCTGCCAAGGCAGCCGCCACCGGCCCCATGATATCCCGTCCGTGAAAGGTGGCACTGACCGTGTCGGCAAAGAGCTCCCTTTGTTCAACCAGATACACCCTACTGACAATCCGATCCCGTAGAAGCAGAGATAAAATCCCATTATCCGGGGCCACAAAGATCTGCTTATCGCCCGCAGCAGCCAGAATCCTCCGCTGACTGCCCACGCCGGGATCAACAACAATCAGATGAACCGTCCCTGGCGGAAAAAAAGCATAACTGCTGTGCAGAACAATGGCTGCCCCGATAATATCCTGCCTGGGAATCGCATGGCTGAGATCCACCAGCTGAGCCCCTGGATTACGCCGGAGAATCGAGCCCTTCATCTGGCCGACATAGGGATCAAGCAGACCGAAATCAGTTATCAGGCTTATGATGCCGGATGGCTGCATGGAATATTCCTGCCTTGTGCAAAAAAGGGAAGATCATGGAGAGGCCCTGACCTACTGCACATCAAAGCTCTGGCTGTGGATTTGTTTGCCGTTGAGAAAGAGCCGAACCGTCCAAGCCCCATAAAATTCCTTTTTAAAATTCTCACCAGTCAGCAAGCGCTTCACCGGGCCGTTCTTCCAGAGGTTGAGCCAGGAATAAACCTTCCAGGCCGATGTACGCTCGGTAATCTCAAAAGAATATATGCTTTGATGCTCCAGCTTGCCCCAAGGAGTCAGCCAATCTGTTGTCAGGGTAAACTTTCCCGGTTGCAGCTGTTGGAACTCTACCAGCAGGTAGATTTTTTCATACGGGGTAAAAACAGTGCTCGCCTTGGCAAAAGTTTTATCCTTATATAACCCGCTGTGGACAGAGGCGAAAGGAGAGGACGAGGCAAGTGCCGGTCCTGCAATGAGGAGATAAACAAGGGCGAGCCAGGGCAGCCCGCCCGTTTTCCAGTCCATGACTGAAGAATACTTAGATACGTGTAAAGGTAATCTTATGCCATTTGGCATAGGCACCGTGGTCATCGCAATTCCAATCTTCTTCACCGTAGAATTTTATGATGTCGCCGGTGGAGATGCTATGGGAGCCTGCATCAAGATTTTGATTCCGATCAGGACATTGACTATGCCAATCGTCAGGATGGCAGTCATTCTCACAACCAGGTGCCAACGGATAACGTCCCGAGGCAGCGCCAGCATCGTTAATATACAGCGCATAGGGGGAAGTTCCGTCAAATTCGGTCTGAACGGTAATGGTGATACGATAGTTACCAGAAGCGCCGGGAAAAGTTGCCTGACAGGTACCGCTTCCTGAATGAGGGGACAACCCCAGAGCTCCGTCACGATTTGTCCAGCCACTGGAGCAACTGAAATCAGAAAACGCCCCCAGCTCCACAGTGGATGAAGTTGTTGTCGCTGTGGCAGAGTCATTTGTTGTTACGACTTCTGTCCCTCCATCGCTGGAGTCATCATCGTCATCATCCAGCAGATCACAGCCTGAAAAAAAGAGGAGCATTAAAATAAGGGGAAGAGCAAGGTATTTCATATCACGTGTTCCGTCGGTTGTTGTTTACATGTTTCAAAAAAAATAAAACTGCCTGATTACAAATCGATGGTGTAAAAAATCATGTGTACCCCTAACCCTACATGGCAGGCTTGGTACTCAACGAGTCCGTCGGTGGGGAAAATATACCCTCTTCACGGATAAACAAATCTTAATCTTTATTAGAAAAGTTAACTTTTGTCAAACAGGATTTTTTTGTTCTTTGACACAAGAAAAAAAGGCGAGTCTTAGGGAGGTTGGGACGGAAAGGCTGTACAACCATCTGCGCAGTTCCCGCCCCCCTCAATACACGAATCTCGCACCTCTCTATCGTGAGAACCTTGGTTTGCTCCACCTGAAATACCTGAAAAGCACCTTCATTGTCCTTTTCCCCATCCAAAGGGCCATGGTTCGCCATTGGGTAAAAAATGGCAACATTTTACCCAATTATTATTGCTCAAATGGGTAACAGCTACCCAGCCTTGAGGACAACGAAGAACATCACTATAAAAATACGTAACGGTAACTCTGACGGCAATTTATTTTCATTGCGATGAGATACAATAATAACAAAATAAAAAAATGTATATTACATAATCATGGCATAATTACTGCTTAAAGAATAGGAAGTATTTTCTTTTCTCTCTATTTTTTTGATGGTTTCGTGAAAAATCCAACTTTTCGGAAATTCACCCAGCAACCTACAGAATTCCCGTTTTTTGACTTTTCACAAGATCATCTTTTTTATCCCCCCAAAAAAATACGGTAAGTATATCTGTATACCCTTTTTCGGCCCTGTATCCAGCGTTAAACATGAGTTTTTTCCAAACAGATCGTATTGATCATTGAGGTTATAATGACGAATGAACGCACAATAAATTGTTGGGAATTTAAAAAATGCGGTAGAGAGCCCAACGGAATAAATGCCTATGCACTTGGAGTATGCCCTGTGTCTACTTATGATCGACTGAACGGTGTCCATGACGGCAAGAACGGCGGGCGTTGCTGTTGGGTTTTTCATGGTGCTTTTTCTTGCGGAATGGAGGATCCAACAAGTTTTGAGGTGGAAACAGCAGAATGCGGCAAATGCGACTTTTACAATTTAGTTAAAAAATCAAAAGAGTTACTTGTCACCTCATGACGAAACCTTAAATATTTCAGAGTTAAAAGTCCTGCTACCTACCGGGTATATGCGTAGCGCGTGACCTGCCTTTCTTTCCTTAGCCCTCAAATCCGAACCTTGTATTCCCTGGTTGGCTTTGAGATTTGAATCTATGACCTCGCCCTGCCCGCCCCCCCGTCACTGCGCCCTTTGATTTTTCCCTGTGAATTCGTATATACTTTTTGCCTCGTTGGAACAAGGTTGTTGTTTACATTTGCAAGCCGGAATGGTTAGCTCTCCGCAATAATAGCCAACCGGTTTTTTCAATTAAGGAACTCCTGAGTATGCCCCTGTCATGGAATGAAATACGCAACCGGGCCTTTGCCTTTGCTGCGGAATGGAAGGACGAAAGCAGCGAAAACGCTGAAGCAAAATCGTTCTGGGATGATTTTTTCAATGTGTTCGGCATTTCCCGAAGGCGGGTGGCCAGCTTTGAACAACATGTCAAAAAGGGAGACGGAAAAGCCGGTTTTATTGATCTGCTTTGGAAAGGCACCCTGCTGATCGAACATAAATCAAAAGGAAAAGATCTTGACCGCGCCCATCAGCAGGCAACTGATTATTTTTCCGGGCTGACTGATAAAGAGCTGCCCAAGTTCATTCTGGTTTCCGATTTCGAGCGATTCCGGCTCTATGATTTTGACCGGGGCGGTGCAATCGTTGCCGAGTTTCAGCTTGCCGATCTGCCTGCCAATATAAAGCATTTCGCCTTTATGGCGGGCTATACAGTAACGGAAGTTCGCCCGGAAGATCCGGTCAATATCAAGGCGGCGGAAAAAATGGGTCGCCTGCATGATGCGCTCAAGGCTATCGGATATACAGGGCATGAGCTGGAGCGGTACCTTGTCCGCCTGCTCTTCTGTCTCTTTGCCGAAGACACCGGCATTTTCGAGAAAAATCTGCTCCGCGACCTGATCCAGCTTCATACCGCTGAAGACGGTTCCGACCTTGCCGACCGGCTGAACCATCTTTTTCAGATGCTTAATACGCCCCATGAACAACGACTGGCAACCCTGCCGGAACATCTGGCCGCCTTTGAGTATACCAACGGTGACCTGTTCGCCGAATCCTTGTCCGTGGCCGGTTTCAATGCCGACATGCGGAATATGCTGCTTGATGCCTGCGAGCTGGATTGGGCCGGGATTTCTCCGGCTATCTTCGGCAGTCTTTTTCAGTCGGTCATGGATGCAAAAGAGCGGCGAAACCTGGGAGCGCATTACACCTCTGAAGCCAATATTCTCAAGCTGATCAATCCCCTTTTTCTGGAAGATCTGCACGCCGAGTTTGCACGGGTCAAAAAGTCAAAAAAGAAGCTGGCCGAGTTCCACGCTAAACTGTCCCGCCTTACCTTTCTTGACCCAGCCTGCGGCTGCGGTAATTTTCTGGTTATCACCTATAGGGAACTGCGGCTCCTGGAACTGGAAGTGCTGAAAGTTCTCTATCCGGGCGGTCAGGGGGTTATTGATGTGGGGATGCTAATCCGGGTGAATGTGGATCAGTTTTTCGGCATTGAATACGAAGAATTCCCGGCGCAGATTGCCCAAGTCGCCATGTGGCTGGTTGATCATCAGATAAATCTGTTGGTTTCGGAAGCCTTTGGGATGTATTTTGCCCGTATTCCGTTAAAATCCAGTGCTAATATTGTTCATGGCAATGCGTTGGAAATTCCTTGGGAAAGTGTGGTTGAGCAGGAACGGCTTTCCTATATTCTTGGTAATCCGCCGTTTATCGGCTCCAAATATCAGAAATCGGAGCAACGGGCGGAGATTGCCGTTGTCAGCGGCGGGATAAAAGGCTGCGGTATTCTGGATTATGTCACGGGCTGGTATTTCCTGGCAGCGCAGTATATTCAAGGCACCGGGATTGAATGCGCCTTTGTTTCGACCAATTCAATCGCTCAGGGAGAGCAGGTCGGGGTTTTATGGAAAAAACTGGCTGCGCAAGATATCAGCATTAACTTTGCCCATCGCACCTTTCAGTGGAACAGCGAAGCAAGAGGCAAGGCCGCCGTGCATTGCGTGATTATCGGTTTTGCCGCGTTCAGTCGCAAGGAAAAGAGGATTTACGAGTATGATGATATTCGCTTGGAACCCCATGAAATAAAGGCGGCAAACATCAACGCCTATCTTGTTGACGGGCCTTCTGTTGTTCTTGAAAACAGAAGAAAGCCGTTATGCGATGCGCCGAAAGTCGGCATCGGCAATAAACCTATTGACGGCGGTCATTATCTGTTCACACCGGAAGAAAAAGCGACATTCCTTGAAAGAGAACCCAAGGCAGCCCCGTTTTTCAGACAATGGATAGGGGCAAGAGAGTTTCTCAACAATATTGAACGGTGGTGTTTATGGTTGGGTGATTGCTCACCGGCAGAACTGAAACAGATGCCCGCCTGTGTTGAACGGGTGCAGAAAGTACAGGCGTGCCGACTGGAAAGCAAGAGCAAGCCTACGCAAAAATTGGCGGAAACACCGACTCGTTTTCATGTTGAAAATATGCCGAGCGGGAATTACCTGCTCATTCCGGGCGTTTCATCAGAACGGCGAAAATATATTCCGTTCGGGTTTATCTCGTCTGATATTATGGCAAGCAACTTGGTCAATATTTCCCAGAGTGCGGAGCCCTACCATTTCGGCATACTCTCTTCCACCATGCACATGGCCTGGATGCGCTACACGGCAGGCAGGCTGAAAAGCGACTACCGTTATTCAATCGGCCTTGTTTACAACAACTACCCGTGGCCCATCAACGCAACAGATAAGCAGAAAGCAAAAGTGGAGCAAGCAGCACAGGCCGTGCTTGATGCCCGCGCCCAGTTCCCGGACAGCACCCTTGCCGACCTGTACGACCCGCTGACCATGCCTGCGGAATTGACCAAGGCCCATGCCGCACTGGATAAGGCCGTTGATAAATGCTACCGCTCCCAACCCTTTACCAACGAGCTGAACAGGATGCAGTTTCTTTTTGCGCTGTACGAGGAATTGACAGCGGATAATGAGAGGTTCGATTAGGGTTGCATAAGAGATCTTGTATCAAACACCCCTGAGATCAACTGGAAGAGGAAAATCAGAAGATGCTACAAGATAAGACTGAAGAAGAACTCAATGTGACAATTCTCAAGCTAACATATGCCTGTCCAGTTGGTCAAACAAATCGAAATTGCCCGTTAAAGGAAATCAGAAAAAATGATTTCAAAGAAAGGAGCAATTGGATTAACTGGTTATCATTTATAGAAAAGCAGGATATTTATCAACGTCATAAGGTCTGTCTTTCCAGACATCAAACATAAACCTAACTTCGCATAACAAATCTTAGGTGAAATTGCAGCCCCCTTCAAAAAGGAGGCAGAAGCAACAAAACCCGTCAAACAAAAAACTTCCTCATCTCACCAAAAACATTAAACAACACCATGAACAAAATACGACTGGCCCTGATCACCGGAGGCACCTCCGGCGAACGCGAGGTCTCCCTGCAAGGCGCCGCCGGAGTAGAACAGGCCCTGAATAAAGACAAATACGAGGTTGTGCGCTACGATCCGGCTACCGATCTGGCCCGCCTAGCCGCTGATGCGGACCGGCTGGACGCAGCTTTCATCCTCCTGCACGGCATCCACGGCGAAGACGGTACCGTCCAGGGCATGTTGGAGCTACTGGGCATCCCCTATCAGGGAGCCGGTGTCTTGGGCAGTGCCCTGGCAATGGATAAAAATCTTGCCAAAACCATGTACCGCCTGCACGGCTTGCCCATTGCAGCCTGGGAAATGGCCAGCAAAGAGCATATCGCCGATTCTGCCCCTCTGCTGGCCAAACTCACCCTACCCGTGGTGGTCAAACCCATCCGCCAGGGCTCCTCTCTGGGCATGTCCCTTGTCCGTGAAGCAAAACAGCTCTCCCCTGCCTTGGCTACTGCCTTTGAGCATGACAACCAGGTTATGGTGGAGGAATTTATCCAAGGCCGGGAAATCACTGTGGGTGTCATCGGTAATGAGGAGTTGATGCCCCTGCCCCTGGTGGAGGTCATCCCGGATGCGAAATACGCGTTCTTTGATTACGAGGCCAAGTACCAACCCGGTGCCACCCGCGAGGTCTGCCCGGCAGAGGTGGACGACAGCATCCGCGACAAGGCGCAGCAGTACGGACTAAAAGCCCATCAGGCCTTGCAGCTATGGGGCTACAGCCGCACCGACATGATCATCCGGGACGATGAGATTTTCCTTCTGGAAACCAACACCATTCCCGGCATGACCCCGACCAGCCTCCTCCCCCAGGCGGCAGCCCAGGCCGGGCTCGACTTCCCGGCCCTGCTGGATCGGCTTATTGCCTTGGCCATGGAGTAAACTGCACCGAATTCCACAGGATACTTTTTTCCAGATAAATATTTTCAAACCAATACGTTAAAGACAAACCCCATGCGAAAAAACAACCGCGCAGCCAATGAGCTGCGCCCCGTAACCATTGAGTACGGAACCCAGCTCCATGCAGACGGCTCTGTCCTGATCCGCATGGGCAACACCCATGTCCTCTGCGGGGTCTCTGTGGAAGACAAGGTCCCGCCCTTTCTCAAGGATTGCGGGCAGGGCTGGATCACAGCAGAATACGGCATGCTGCCCTGCGCCACCAACAGCCGGGGGCGACGGGAAGCGGCCTCCGGCAGGACAGGACGGACCTATGAAATCCAGCGCCTGATCGGCCGTTCCCTGCGGATGATGGTGGACCTGAAAACCCTGGGAGAATATACCCTGCGGGTAGATTGCGACGTGATCAATGCCGACGGCGGCACCCGTTGCGCGTCCATCACCGGTGCCGGACTGGCCCTGCGCATGGCCTTGCAAAAGATGGTGAAGGAAGAAAAGATCGCAGCCCTACCCGATATCCTGCCCATTGCAGCGATCAGTGCTGGTATCGTTGGCGGCAAGGCGATTCTGGATCTGGATTATAAGGAGGATTCCTCTGCCGAGGTGGACACCAATTTCATCATGGCAGCAGACGGTCGTTGGATTGAGGCCCAAGCAACGGCTGAAGGCCAGCCCTTTGCTCCAGAGCAGTTTACAGATATGGCCGGACTGGCCTGGAAGGGGATTCAGGAGCTCTTAGAATTCTGGGAGGAATAAGCTGAGATCATCGGCGGGCTGTCATTGCACACCGTCACCACCTCAGCCTTACGGAGGACCCTTTTGCACTCGGTCTCCATATACCCTTTTTTCTCCACTGAAATGATCTCTTCGTTTTCCCGAGCCGGATCATTTTGGGTGGCAAGGACTTTGCACTGCTCCATCCGGGCCTTGTTTTCCGGAAATTCCAACGGTTCTACATGACAGGATCGGAGCAGGCGCAGGAGTTTGCGCTGAATCGCACGGGTGCTCTTAACAAAACGCTGCCCTGTCTTATCCAGGACATCCTCTTTATCCTGGATATTTTTATCCAGATTATCAAAGGCATCCAACACCTCAAAAAGGCCGAGCAGCAGCTCCTGTTCCCGCTGTGCAGCTGCTTCTTTCTGCTCCCTGTTGCTTTGCTTCAGCTCTGCGATTTCTCGTTGAAACCCGATCAGTTTTTCCCGTAATAACGCATCCGGGGCTGCCTGTTCTCCCGTCTCCGGCATGGTTACACCTACTTACCCTGTTTGTCAAAAATATCCAACCGTTCCAAATCGACCATCTTAAGCAAATCGACTATTTCGCTCTTCTCCCTCTCTTCCAGTTCGCCCACCCCCTTTCTTATATCATCAAGGAGCGGCTCAAGATCAACGATGTGGATAAAATCAAGGATGAACTTGGTCGCAGGGTTCATAAGCTGTTTTCTCGCTTCAGCAATATCGCGGGCAGAATGCTTATTTTCCCGCAAGGCTAATGCCGAAGCCTGGACAATCTCCCGAGGTGTAGCCTCCGGGGTGATACTCAAGAGCCTGTAGGGGTTCATAGTACCTCTAATTCTCTAATCGTTCTTCCAGATCATCCAGGAGCCAAGCAATCTCCTGCACCATTCGGTGCTCAGGATCAACCTGCAAAGCACCCTCCAGCAACTGACGGACCATAAAAAAAGCTGACACATCATCTGGATAATCTTCGGCTTCAACCTGCTCCATTACCTGAGCAGCAAAGATAAAAAACTGGTCCGCCACCTCCTGGTAGGAACTCTTTTTCGCAATTCGGGATGCCTTGGCCAGCTTGCCAGCACTCATAGTCCGGTGCAGAGCGAGGATCTCCGCATCCATCCGGGCATCATCACAGGTTATGCGGGCGAACTCATCCTTCGGATTCAGGCTGACCGCCTTTTCCATTGAGCCCAGAAATACCTTCCCGTCAATTGCCCCTTCATTATGCAGCAAAACAGCTTGGTGCGTCAACACGGAGCAGAACGCCCTCTTCACTGCCTCATTCTTCCTAGGACAATGTTTGTGCACGTCACTCAAAATATGCACACTGACTGTCAGCCAATCCGGGTCCAAATATTTATCATCCCGATCAAGGGCGGCAAGCAGTTCCTGCTCCAGCCGGGAAGAATGCGGGGGCAGCGGCAGAAGCTCAATGAGCATTTTTTCCGCCTCCTCGTAATGCCCCTGCTCCAGAACATAAAGCCCACATGCGATCTTCACCTGGGCAAGGCCGTAGCTTACAAACGAATCTGCATTCCTTTCCTCGCCCTTTTCCTTCAGAGAGGTCAGCTCGCTGCTCGCTGCATCATATTGCCCTTTTCGGACCAGCAGAAGGGCTGGGCCAACCGCAGAATACAGGGCACCGGCTGCCAGAAAACCTTCTTGGTCTGCAAAGGCCTCCTGTTTTTCTTGCATATTACTAAAAAAATGCATAAAAACCTGTTCGGTAATTCCAGCCTGCCATGCCAAGGCCGGGGTATAGAGCAGTATCTCCTCTTCCTCCTTGTTCATGCCGGAAAAAAGATTGAGCAAAGCAGAATCCTCCTCCCAATGCCGGATAAACTGCTCACCGCAGTCTTTCTGCTGCTCAGCATATTTCCGCACCATCTTCTCGCCAGCCTCAAGCAAATCAAGACGATGAAGACGGTGCTGTTCCGCGTCCCCCTTTTTTCCTGGCAGGGAACGAAACAGCGTTGGCTGAAAAAGAAAAGAGAGCCAACAATCAATAAAATGGCGAACCTCAGCAGGCGTTGCCAGCCTGCCCCCTTCTTGTAACACCGCATAGGCAGCCTTGGCGTGCAGCTCCAACACAACAGGATGCAAAAAATCCGATCCCGAACTGACCGCTCTGATCTCCCGAACTTGCCCCTCCTGCCAAAGCCGAACCAAGGACAGGGATCGACAACAAACTGCAAGGGAATCCGGCGCCTTGTTTTCCTGTAAAAACGACGATGCGTTGTCCTGCTTTTTTCCTACCATCCTACCTATCCTGCTCAAGACCATGAATGCGGTCTTTCCCCTTATCCTTCTTATCTACTCTCAGCTCAGTACAAAACTCAGTGCAAAATAATCCGAACCGTTGCGCCGGGATGAACATCCGGCACTTTCTCGTAAAATACTCTCCCAGAAGATCCAGGTGAAGCAAAACGTCTCTCTATGGATTGTCGTGTTTCTCCGGCCCCCACCTTATGCTTCCACAGCACCAGCCCGTCTCGCCATTCTATCCGGCGTTTATAAATATCCTCCAGAACAGTGCGTTCATTAAAAAGACGGAGGATCTCTTCATCATGGATATTACTGATAACAAGGCCTGGATTCTGTTCCATGATCACGGGATAATACTTACCGTCACCATAAAAACGCGCGGCAAGTCCCCATAGGGTATCGGTTTCCTTGATCAGGTACAAAAAGGTTCTTTCCGACCATCTTTCTTCGGGCAGCAGGGGTGAGGACTCGACGATCTGAGACTCCTCCGTCTTTGCGGGCACATCTTCAGCGGACCG
>CBFDDU010000105.1:0-12724 GCA_965603655.1 uncultured Candidatus Electrothrix sp. | reverse complement strand
TGAGTTGATTCTGATGAAATTGCCTGAGGAGAGCACGTTAAGAAAGCCGGTTGAGGCTATCCGTGCATCAGGTCGAAAAGCGGCAACTGTGGTTGCGGATCTCCTTACTGTCGCCAGAGGTGTCGCCAGTGTCAGGGAAGCTCGTAACCTCAACCTATTAATCAAAGAATACTTAAGCTCTCCCGAGTATGAGGGACTCAAATCGCTTTATCCCAGCATTATATTTCGTCATCAGCTTGAGGCTGAACGGCCTGTTGCTCTCTGTTCGCCGGTTCATGTTGGAAAATGTCTCATGAACTTGGCAACAAATGCGGCAGAAGCCATTGGCTCCGGTGTTGACGGAACCGTTGTTATCGCCACTCTGAATCAATACGTTGATGCGGCGGCGAGCGCTGAGCATAATATAAAAGAGGGCGAGTATATTGTTCTCTCTGTCCGGGATAGCGGTCCCGGTATTCCGCACACTGAACTGGAACATATTTTTGAACCGTTTTATACCAAAAAAATCATGGGACGAAGCGGTACCGGCTTGGGGTTAACCGTGGCATGGAATACCATGAGGGATCATGATGGAAAAATCCTGGTGGAAAGCGCTGACCAGGGGACCTGCTTTCAGCTGTATTTTCCAGTGAGTCAAGAGAAAGGAGGGGTTCGCCTTAAGGACCATAATGCGGAAAAATTTTCCGGTCATGGTGAACGTATTCTGCTTGTGGACGACGACGTTCAACCGCTTGATGTTGCAGCTAATATGCTTGAGTCTCTCGGTTATGTGGTCGATACGGTCTGCTCGGGAGAATTAGCTCTTCAATTTGTCAAAGAAACTCCTGTTGATTTACTTGTGATTGATATGTTGATGGGGACCGGTATAAACGGGAGGCAAACCTATGAAGCAATACTTAAGCTCTATCCCGGTCAAAAGGCTGTTGTAGCAAGCGGCTTTTCAGAGAGTGATGATGTTAAGGCGACTCTCAAACTCGGGGCTAGCGGGTTTATAAAAAAACCGTACTCTATATATCAATTGGGTCGTGCGGTGAGTGATGCGTTGAAAAATTAAAGAGTTGTTAGAGATTGCTGCGCCATTAATCGAACAGGCTTTATCTCGGTCAATTCAGTGGTTGTCATGGCGCAGTGGCAGAGGCTCGAAAATATTATCTCAAGGCGAATGGTTGCTACCATTGCGCCATAGCATGTCACACAGGATAAAGGGCTGAAGAGATGCTTCCGCTATTCCGCAATGCTATGGAAGGCAGAATGGTGGAGGCATCTTTTCACTCTTCCTCCCCCAACCGATCTCCAATCCCAGCCTGAATCGCATTCTTCCCACCGTTTTCCGCCCCCCCCCATCCCGCATTAATCGGTCGGGGCCAGACCACGGCCCTCACCTTAACAATCTCATTAAAATTTTGTTTAAAGGTTTCAGCAAGGCAGGAGTGTTTGTCAGGTTTTTGGTAATAGCCGACCTATGTTCCTTCAAGATAGTGCTCGACGCGCAACAATGCGTTGTTATTCTTTCTGAACCCCTTGCAGTTCCTATCGGTCAATGCTAAACTAAGTCTAAGGACTAAGTCCTAACTTTGCTGTACTGTATAAAATACAGATCCCGTCCAAGAGACGGGCAGGAGGAACACGAAGGATGGAAACAGTCAATGTACATAAAGCGAAAACTCATTTATCCAGACTGCTGAACAGAGCCCATGCCGGGGAAGAGATCATTATCGCCAAGGCCGGTGTTCCCTATGCAAAGCTGGTTCCTGTTTCGCCGATAAAAGAAAGAAAACCAGGGATTGCGCAGGGGGCTGTGACAGATGCTTTTTTCGAGCCCTTGCCTGATGAGGAATTGGAGGGATGGGAAGAATGATCGTTCTGCTGGATACCCATATTTTTCTCTGGTGGCTTTTTGACGACCCCAAGTTGCCTGCGGGAATTAAGAAGAGTTTGCAACTGATCGACAACACCGTGCTTGTCAGTTCTGCATCGGTCTGGGAAATAAGCACAAAATTTCGTCTGGGAAAATTACCCGAAGCAGCCGCAGTGGCCGAGGATGTCCCGGTATGGATAGAAAAAGCAAGTTTTCAGGCACTTTCTGTCAGTCCGCAACATGCCCAACTTGCCGGGTCCTGGCAGATGGCGCATCGAGATCCCTTTGACCGGATGCTGGCTGCTCAGGCAAAGCTGGAAGAAATCCCGCTGGCTACGGTGGATAAGGCCCTGTCGGATTTCCCGATTGAGATCATGAGGAAATAGGGGTGTAACCGCCGCCTACTTTACCGATATTTGCGTTTTTATCGTTTTTATCCACAGATTGTGGGCAAACTATTACATCCCGCCAGATAACAAGGAGCAAAAAATGTCATTCAATCAAGGCGAATTAATCTTATACCAAACCGATGACGGTCAAACCGGGCTTGATGTCCAGCTTATTGACGAGACCGTCTGGCTGACGCAGAAACAGATGGGGGAGCTGTTTGATCGGGACTATAAAACCATTTCCAAACACATTAACAATATTTTCAAAGAAGGGGAGTTGGTTAAAAATGCAGTTGTCGCAAATTTTGCGACAACTGCCGCAGATGGAAAAAACTATCAAGTTGCTCACTACAACCTGGATGTCATCATTTCAGTGGGTTACCGGGTAAAATCAAAACGCGGTACCCAGTTTCGTATCTGGGCCACCACTCTTCTCAAGCAGCATCTGGTCCAGGGGTACACCTTGAATCAGCAGCGGCTAGCGGAAAAAGGTGTTGCCGAGATTCATCAGGTGCTGGATTTGTTGAGTAGTACCTTGGAAAACCACGAACTGGTCAATGATGATGGCAGGTTTGTACTCACCCTTGTAAAAAATTACGCCCGCACGTGGCGATTGCTCTGGCAATATGATGAAGATTCTTTACCCGTCCCCAGGAAAGGAGAGAAAAGCGGGAGGGTACCGGAACCTGAGGAAGTGCGAAAAGCCATTGATTCTCTGCGCCTGGATCTGCTGCAACGAGGAGAGGCGACAGATATTTTTGGCAATGAGCGGGGCCAGGGCTTGGAGGGAATCCTCGGGGCTGTGCGGCAGAGTTTTGCTGGTCAGGATCTCTATCCGACTCTTGAGGAAAAGGCAGCCCATCTGCTCTATTTTGTCATTAAAGATCATCCTTTTACAGATGGCAATAAACGGATCGGCTCCTTTCTTTTTCTCCTGTTTTTACAGCTCAACCGGCATTGCTCGAAATTTGACGACAAGGCCTTGGTCGCCCTGACCCTGCTCATCGCCTCCAGCGCACCGGAACAGAAAGATGTGCTCATTCGTTTGGTGGTCAATTTGATCAGCGAAACAACGGCGGAATGATGAACCCCTTCGGGACACCTCGTCCTGGAGGGATGGACCGAACATCGCCCACCGTTTTAACGGTGGGGAAGGGTACTGATACGAATGCGGTTTTCACTCTTCCTCACCCCAACCACCCCCGCCAGGAGTACAAATCCGCAACCGATCTCCCGCCTCAGCCTGAATAGCGTTCTTTCCCCAGGTAAAATGGGGTCATTTCCTACACCACAGGACAGCTCACTGAATATTTTTGACATTCAACCTGTTGCTCCTATACACTGAACTATATCGCACCATCAAGACTCTCAAAAAAGGAGGAAAGATATGACGACATCAATTCGTATAACGTTGTTTTTTATTCTTCAAATTTTCGCCGTTATGGCAGTACAGGCCGCACAGACAACTGATGCTCAGCAGTTGTCCTTTCCTGCCCCCGGAGATCGTTTAGTCCGTGGGGATGCAGTGATTGATGGTAATATTGCCTTAGTCAAAAGCAGATCTAATGTATATGTCTTGGTTCGTGGTGAGGACGGCAGTTGGGCTCAGCAGGCAGAACTAAAACGGAATCTTACTGGTTGGCGTGCCGATTTTAAGGCTGGTTACCATTTTAGTGAGAATTCTGTGGCCCTGTCAGGTGACACGGCGGTAATCGGCGGAATGGACCTAGAAAATAACGCAGGCTTTGTGTCGGTTGGTACCCAAGCTTCCTATGTTTATGTTCGTAGAGATGACGGCACTTGGCACGAGCAGGCAAAACTTACCGGCAATGACAAGGTTTTCTTTGGCAATACCATAGTAGCGATTGATGGAAATACTGTCTTGACCGGGGTGGTGGGAATGGGCAGTCAGAAGAGCCTTGGTACGGTGTATGTTTTTGTTCGTGATAAAGACGGGAAATGGAGTCAGCAGGCCGAGTTGAGTCCCAATGATAGAGCTGAGAGTAATTTCTTTGGCACTACAATGGCCTTGTCTGGCGACACAGCCTTGATTGGTGCTGGCTATGTATTTGTCCGAGAAAAGGACGGCACTTGGAAGCAACAAGCAAAGCTTCAGGGTTCTGCTACTGACGATCCAACAGAAGTGTCTGTTGCGCTGGAGGGAGATACGGCCCTTGTCTCTTTTAACAAAGAAACCGTATCAACCCCTGGCTGGGTTGATGTGTTTGTTCGAGATGCAAGCCGAACCTGGAATAAACAGGCACAGCTGCAACCTGAATCTGGTGATGGCAATATTAACTATGGTGATACTGTGTCCCTTTCTGGTGGTACTGCCTTGATCGGAACCTCAGGGAAGAAGAACAAACGAAGCAAGTATGCTGATGTGTTTGTACGAGGAGAAAACGGTGTTTGGAATCGGCAAAAAAAATTGGGGATTGATCTTCATGCTACTGGTTCAGTTGCCTTATCCGGCAAAACAGGGGTCGTTGTCGGTGATCGTACCATCTCTCAGCGTGTTGCTCAGCTGGCAGTGATGAGGGCCAGCGATCCAACTATCAATCCTGATGATTTTCCCGTTGGGGATGTTATTTATTTTTTCAACTTGGGAGAGAAATGATTGATCGGGCGTAACTCTTCTTCCATCCATCTCTTAGGGTATGGGAGAAGAGATTAAAGCCTTGAGTTTGATATTACTGATGACTTCTCCCGCAACCACCCCCACCAGGAGTACAAATCCGCAACCGATCCCCAACCTCAGCCTGAATAGCATTTTTCCCGCCAAGATTCAGCCGTCTGCCGTTGCTGCGGATAAAGATATTCTCCCCCCGCTTGCCGTCCCCGCCGCCGTTCAGCCCGTACGGCGCAAAGACCCGCCGTTCAGAGAGGATGGAGACCTGCAAAGGCTCCAAAAACTCCAGCTCTCGCACCAACCCATCACCCCCCTGAAATTTCCCCTTACCCCCGGACCCCCGGCGCAGAGCAAACTCCCGAACCAGCACCGGATAACGGCGTTCCAAAATCTCCGGGTCGGTGATCCGGGTATTGGTCATATGGGTATGAATCCCGGATTGGCCGTGCCAGCTCGGTCCGGCCCCGGCTCCGCCGCCGATGGTCTCGTAATAACCGAAACGGTCATTGCCAAAGGTGAGGTTGTTCATGCAGCCCTGGGAGGCCGCCGCTACCCCAAAGGCCTTGAGCACCACATCCACCACCCGCTGGGAGGTGAGCACATTGCCCCCAACCACTGCCGCCTCGGGCGAAGGGTCAAGCAGGGAACCGGGCGGGATGATCAGGCGGACCGGGAGCAGGCAGCCGTGATTGAGCGGGATATCTTTTTCCACCAGACAGCGCAGGCTGTAGAGCAGGGCTGAACGGGTGACAGCCACGGGCGCGTTCAGGTTGCCCCAGAGCTCCGGGCCGGTGCCAGTGAAATCAAAGATCGCGGACCCGTCCCGCCGGTTAATGCTCAGGTGCAAACGGATCGGGCTGCTGTCATCCAGGTAATCCACAGCCTCAACCACATTTTGCTCAGTGTTCAGCTCAGCCCCTTGCTCAGCCATACCCCGATTCAGAGAAAGCTCGCATAAGGCCTTGCGTACGGCTGACTCTGCCGCATCTTGGACATGGCCCATATAAGCCTGGACCGCCTCTAATCCGTAATCCTCAACCATGCCGAGGATTAAGTCGATACCCTTCTGATTGGCCGCCACCTGGGCCCGGAGGTCGGAGAGGTTGTCGGCAAGCCGTCGGGTGCCGCTGATTCCCGGCAGGGCAGGGCAAAGGAGCAGTTCAGAGATACCCTCTTCCTGAAACACGCCGCCCCGCACTAGGCGAAAGGACTCGATGGCTGCCCCTTCCTCGCTGAGTAGGCGGGAGTTAGGCGGCATGGAACCGGGCGAGATCCCACCGATATCTGCATGATGGCCCCGGCTGGCTACCCAGAAAATAATTTTCTTATTATTTGATTTGGCCTCCTGCTGAAACACCGGGGTGATCACGGTGATATCCGGCAGATGACTGCCACCGGCAGCCGGATGATTGCTCACCAGCACGTCACCGGGCTCTAGATCCGGGCAACGGCGGATCTGCTCCTGCACAGCCTCGCTCATGGCCCCCAGATGGACCGGCACATGGGGGGCATTGGCCACCAGCTGACCCGCAGTATCGAACAGGGCACAGGAAAAATCCAGCCGTTCCCGGATATTGGTGGACACCGCTGTCTTTTGGAGCATCCGGCCCATCTGTTCGGCAATGGACATGAAGAGGTTGGCAAAGACCGACAGTCGCACCGGATCAACCGCCGTACTGATGGCCTCGTGCTGCCTGCGGCCAACCTGGATCTCCACGTCTCCGTAGCTGTTGATGCGGGCCGTGCAATCCGGCTCCACCACGATGGTGGCGGTCTCCTGGATTAGGATGGCCGGGCCGGGGATCTTATGACCGGCCAGCAGGGTATCCATTCTATAGAGAGGTGTATCCTGCTCTCCCTCTGTAAACCAGACCGGCACCACAGCCTGTTGTACAGGTGCCGCCTCGGATTCAGTATCAGCAGCAGTAATAAGCTGCTTCTCTACTCTGCCAGCCTGACCGGCAGAACGTACTCGCAGATCATCAATCAGGATAGCACGATCCTGGAGGGTAAAGCCGAACTCCCGCTCATAGGTGGCCCTGAAGGCTGCGCCATAATCACCGTCCTCGGGCTCTGTAATCATCAGGGCCGTGTCTGTGCCTGCGTAGCGGAGGTTGAGGAAGCATTGGCTGGTGATCCGCGCTGGCGAGATACCTTGGTCAAGCAAGTCCTGCTCAGTGGCGGCTTGGAGGCGGGCAAGTTCCTGGCGCATGGTCTTTAGTGCCACCGGGCCTAACTCGGATGCCGCAGGTTGGCGTCGATCCACCGTGGTATCGGCCATGCCCATGCCGCAGGCTGAGAGGATCCCGGAAAAACGATGGATAACCACCTTGCGAATCCCCAGAATCCGGGCCACCGAACAGGCGTGCTGGGCCCCGGCCCCGCCGAACACGGCCAGGACATGCTCGCGGATGTCAAAGCCGCGCATCACCGAAATCTCCCGGATAGGGCGGACCATGACCTCGTCGGCCACCCGGAGAAAACCCAGGGCCACCTCTTCGACAGAGAGGGATGGGTGACCTTGATCGACGTAGGAAGTATTGATTTCGGCCGTCAGCTCAGCCAGGGCAGCGCGGGCTGCTTCTCGGTCCAGGGGTTGATCCTCGTCAGGGCCGAAGATATGGGGGAAATACTCGGGTTGGAGACGACCGAGCACCAGGTTAGCATCGGTCACGGTGAGGTAGCCGTTTTTGCGGTAGCAGATCGGGCCGGGATGGGCACCTGCGGATTCCGGTCCTACCCGAAACATCCCGTTATCAAAAAAGAGGCGGGAGCCACCGCCCGCAGCAACCGTGCGGATATCCAGCTGCGGAGCATGAATACGCACTCCTGCCGTGCAGTTGGCAAAGGTCAGCTCGGGTTCCCCGGCAAAGCGGGACACATCCGTGGAGGTGCCGCCCATGTCAAAGCCGATGACCGGCTCTTTGCTGACAGGATTCCAGACGCCCCGGCCATAGCCGATCACCCCGCCCGCAGGCCCGGAAAGCACGGCTCGCGAGCCGGTGAAATTATCTGCACGGGCCAAGCCGCCGTCCGACTGCATAAAGAGGAGCTTGTCATCCGCCAGCCCACCTGCAAAGCCGGAGCGAAAGCTGTCCAGATAGGTGCGGATATGGGGGGTGAGGTAGGCATCCACCAGCGTGGTGTCGCCACGCGAAACCAGCCTGACCGCCGGCATGATCTGGGAGGAGAGAGAAACCTGGGCAAAGCCCAGCTTACGGGCCAGTTCCCCCACAGCCTCCTCATGCTGCGGGCAACCGTAGGCATGGACAAAAACAACAGCCACAGAGGTGATGCCTTGACCCAGGATAGCCTGCAAACGGGGTTCCAGCGCGGTCAGGTCAGGCCGGGCCAGCACGGCAAGGCGTTCGCCGCTGGTAGCGGTGATAATCTCGCACCCCTGCGCTTCCTGCCGAGCCGCTTCCTCGTCGCTTTTGAGGAGCAGCAGACGCTCTTCCACCTCAAGGACCTCCTCGTAGAGCAGATCAGGTTGTACAATCTTCAGGTCAAAGAGATCAGGCCGATCCTGATTACCGATCTGGAGAATATCACCAAAGCCCTTGGTGGTGACCAGGGCGGTGCGGGCACCTTTGCGTTCCAGCAGGGCATTGGTGGCCACGGTGGTGCCCATGCGGATCCACTCGATGGGGGAGCTGTCCAGGAGACCGTTTTTGAGGGGGATACCAAAGTCTGCCAGGATGCGGCGGATACCCTCGCGGGGCGCGTCCGGGTAATTGGCCGGGTCTTCGGAGAGCAGTTTGATGGTGCGAAAGCCGGGTTTTCCTTGCTTATCGGGTACCTCGGCGTAGACATCGGTGAAGGTGCCGCCCCGGTCTATGGAGAAGCGGAACATGGAAGTCATAGGGAAAGGAAATTGTCTGCAAAGAGCAGGACCCTTTTGTTTAACATATCTTTTACGAGACTATCATCTTTTTCATCTTTTGCTGCGAAAGAATAAATTATCTCTATTGATTCGTCAATTCTATTGTTAGTCCGATTTGTTTCCCTCCTGATTGTTCGCTAAAAAGAAGTTTTATTCCTATTTGATATCTGATATTGTTAAGATGCAGTGACCATTTGTAATCTACCTCTATTCCGGGCAGGAAGATATTTTGACAGGATTGCGGAATACAGGAGAAATGGAGGCTTATGAAGTTTAAACAAAAAAAGGAGGGCGATAAATGATAATGGAAAGGCAAAATATACAGAGGACTGTTGCTATTCTGGTGTGTATCCTCTTTGTCTGGGCAGGTCGAGCTGATGCTGGCAATGCGCAGGTAGCATCTGGATACATGCATACCCTGGTTATCAAGGACGAGGGCAGCCTCTGGGCCTGGGGAAGAAATACCTTTGGCCAGCTCGGGGATGGTACAACCACAGACAGGTACATCCCTGTCCAGATTGGAAGCGACACGGACTGGCAGAGCATTGCTGCAGGAGCTACTCATAGTATTGCCGTGAAGAGCGACGGTAGCCTTTGGGCATGGGGATTGAATGACTATGGCGAACTCGGGGACGGCACAACCACAGACAGGTACAGCCCTGTCCAGATCGGAAGCGACACGGACTGGCAGAGTGTTGCTGCAGGAGGAGTTCTGTGCCTTGGCCTGAAGAGCAATGGCAGCCTCTGGGCCTGGGGAAATGGCTGGGAGTGGGTGGAAGTGGATATGGGTAATGGAGCATACCACATCACAAGAAAAGGGATTGCAACCATCCCCGTCCAGCTCGGAACTGACACGGACTGGTGCAGCGTTACAACAGGGATGCACACTCTTGGAATAAAAAACGATGGCAGCCTCTGGGCGTGGGAATATGACGAGGGGTTGAGTATGGCTGATGGATATCTCGGGCTGGGTAAGGGTCTTGGTAGAATGGGAGTTCCAACTATCCTTAGCCAAATCGGAAGCGACACCGACTGGCAGAGCATTGCAGCAGGAGCTTATCATAGTCTTGCCGTGAAAAGCGATGGCAGTCTCTGGGCCTGGGGATACAATGACTATGACCAACTCGGGGACGGGACAACCACAGTGAGCTCCATCCCTGTCCAGATCGGAAGCGACATGGACTGGCAGGGCATTGCTGCGGGGTTGGAGTATAGTCTTGCCGTGAAAAGCGATGGCAGCCTCTGGGCCTGGGGATGGATTTACTATAGCCAACTTGGGGACGACACAACCACAGTGAGCTCCATCCCTGTCCAGATCGGAAGCGACACGGACTGGCAGGGCGTTGCTGCAGGGTTGGAGCATAGTCTTGCCGTGAAAAGCGATGGCAGTCTCTGGGCCTGGGGAGGGAATTTATACGGCCAACTCGGGGACGGCACGACCACAGACAGGTACAGCCCTGTGCCGATAGCCCTCAATGGCAGAGGCTCTAATAATGCCTTCATGATCCCAGTGAACTTTCTTCTGCTTCGTCAAAAACCTTAACTCTGTTATTCTGGCAAATGGAGACAAGATGACTGACATCATATCTGAACTGTGTATAGCCAAGAGAACAGTGGACTCTACCCCATCCAAGCATGAAGAAGCGCAGGAATTTTTATAAATACCTTCAGCTGGGAGTTATTGGGATGCATAGGAGGATGAACAAACTACGGCAGAACCATAGCTCAGCCACACGTTGCAGTTGGTAGAAGAGCTGGAGCACTTAGGTCTGAAAGACTGGCGTGGAACATTGGAAGAAGTACGCGCTAAACTTCGCGAGCAGCGCAACAAGTGAGCAGATCAAAACCTATGAGGCATGTTCCTGCCAACCTCTTCCCATAGGAGACGGAAACCTCTTCGGCATGCTTGCTCAAACCTATTTCCATTTCAGTACGGCACCTGCTGATTTAAGCCCCCCCTCTCTCACATCAGTGGCGATGTAGCGATAGGCAGTAAGCGCAGGCAGCCGGATTGCTCCGACTGCCTGAGAAAGACCTTGAAACCGCTTGACTCAAACGGATTACTCAAAGGGTTTGGGTTGCGGGGTTTTGTCGCTTGAAGGCGGCAGGATGGGGATCGGGAACGAGGGCTGATCGCCAGTTAATGTTTTCAGAAAGGCAACCAGTTGCGCATTCTCTGCTCGGGAGAACTTCGTGCCCAGCTGATGACGGGCCATGGTGTCCACGGCCTCGGTCAGGGTCTGGGCTGCGCCGTCATGAAAATACGGATAGGTCAGCTCCACATTACGCAAGGTCGGCACCTTGAACATGAAATGGTGCTCCTCCTTACCGGTCACGTCCTTGCGACCTTCAGAGGGGCTGTCGGCCTTATACTCCTCAACCATGCCCATCTTATAAAAGCTGCCCCCGCCCATGGCCATGCCGTAATGGCAGGAAATACAACCGGAATCTTCAAAGAGCTTATATCCGGCCTGCTCATCAGCAGTTAAGGCCTCTTTATCGCCCTCCAGCCATTTGTCAAAGCGGGAGTTCGGGGTGACCAGGGTCTTTTCAAACTCGGCAATGGCATCCGTCACCTGGTCGATATTGATTTTATCCTTGCCAAAGACGTTCTTGAATTCAGTAACATAGCCAGGAATGGATTGGAGCACCTCTTCAGCCAGGTCATGGGTAAAGGCCATCTCGCCAGGGTTGGCAATGGGACCACCCGCCTGATCCTTGAGATCCTTGGCCCGACCGTCCCAGAACTGAACAAAATTCATGCTGGAATTGAGGACCGTGGGGGAGTTAATAGGGCCCTGCTGCCAGTTATGGCCGATGGAAGTTTTGAGGTTATCTGTGCCGCCCCTGCTCAGGTTATGGCAGGAGTTGCAAGAGATGAATCCGGATTTGGAGAGACGGGGGTCAAAAAAGAGTTTTTTGCCCAGTTCGGCCATTTCCTGATTAATACCGGTGGCCGGGGCAATGGGTTCAACCGGTTTTTGTGTTGCTCCTGCCAATCCGACACCGACAAGAGCTGTCAGGGCTGAAACCGCACAACAGGACAGCAGAAACGTTGTTGTTTTTCTTTGCATATTGTTCTTCCTTTAGGGTGGATTTCCCCGGCTGAGCCGGGGAGGTCGATCTCGCTTCGATCTTACTTTGATCTCATACCCCTTCTATTCAAAGGGCTGGGGACGCGGGGTTTTCTCGGTTGACGGCGGCAGGATCGGCAGCATAAACGAGGGCTGGTCGCCAGTGAGCGTTTTCAGGAAAGCAACAATCCGTGCGTTCTCTTCCTTGCTCAATTTTTTATCCAGTTGGTGACGGGCCATAGTATCCACGGCCTCGGGTAGGGTTTGGACCCCTCCGTCATGGAAGTACGGGTAGGTCAGCTCAATATTACGCAGGGTAGGCACTTTGAACATAAAACGATGTATATCCTTGCCGGTTACATCCTTGCGACCCTCAGTCGGGCTCTGGCTCTTAGCCTTGTATTCTTCCGCGACCCCCATTCTCTGGAAAGAGGCGCTGTTCATGGCTGCACCGTAATGGCAGGAAATACAGCCTGAATCCATAAAGAGCTTATAACCCGCCTGCTCTTCAGCGGTTAAGATCTCTTTGTCACCCTGCAACCATTTATCAAAGCGGGAGTTCGGAGTAACTAAGGTTTTTTCAAATTCGGCAATGGCATCGGTGACCTGGTTGATATCAACTTTATCGTTGCCAAAGACTTTTTTGAACTCAGTAACATAACCGGGAATGGATTGGAGCACCTCTTCGGCCAGGTCATGGGTAAAGGCCATTTCACCGGGATTGGCAATGGGGCCGCCTGCCTGATCCTTGAGGGTCTGGGCTCGACCGTCCCAGAATTGAACAAAATTCATACCGGAATTGAGGACAGTAGGGGAGTTAATAGGGCCTTGCTGCCAGTTATGGCCGATGGAGGTCTTCAGGTTATCTGTGCCGCCCCTGCTCAGGTTATG
>CBFDDU010000104.1:0-12728 GCA_965603655.1 uncultured Candidatus Electrothrix sp. | reverse complement strand
TCGAACAGGGGAATAACCTGGATCCGTGAGGGAGCGAACTCGCCGATCCATTCGGCGATGGTGATGTCGTCGCAGCTGAAGCGCTCCTGCTGCCGACCGATGATATGGTCTGCGTAGTAGCGGTAGATGCGGTCGATGCAGCAGGCCGAGGTCGCCATGGGAAGGATGACCTCGAAGATTGGCGGCACGTCCCGTTCATAGAACAGTCGGGCAGCATCGTAGGAGCGCGGGATGCTTTCCAGGGTCTCCAGGAGAATCTTCCCCTCTGTTTTCTCCACGGTCGGATTGGGCACACGAAGGGTGAGGCGCAGGTCTTCCCCAAGGACATTCTCGTGAAAGTATTCGGGGTAGCGGGAGAGCAGCTTTTTCACCACGTAGGTGTCAATCTCCTTGCCCTCCACATCCCACATCTGCTCGTCACAGCCGAGATGCGAGAAGGCGTAGTAGGCTTCGCGGATTTCGTCTTCGCCGACCAGTGCTGATCCCGAAGCAAAAAACGGGATTGAGGCGTTGTCGGGATGCTGGGTGCTCATGCAGCGCGGGATAGTCATCATGATGGTCCTCCTCAGGAGCAGAATTGCTTAGAAATACTCTGTGCCCAGGACTGTTCCCATTATTGCTGGTGATGAGTTGCTGGGCGTCTCAGCTTATGTAAGGATGCGATCTCCATGACTTATGGGGGACGAAATAATCCTCTGCCATCTTCACCCCTCATTCGGCTCCGCTTGATAATCCTCAAGACGCTGCTGAAGCTTTTCAGTAGCGATCTCATTCCAGTGTCGAATACCGCTTAAGACCATGTCGTCCGGCAACGATTTTTTCCAGGAATGAACTGTTTCGAGCAGGGTGCAATCAGCACCAAGCAGAGTAAGTGCCCTGTGAAGTTCTGAAATAATTGTCCTGTCCATGGTTCTATGCATCGCGTCATTGTTTTATATTTAAGATTAACAGGTTATTCCTCCACCTCAAATCCGTGCTTCTTTAATACCACCTTGGCCTCCGGGCTACTCATATACTCATATAAGGCCGTTGCCGAGGTGTTTTTTACCCCGGCAAGGGTCAGGCCCAGAGGATAGGCCACCCGATCATAAAAATTATCCGGCACCGTGAACAGGATCTCCGCATTGCGGGCCGACAGAGCATCGGTCCGATAGACAAAGGCTCCGTCCACCTCGCCCCGGTCCGCATAGAGGAGTGCCTGCCGCACATCCTTGGCCATGACCAGCTTCCTTTGTTTTGCCAGTAAAGCATACACTCCGGCATGTTCCAGGGCCTGTTTGGCATACTGCCCGGCCGGGGCACTCTGCGGACTGCCCAGGGCAATGCGCTCAAGCTCGGCGAGCTTGTCCAGGGTCAGGGGCACCGAGCGTTTTTCGCCGATAAAAACCAACTTGTTATAGGCAAAGATGCGATCCGTGCCCGGAGCAATGAGCCGCTGTTCCACCAGATAGCGCATCCATTCGGGATTGGCGGAAATATAGACATCGCCCGGTGCACCCTGCTCAATCTGCTTGGCCAGGCTGCCGGAGGAGGCAAAGTTGGGCCGGATCTGCGCAGCAGGACGGGTCGCTGTAAAGCCGGTGATGACCTCCTTCAGAGCATCGGTCATGCTGGCGGCTGCAGAAAGATAAACCGTCTCTGCCGAAGCGGCAACCGTAAAAAACAGCAAGACAGGAACAATGATAAGGGTTTTGATTTTCATAGTTATTTTTTTTATTGGGAGAGAACGTTTTTCATGCTTCAGGCCACGGCAAGGAGCACATCCGAGGCCTTAATGACAGCGGATATCGGTTTGCCGATTGATAAATCCAGTCGTTTGACGCTGGCCGAGGTGATAATCGAGGCGACCGTACTGCCGCCGGGCAGTTCTGCAGTGACCTCGTCGTTGACCGCACCGGGGATGATATCCGTGATCGTCCCGGAAAGGATATTACGGGCCGAGATGGTCTGCGGATCAATGTCCAGACTCAGCAGAACATTGGATGCCTTGACAATGGTCATCACCTCACTCCTCGGCACCAGCCTCAGCCGCTTCACTGATGCATCCGTGATCACCGAGGTGATGCGGTCGCCGCCCTTGAGCCGGATATGCACCACGCTGTTCACCACGCCCTGTTCAATCTCCGCCACCAGGCCGAGCCAGACGTTTCGGGCACTCAGTTTCATTTCTATCCTCCGCAGGGTTTGTATTGTTGCCAGTGCCTCTTGCGGGTCCTCGGCAGCAAATTGTTTAAATTGAGTAAACTCGCGCCGGAGCAGTTTGATCCGAGCCAGCAGCTGCCTGCCCTCTTCGGTCAGAACTGAGCCGCCTCCGCCGCTGCCGCCGATCCGTTTGCTGAGCAGAGGGTAGGAGAGCAGGTTGTTGAGCTGACATATTTTCTGCCAGGCTGTTCGGTACTGTATCCCCATCGACTGAGCCGCCTTGTTAATGGAGCCGGTTTGTTCCAGGGCCTGGAGGAGGGCGATGGTCGGTTTTTCTTCTGCCCAGCCCATGATTTGATAGAGCAGGTCGGATTGTTCGTTTATCTGTGCAGGCATAGCGGTGATGGGTTGTGTTGTCACGACTTGTATTGTTATGATAATTCAATGCATACACCCAGATCAGCAGGCTTGGCATGAAAGACTGAGCTGAGCACAATGCCGTCCACCCCGGTGCGGGCATAGTCCTGCACATTTTTGGGTCCGACCCCGCCTGCACTCAAGATCACCAGATTCGGGAAATTACCTTTGAGTTCAGGGCACCAGGTGATGAGATCCTGCGGAGGCACTTTGTCGAATTGCACCGCGTCTGCTCCAGCCTTGGCCGCTTGTACGGCTTGGTCCAAGTTATCACATTCCACGGTGATCTTCTGCTCACAGGCTGCCGCCTTCATATCAGCAAGCAGGCCCGGCAGAGCCTCTCGTCCGCCGATTAGGTTGAGATGATTTTCAAAAATCAAAATGGTCTCGGATAGGCTCAGCCGATGCGGAACAGCGCCTCCGGCCAGGATCGCCTTCATTAAGGGTTTTTTCAGGCCCGGTTGGTGCTTGCGGGTAACCAGCAGAGGGATATTGCTGCATTCCTGAACCTTGTTGACCATTTCGGCAGTATGGGTGGCCACGCCGCACATGTACTCCAGCAGATTCATGGCCACTTTCCAACCCCGGTGCAGAGCCGCGCCCGGCCCTTCCACAATCAGGATATCGCTTTGTGCCGAGACATCCCGGCCTGACGGAAGGAGCATACTGATGCGGCAACCCAGGATTTCAAAAATTCTCCCGGCCTCTTCTGTCAGGGCAATTCTGGTCGGATGACGGGTACGGACGGTCAACCGGGATGGTTGGCTTCCGATTTTCAGCAGATGACTGGTTAGGTCAACCAAGGGCGCATCTTCGTTGATCCAGGCTTCGATTTCCTGAGTTGTAAAAAATATCATTACAGTTCCTTGTTAAATGTATAGTTTACCTGAAAGAAACCGGAATAGGCGGTCTCGTCGCTGATAAAATCCTGCCCTCCGGCCACGGCCTCCTCAATGGCATCGCCCGGCAGAAAGACCCCGGCTCCGGCATAGAATTTCCAGGTTGGATTGAGTTTCCATTTTGCGACCAGATCAATCTCATTGCCGTAATGGTCGCTGTCCGCAGCCAGACCGTTTTTGTAGGCCCGCCACTTATCGTTCATCTGGTCAGCGTAGAATTGATGATATTCCGCCTGTATTTCAACCTTCTTTCGCGGTCGAAAGTTGATCAATGCCCCGTAATCCAGCAGATTTGACCAGACCATGAAGTTCATCCGACCGTAATACTTGTCCGACGCACCGTAGACCGCATCAAAGCGTTCATTATCCGGGGTGGCCTTGTCGTCTCCCGTGGCAAAACTGTAGGTGGTGCCGACAGCCCATTGCGGATTGAAGCGGTATTCCACGTCAAGATTATAACCAAAGGCATCGGAATCCGTTTGTCCGCCATTGTCCGCAGTAACTTCACCGGATTGCTGAACATAGGTGGCATCAGCCGTAAAACCGTCCAGCTTGAGCAGCAGACGTGCTCCGGAGTAGAACAGATCTTTTTCCGCATAATCACTGCTGCTGTCGTTGTATTTCGTCACCAGAATCGGCTCGACAGCAAGAAAATCAGCCGCCTGCACATGTCCGTACATGCCTGCACCATCGTAGCCATGTCGATGATCCAGACTGAAGACCTCCGGGTCATGGAGCATGGATTCTCCGTAAAAGACATCCAGCCAATTTTCTCCAGAGTTATAGCTTACTTTGATCGCATCCCAGACCCATTTGCCGGAGTTTTTCCATGCGCCCGGCCCGAACACCCGGTTGTTGCCGTAATGAATCGTCTGTCGACCTGCCTTGGCTGCGAACCAGTCGTGTTTGTACTGGAGCCCGGTCTCGCCCAGTTCCAGCGGATCATCCTGCGGGTTATTGACAATCCCGCCGAATTCACTGTTTTTCCAATCAGCATCGTCAAAGGCCCAATCAATGGCTCGGCTGTCCTGCAAACTGATTTTTCCTGCAAACTGCTCGGTAAACTGATGGGTCAGACCCAGGCGTATCCGACTCAGGAGATAGGTATCTGCGTCTTCGCCGAGCTTCGGATTGATGCCATAAAACTTATCGTTAAAGTTTTCCTGGTGTTCGGCCCGCTCGCGGATTTCAAGGAAGATATTTGTTTTGTGTTCAGTATCCCCTTGCTCTGTTGCCCAAGCTGTTGAGGCTGCTGTGGAGCTGAGCAGAAGAAACATGACCGCAGAGTAGCGGAGTTTCGACGTTGACTTCATTATTATCAAACCTCTTTGATGTGAATATTCATTACCTTGTCGTTATGAAATAAAAACATAACGAGTAGCGTAAAAAAAGCTTTCCGCAAGGAAAACTTGAATAACCGGGCAGACACGCAGGTCTGCCCTTGCATCACTTACATTTTTTATCAATCAGCCGCAGCCGGTTCCGGTGCCTAGGCATTCAGCCTTGGAAGAACATTTTCGCATCCGCCCCTGCAAGGGAGATAACTCTTTGCCGGTGTAGATCGCTTCAAGCCCTTTTTCAATAAAACCGGTCATAGTGATCGGTTTAAGGCCGCGTTTGCTTAAGGCCTCTTTAGGGCCTTCGCCCAAATCGTTGACCAGGATCGCTTGGCAATCATTGAGGATTCTGCTGATATTCAGCCAGCGCTGGCTCCCGCCACCTGCCGGTGGTGCCTGCCGTTCTTCGATCAAGGTATAGCCGCCTTCTTCGTCCTGACCCCAGATCTGAAAGCGGGTGGCCTCGCCGAGATGCTGGTTGATCAGCACACCTTCCTGGGTGGTAACGGCAACATAGGGGCGTTTGGCCTCGGAATGCTTAGGCAGGCTGGCGCAGGCACTCAGGCAGCCGCGCAGTTCATCGGTCCTGTCATTATCCAGCAGGCCCACAGCATCGGCACGACAGCGGGTGCAATGGCGCATCTGGGGCAGATGTTTTTCTGCCTCGTTGCGGGTCTCCTTCATGACCTCTTTGGAAGGTTCAGGGATATTTTCAAAGACCGTGTCCGCATTGGGCAGCATGGCCATACAGTTAAACAGGTCTGCGCCCAGTTCCTTCATTGCCTTGGCAACCTCGATGACATGATGATCATTGATGCCGGGGATCAGGATGGTGTTAATCTTCACCGTGATATCGTGTTGCTTCAGTTTTTCAATAGCGTTGAGCTGACGAGCCAGCAGCAGCTCTGCGCCTTGCCGTCCTCTGTAGATGACCTTGCCGTCTCGTACCCAGGAATAGACCTTTTCCGTGACGGCCGGATCCACCCCGTTCACGGTCACAGTGACATGAGAAACGCCAATCTCAGCCAGTTCTTCAACATGGGGAGCCAATTCCATACCGTTGGAGGCCAGGCAGAGGATGGTATCCGGGTATTTGTTGCGGATCAGGCGCATGGTTTCCAGGGTTTCCTCGGCATTGGCAAAGGGGTCGCCCGGTCCGGCGATGCCTGCGACAGAGATGCGCGGTTCTTTTTCCAGGACCTTACCCATATAATAGAGGGCCTGCTCAGGGGTCAGGATGGTGCTGGTGACACCGGGACGTGATTCGTTAACGCAATCGTATTTGCGGTTGCAGAAGTTACATTGAATATTACATTTCGGAGCAACCGGAAGGTGAACCCTGCCGTACTGTCCCTTGACTTTGGCGTTGAAACATGGATGACGGTTAAAGTCTCTAGTATTCATGTATTGCTCCTTATGCAAAATATGAGCTCGCGGGAAGTATTCCCTGGGCTCGAAATTATGTGTGTTCGCTCTGGCTGTCACCTTATAAATGCTTTTATAGTTGTAACCAAGCAAGTGCCATGCCAAAGGAGATTTTCGTTTTTATTTGTTTTGTTTTAAATGGTTAGGTTGTGTTGCGAAAAGCAGGGTAAGGGGAGAGAGGGTGGTGGTGTTGTGTTATTAACAAAAATGAATGTATGATCCTTTTTTGTCTGTTTGGTTGCATGGGACAGAAAATGTCTTGGCAGGTGAAAACGGATATCAGAAGAGGGGTAAGGTGATATGTTCCGATTCGCATCAAGGGCAGATTATCATACCCTCCTGATTGATGTTTTTAGGAGACTGGGGTGATGAGGAGGGGTAAGAGTGTTTAATCGGGGTCTGTCCCTGATTGGTTGAGTTTCTTTTTCATGAAGTAATCATATTCTTCAGGGTAATGCTTCTGCATACATGACGGGCAGATTGTATGGCTGAAATCAACGCCGGAATGTTTGTGGATGTACGATTCGATTTGTTCGTAGTATCCTTCATCATTGCGGATGTTTTTGCAAAAAGAGCAGATAGGCAGAATGCCCCGCAGCATCTTGATCTCCGCAAGGGTTTCCCGGAGTTCACTGACGAGCAGTTCCCTTTCTGCCGAGGCCTTTTCAAGAGCGGCAACATCTTTTTCCTGTTGGATGGCCAAATCCTTAAACACTCCGACCGCTCTGGCCAGCGCCCCGATTTCATTCTGAACATTTTGTTGGGGAACCTGAACGCCTAAATCTTTTTGAGCGAGCCGAAGGGTTGCGGATGTGACCTGAGCAATGGGTTGAATAACGCGATAATGGGCAAAAAGAAAGATGAGGATAATGAGGAGCAAGGAGACCGAGCTGCTGAAAACCTGGAAGATAATTTTCCTTCGGCTTTCACGTAATTTGTTCTGCGCATATTTTTTCGTGACCGTCACGATATGTTCCATGAAGACGGCAATCCGGAGAAGAGCATCAACCCCGTGACGGAGAAATTCAGGTTGGGAAGAGGTATACGGCCCGCCTTGTAATGCCTGCGGGAAAATCGTCTCCCTGTAGGGAACATAATCATCATAATAACTTGTTTTCAATTCTTTTAACGCTGTCGGTATCTGTGGATTTGTCAATGGTTGACTGAGACGGGTCAGGTGTTGGAAATGTTCCTGCGTTCTGATCTGGAGGTTCTGAATTTTTTGTGCCGATTGAGGGCGAAGAGGCGCTTTTGAGAGCATTGTTGCAGAAAGAATGGATACCTCCGGGCCGGCAGTATTGCGCAAGGCTAGGGTTTCGTGCTTCAAAGAGGAGTATCGGCTGATCATCCCGTCAGCGTTACTGATATCGCTGGAAATACCAATGAGTAATGACTCGATGCTTTCAATGTAATCAGTCATTGCGGCAAACCATATTTCGGCAAGGCCCTGCTTCCGTTCAGCCTTGGGGACCACTAGGTCGCTTGCTGTTTCCTTTCTGAGTTGTTCAACCGTCTTTGTCAATTGATTGATTTTTGCCAGAGCGTCCTTAACATCATGCTCATGGGCCACTGCGAGTTTGCTCAGGGCGTTTTGCAACGCCTTGTCCCCCTCACTGCGGCGGGCAAGAATGAATTGTCTGTTCGTCTCCATTTTTTCAACCGGACCGGCATCCTTGAGAACAACGTTGACTCGGCCTCGTTCAAAACCGAAATTGCCGACCGCTGTGTAGAGATTATCGCTGATATCATTCAGGAAATAAACACGTTTTGCCTGCTGATATTCTTTGATAAGGCTGTGCAGGGTTGGGATAACTGAAGCGAGATGCAGGAAGATGATGGCAAAGAGGATGAAGAAGATGATTGTTTTGACGAAGAAAAATTGTTTGGGGATGAGCTGTAAAGGGACTGTTGTCATTCTTTTTTATGCTTCTTTCAAGTTTCAAGTAACCGGTTTCAGGGCGGTGGACAGAGGGTAGGATATGCGGTTTCGCCGACAAGATCAATAACGCTTTTGTCTGTTTTCAAGAGCGGCATTGAGATATTCCGCTGCTTCAACAGAGTCAGCAAGATTTTCATGCAGCCCTTGTTTGTATGATGCAGTGTTTTTTTCATGTTGTCCTCCGCTGGTATTCGGTCCAGTATTTATGAGTTTTCCTGATATTTTTTGCCTGGCTTTGTTTTGTCCCGCCGCAGAGAAGAAGTACCGCGACCGCACCGTTTTTTCCGAAGTCAACCCGATAACCGGGGCCGTAATCAATCCTCAGTTCGCTGACACCCTGACCGACAGCTATGCAGTCGCCGAAATTATCCAACCTGACTCTGTTCAATCGAATGCGAATTCGCGCTCTTGCTGTGCCGTCTTTCAGTTTGATCCTCCTGTGTTCCATCGAGGTAACCAAAAAACGATCCCCTGAGAAGAAATATTTTTCAAGGCAACATAAAAAAACGAAAAAACTTTGCTCGTTAATCTTCCGTTAATCTTTTCTTTGTTATCCTAGAATCATAAACAAGAGCAAATTGCTTTAACCATTATCACAGACGGAGGTTTACCCATGAAAAAGACAACAGCAGCCCTGACCCTGATCGGTTCGTTTCTCGTACTGGGATTATTCGCAACTGCCCACGGCAGTGGAAACGAGCGTGGTAGCCGCTACGAATATCGCGGAGACGAGCGCGGTAGTCGCTATGAATATCGTGGAGACGAGCGTGGTAGCCGCTACGAATATCGCGGAGACGAGCGCGGTAGTCGCTATGAATATCGCGGAGATGAGCGCGGTAGCCGCTATGAATATCGCGGAAACGAACGCGGCAGCCGTTACGAATATCGCGGAGACGGGCGTTACTCCGATGATGATCGGTATGAATACAGAGGTCGATGATTAAACGTGCTGACGCATGACAATAAGAAGCTGTCTGGAAAATCCGAGGCGGGGTCTGCTGGCTGGAGAGACTGATTTTCCGCCAGTGCCCTGTTTAAGGACAGTGACTTGTTGAGTGGTTAAGCATAAGAGGTTATTATATATAAGCCTCTGTGTCGGGCAGGAGCTGTTTTTTTGAACTGTCTCCCTTTTCCGGACTTCAGAAATTGTCGGGAGGGAGGCAGCTGACGCTCTGAATTTTCAAACAGGCTCTAAAGGGTTCTTCTATGTTTCAACTAAAAATTCATCCCCGTGAAACAGCTCTTTTTTTTCTGTCATTTGTCATTCTGTTGACCGTGCTGCACTGCATAGCCCAGGCAGTTCTTTTCTATACCGGAAATCAGGACTTGACGGACATTACAGGATATGTTGATTTGGATATAGAGAAAAATATCCCTTCCTTCTATTCAGGCTTTGCCCTCTTTTTTTCTTCCCTTCTCTTTTTTTGTCTCTCCTCATTAGAGAAAAAGCAGGGAAAGAAGTGCCGTTACTGGCTCGGTCTTGCCGCTGTTTTTCTCTTTCTCTCCCTGGATGAAACCTTTGTCCTGCATGAGAGACTCGGTAATTACACGGAAGAATACATCAAATCAACAGGGATTCTTGAGGCAGGCGGATTGCTTTATTTCCCCTGGATTATCCCCTACAGCATCTTGATGACCATCCTGGGGCTGCTTTATTTTCGCTTTATTTTTCGCCTTCCCCGCAAGACAACCGTTCTCTTGATCCTTTCCGCAATTATCTTTCTTACCGGGGCTGCAGGGTTTGATATGCTCGGCGGAAGAGAGGCTGAGTTGCACGGCTATTACAGCGTCACCTATACCGTGCTGTATACGATTGAGGAGTTCCTGGAGATGATCGGGGTTGTCCTGCTCATCTACACCCTGCTTGATTATATCAAGCAGCGGTTCGGGCAGCTCTGTTTCTCGCTTGAGGTGCAGGAGCCGTGAAGGATTGGATTGCTCCCTGTGTCCTTACATATAGGAATACCCCACATCAGAATCAGCCTGTTTTTGAGCAATCAGCGCGTTGGCCACCTGATCAAAAAGCTGCTGCGCTCCACTGTAGCCAAGATGGAGGATGCGCTGTCCGCCCACCCGATCATGGATGGGAAATCCCACCCGGATCAGCGGGATATTCAGTTTGCGGGCAAGGGGATACCCCTTGGAATGGCCGACCAGCAGGTCTGGCCCTAGGCTCTCTGCCATTTCCGCGATGTCGAAGAAATCCACGCCCTCATGGATCTCCGGCTGTTCCGCCAGAATGTCGCCGGTCACTGCAGCAATGGCCTCGGCAAGCCGTCCCGATGTGCCGCCGGAAGCGCAGATCACCGGGAATATACCTATCTCCGCCAGAAAAGCGGTCATGCCGACCACCAGGTCTTCTTCACCATAGATAATTGCCTTTTTCCCGAACAGGTATTTATGCCCGTCTACATAAGCATCCACCAGCCGCCCTCGTTCCTGGACATATTTTTCCGGCACAGGTCGACCGCTGAGGGAGGAGAGCAGGCTAAAGAATCGGTCGGTTTCTTCAATGCCGATAGGTATCCCTAAGCGGTGGTGCGCGGTGTTAAATTTCTCTTTGAGGGTCAGGCTGCCGCTTTTTTCATCACTCAGGGTGCGACCGAACTCAAGAGTAGCCTGGCTGCATCCCATTTTTTCAATTGCCGCAAGCGGCGTTCCCCCTTTGGCCACTTTTTCATATTCCAGCAGGGCAGGGCGATCCATGGTTTCGGAAAGATCCGGCAGCATGGTGCAGTCCAGTTCAAAATCCTCCATGATCTCCCTGAGAAGCCGGTAATCGGCAGATGAAACAAAGCCGGGCAGCAGATTCATGGTCTCGGTCTTTGGACCGCCTTTGGCCCGCTGTCGGATGACCGCATGGATAGCCCCGTGAAAGCCCTCCATATGGGTGCCGGAATAACTGGGTGTTGAGATATTAACGAATTCCGGCAGCCCTTCTGATCCCTCAGTATCTCTTTTGTATTCTTTAAGATACATGGGAACATCGTCGCCGATGGTTTCGGTCAGGCAGGTGGTGGCAATGCCGATCATTTTGGGGCGATATTTTTCCGCCACATTGGTCAGGCCCATCTTGAGGTTGGGACCGCCGCCGTAAATAGCGTTTTTCTCTGATAAGGAGGAAGAGGCGATATCAATGGGTTCATTATAATGACTGATAATATAGCGGCGCATATAGGTGGCACAGCCCTGAGAACCGTGCAGATAGGGGACGGTGCCTTCAATGCCCTTAAAGGCCAGGCAGGCACCCAGCGGTTTGCACAGCTTACAGGCGTTGGTCGTGGATATGTAGTCAGGATGATTTTTGCTCATGGCTTGCTGCTCCTTGTGAATGGTTTGTCTGGTTGCATAAATGCAACAGCTGTGCCAAACTTGTTATTTAAGTTTTTCGTTACAATACGACATGTTGTCTGTGTTATAAGGATGCAGGCTGTTGAAAGAGGTGTGATATTTTTGTCTTCTTATTTACATAAAAAGATGTTGCGTACGTAAATGTAAACATGATGACACGGGCAGGGTGCTGAATCGGCAGCTTTGCTACAGCATGAAATGCACCCTGTGCGGGCCGGTCGAGTTGATGTGTTGCCGGGTCTTTTCAATTGCAAATGGCGGAGTTGCTGTTTAAGATAAGCGTGTAACGAATCTTGTTTCCTGGTATTTTCTTTCTGTTCAGCGAGTTGATTATGGATATAAAACGATACATCACAGGGCAAATCCTGCATGTCATGCTTCGTCAGATGGCTGAGGGTACGGACCCGTCTGTTTTTAATGATCCGGTGGCGGAGAAGATAGAGTGGACACCTCTGCAAAGAGGTGGAGCCAGTTTCCAGACCCATAAACTGGTTACTGTGCGGCGGGACAGAATGGAGTTCCGTGCCTTATTAGGAATGGTGCTCTTTTCGCTCTTCTTTGTGTTGGTCGGTGCCGGGTTGAGTATCGGCATCTTCCTTTCCCGAGAGCAGCCTTTTCCTCCTGTCTTGATCGGGCTTGTGTTGATGGGCGCAGGCGGGGTGATGCTCTATTTCAGTACCTTGCCAATGGTTTTTGATAAGCGAAAGGGCTTTTTCTGGAAGGGAAGGAAGACACCCTATGAAAGCGGAAACTGGAGGAAGCGCAAAGATTGCGTTCGGCTGGGAGAGATTCATGCCCTTCAGCTGATCGCCGAACGGGTCAGCGGGAATAAGAGTTCTTATTACAGCTATGAGATTAATCTTGTCCTGAAAGACAGCTCCCGTATCAATGTGGTGGATCATGGCAAGAAAAGCAGGATTCAGGAGGACGCGAAGACCCTGGCTGAATTTCTCGGCAAACCGCTTTGGGATGCCTCAGAGATGAAGATTATTGATAAGAAGACGTTGCAGGAGATGTGCAAGCGGGCGGAAGAGCATCCTGAGCTGTTGGATGAGGAGACGAGGAGGAATTTGAAGAAGAGAGTGGATGCAAACCATCATCGCCATTGAAATAGCAAGTAGACTTACAGACTTTTGAAAAAGAGGAAACAATGGAATTCAAATACAAGATAACCACTCCACCTCATGTCGAACTGGGAGATATTCCGAAATTTCTTCC
>CBFDDU010000103.1:0-12766 GCA_965603655.1 uncultured Candidatus Electrothrix sp. | reverse complement strand
TATGCTCTTCCGCGCACACGATAATTCTTAAAACCGCACTTTTAATCACACCCCTGTCTCCACATCAACGAACAGCTATGCCTGGACTGTCCCTGCTGATCTTGCCGAAGGAACAGATTACCAAGTCAAAATCACCCATTCCGCAGATCCTTCAACCACCGACCTGAGCGACGGATATTTCACCATTACCGACTCGAACACGGAAGAACCGCTGGCAAAGGATGACGCAGCAGTTACAGAGGAAGATACAGCTGTGCTTATCTCTGTGCTCGCAAACGATAACCCGCCGCAGAGCGAGACGCTTGATGTCACCTCTGTAAGCACTCCTGCTCACGGCACAGCCCTACTCAATGCGGACGACACTGTAACCTATACGCCGGATTCCGGCTTTACCGGCTCTGACTTCTTCACCTACACCGTAACCAGTCCGAGCAGAGGCACCGGCTCCGCAACTGTATATATTACTGTAAACGGAGCGGTGAGCTGTGATCCTTGGCAGCTGCCGCCGAATGTAGAAGAGTTGGCGCGGGATGATGCAGGAAACATCTTTGTGGTCGGCACATTCCAAAACAGCATTACCTTGGGAACAGATTCGCCTGTCACGCTGACTGCACCTGCCGGAATGCCTGCGATCTATATTGCAAAATACACCGCTTCAGGCTCGTTGCTCTGGGCACGGAAGGCGACAGCGAAATACGGTGCTATCAGCTGCAAGGCTGCTGTAGATACTGTTGGTAATCTCTATATCAGCGGGGATTACGCAGAAACGATAAATTTCTACAGTGGTGAAAGCATAGTTGCTACACTGGATGATCCATCCACCGAGTACAGTAGCGGCTATGAAGTCTTTCTTGCCAAATACAGCCCGATAGGGGAACTCAGTTGGGCTGAACAGGCAGGAGGAGCACAGGATGACCATGGAACAAGCCTAGCTGTAGACAGCACCACCAATCGCCTGTACATCGGCGGCAGCTTTAACGAGAGCCTTAATCTTGGCAGCGGTGCTTTGACCACCACACTGAATTCTATAGATAACGGGGACATCTTCCTTGCCCAGTATACCTTGGACGGAACTTTAATGTGGGCTCAACAAGGTAGCGGGGAAGGAAACTGCATGATCTTTTCCATTGCACCAAACAATAGAGGAGATGTGCTGGTGACAGGCTTTTACGATGAAACGCTTACCTTCAGCGGTTCATCCCCTGTCACTTTAACAGGTGGCAGTGGAAGCAATTACTTTATTGCGAAATTCACCTCAGAAGACGGGTTCGTAAGCTGGGTGCAGAAGGCCAACGGCACCAGCAGCTGTATGGGCCGTGCTATTACGACAGATAACACCGGACAGGTCTATATTTCTGGAGATTTTCGTCAGGCCTGCGATTTTTATAACGGTACAAGTATATTCAGCTCCATGACGAGTGATCAAGATACCGACATGTTTATGGCCAAGTACCATGCTGATGGAACACCGGAATGGATACATCAGGCAGGAGGCGCATATCCCAGCAGCATGTCTGTAACGCTGGACAAAGAGAGCAACCCCTTGTTCATCGGTGATTTTCGAGAATATCCCGCAGCGTTCAGTACAAGCACCTCCGGGCAGACCGCTATGAGCAACACTTCCGGTGCCGGACTGTATGACCCGGACGGAAATTTCCTCGGTTTTCTTGAGCCTGGAATTGACTTGGTTCTCGCCGAAGAAACATCAGGAAGACCGGTAATCATAGGCAGAGAAAACAAAGTCATGCCCTGCGACACCCTGCTGCTCAACATCCCGCCTGTCGCGGCTGATGATACAGCGAGCACGGTGGAAGAGCAATCAGTGACTATCTCGGTGCTGAATAATGATTCCGACCCGGAGGGGGACAGTCTGAGCGTAACCGAAGTCACCCAAGGTGCAAACGGCTCTGTTGCCATTGAACCGGACGGTTTGAGCGTCACCTATACACCGGATGCAGGGTTCATAGGAAGTGACAATTTCATGTATACAGTCAGTGACGGTAACGGCGGTACAGCGACCGCCTCAGTCAGTATCCTTGTGACCAGCGATACAACTGAACTCACAGTGACAGATATCCAGCCGATAGACAGCAGTGCTGTGGCTCTCAATCAGGTCTTCACCTTCACTCTGAACGAACCTGTCACCGCCGGAAGCTGTTACAGCAGCATCAGCCTTAAAGACAGCGGCAGTACCCCTGCTTCCATCAACACGACTGTCAGCGGCAATATTCTGACAGTTGAACCTGCTGCCGTACTTGCTGGTGGAACAGAATATCTGATCACTGTTCCAAGCTGCGCCCTGGCAGGCACAACCGGCGGCAATACGCTGACTGCGGATTTCACTCATGCCTTTACCACTGAAGGCGGTTCAGCATCAGTTCTGTTCATAGACATCGCTACCGGATATGACCATGCTGTCGCCTTGGACAGTGACGGCAATGTTTGGGCTTGGGGCAGAAATGATTGCGGACAGGCAGGAGACAACAGCCTGACAGACCAGTTAACTCCGATTCAAGTACAGGGCCTAAGTGGTATTACGGAAATTGCTGTCGGCGCATCTCATAATCTTGCTTTGGACAGTTTTGGCTCAGTATGGGCTTGGGGAAAAAACTGGGATGGGCAGCTTGGTAACGGAACACTGAATACTTCCGCTGTTCCGGTGCAGGTTTTCGGTTTGTCCGATGTTGTCACTATTGCGGCAGGGAATTTTCATTCCATCGCCCTAAAGGGAGACGGCACAGTCTGGACCTGGGGCATGAACAGTTCGTATCAGCTGGGCCACGGTCTCGGGGGAACCACTGATGAACTTGTTCCCGGCCAAGTGCCCAATCTCTTCAACGTGATCGGTATTGCTGGCGGGTACAATTTTACTACGACCTTGAAACAGGACAAGACCGTTTGGTCATGGGGGCGCAACGACAGAGGGCAATTGGGCACCGGAGATACCATAGACCGAACAGTAGCGACAGCGGCATTACTAACAGCAGACGTAGCTTCTGTGCATGGTTCACTGAACTCACGGGCATTCGCCGTAATGTCAAACGGCTCAGTCTGGGGCTGGGGATACAACAGCGGTTTCGGTGCGGTCGGGAACGGCAATGGTTGGGATCAACCTACTCCTATCAAGGTCTTTGAAAACTTTGTTGACCTGTCCAGCGGCAAAGAACATACGATTGCTCTTGCGACAGATGCTTCCCTCTGGGCCTGGGGTAGAAATATGGAAGGCGAATACGGCACCGGGAATACAAGTTACAGTACTACTCCTGTTTCGGCAGCCAACCTTGCGGATATTACAGCTGTCGCGGCTGGCGGCTATTTCACCGCAATCCTCAAGGCAAACGGAACGGTTTGGTGCTGGGGAAGCAATCATAACGGACAGCTTGGCAACAATAGCACCGACTCCTCATTAGTTCCAGTTCAGGCTATGGTGAAGTAGCTTGAAAAACAACTTTTCGTAGAGGATAAGCTCCGGGGAGGTTGTGGTGAGTTCCGGCCTCCCCGCACCCACTTTTTATTGAACAAACTTCTCAACCGCCATAGAGGAGGCGGCAGTAGTACGACTACTGCCACCTCTTATGTTCCAACACCTTCACAACCGCAAGATAAAGCCCGGTAAAATCTGCAACCTTTTCCACCGTTTCTCCTTCCTCCAGCATCTCCAAAGCAATCTCGATCTGCTCTTCTTCCAGCCCCTCGTCCCAGCCTTCTGCAAACTCCGTATCAAGAGATGCCTTCAACTCCCGATAGTAGTCCAGGCTTTCCTCATACGAGCGCATCTGATCCGGGGTGAATCGAGCGATCTCCGCTGCTTCAAAGACCTGATCAAAGACCTTTTCCCGCAGCTTGTTCGGGATATTGCCAAGGCGGTGCAGATTCTTGATAACGTAGAGCCATTTATCCAGGCCGGTTTCCAGTTCTTCCAGACCTTTGGTGAATTTAGGCAGTTCCAGATAAATAAAAGTCAGTTTGTCATAGCCCACCCGTTTACTTTCAATATCCGACAGCTTGGCATCGTAACGGTATCTCGCCGGTTGATCCTTGTCCTCGTCAAAAGCAAAGTCAAGAATCGCCACCGTGTAAACCGCCTTCAGTCCAAAATCCCATTTCCCCCGCTTCTCCTGCTCCCAAATAGGCAGGGAAGAACAGTAACGCTCTCTGTTTGAAAAGAAATCATGCTTGCTTTTCCGCAACCCGACAATAAATCTTTCCCCTTTCTCGTTTTCACAGCATAAATCAACCGTGTCCTTCCTGGAAAGAGCGAGCTGTTCCGTTTTCAGATAGCTCAGCTCCCGGATCTCCCCCTGCTCATCCTTGAGCAGTTCATTAAGAAAATCCAGCAACAGATGCTTATTTAAGTGCTCCCCAAATATCTTTTTGAAACCGTAATCGGTGAACAGGTTGATATAGCGTTCTTTGATATCCATTATTCTTTCCCCCACAGAAACAGATGAGACAGCATGAACATCCCCCGCAGCCTTTCGCAGAAAGCAGACCAGAAGGCAATCGACTTCCCTCGGATCAACAGGCAGAAGAAGCTATGTTAAGATAAAAACAGTTCTTTTTCAATACGAATTCAGGTAAGGTACATCAGATAAAAGTAGAGATCACCCAGTTCCAGAATTCAGTCCTGGAACTTGGAGAATAACAAAGACGACTAGCTTGACAAAGAATGTGCCAAGGAAAGAATAGATGTCGGGAGGGCAGTGAAAAAAAGAACTGCCGGAACGCCTTTGCCCGGCGTGGAATGACTACAGAAAAGGAACAGCATGCCGAACCAAGAAAAAGGACTCTATATCGCCCTGATCAGCATCCACGGCCTAATCAGAGGCAATGACATGGAACTGGGCCGTGACCCGGACACCGGTGGACAGACCCGCTATGTCCGGGATCTGGCCTATGCCCTGGGGAAGCACAAAGAGGTAGACCGGGTGGACCTGATCACCCAGCGAATTGTGGACGATGCAGTAAGCGAGGACTACGCGCAGGCCGTGGAACGGCTCAATAAGCGGGCCCAAATTATCCGCATCGACACCGGCGCTGAAGGCTATCTCCGCAAGGAGGAATTATGGGAGTACCTGGACATCTTTGCCGACAACCTGCTGGCCATGTTTCAGGAACAGAACCGTTTCCCGGATATCCTGCACTCCCATTATGCCGATGCCGGTTTTGTCGGGGTCCGTCTGTCCAACCTCACCGGCATTCCTCTGGTCCACACCGGGCACTCGCTGGGCCGGGATAAAAAGCTGCGTCTGCTGGCAGCAGGAATGCAGAAGGAGGAAATCGAGACCCGCTACAATATTTCCCGCCGCATTGAAGCAGAGGAGGAAGTGCTGGCAACGGCGGAACTGGTGGTCACCAGCACCCGCAACGAAATCGAAGACCAGTATGAGCTCTATGATTTTTATCATCCCGACAATATGGCGGTTATTCCACCCGGCGCCGATCTGGACCAGTTCTATCCCCCTCGCCCGGGCAGTAAATCTCCTTTCCTGAAGGCCGTCCGGCCCTTTCTGCGCAAGGAAAACAAGCCGATCATTCTTGCCCTGTCCCGGCCCGACGAACGGAAGAATATCAAAACCCTGGTCCATACCTACGGCCAATCCACTAGGCTGCGCAAGATGGCGAACCTGGTCATCATTGCCGGAAATCGCGACGATATCCGGGATATGGATGAAGGCTCACAGCAGGTTATTCAGGAACTGCTGCTCCTCATTGACCTGTATGACCTCTACGGCAAGGTGGCCCTGCCAAAACACCATAAGGCCGAAGAAGTAGCGGAGATATACAGAATGTGTGCCGCTTCTGGAGGGGTGTTTGTCAATCCTGCGCTGACCGAACCTTTTGGCCTGACCCTGCTGGAGGCGGGAGCTACCGGCTGCCCGCTGCTGGCCACCGAGAACGGCGGGCCAGTGGATATCATCGAAAACTGCAAAAACGGGCTTCTGTTTGATCCCCTTGACGAAGACCAGCTACGCCATCGGCTGTTGGATATCCTGAGCGCCCCCTCCTTCTGGAAATCTTTGCAGCGCAACGGGCTGGAAGGGGTGCGGAAACATTACTCCTGGCCAGCCCATGTGAAAAAATACCTGCACCGGATTACCTCCCTGATCGGGACCGACAAGGCTGTATTGGATCAGCGGGAAGCGTGTCAGAAAAAAATCAGGCCAGCAACCAGAGCTGTTTTTTCCGACCTGGATCAGAACCTGATCGGCAATTCCGCAGGCCGGAAAGAGCTGATAGCGCTGCTGCTCAGCAACCGGAAAAGACTGCTGTTCGGGATCGCCACCGGTCGTTCACGGGATTCTGCCCTAGCAATCATGGTTCAAAAGAAGATTCCCCGACCAGATGTCCTGATTACCGGGTTGGGTACTTCTATTTATTACGGCCGCAGCCTGATTCCCGATCAGACCTGGCTGCACCACCTGGATTACCTCTGGATGCCGGGCACCTTGAAGCGGCTGCTGGCCGACACCCCGGGCCTCCGCCTTCAACCAATTGATAAACAGGGGAAATTCAAAATCTCTTATTTTTATGATGAAGAAAAAGCACCTTCTGTGGATGAACTGAATGTGTACCTGCGGCAGCAGGACCTGACCGTAAATCTCAGCCTGGCCTTCGGCCAGTACCTGGATATTGTCCCGGTGCGGGCCTCCAAGGGGCTCGCCCTGCGATACGTCTCTCATCGCCTTGAAATCCCACTGGAAAACATCCTGGTCGCAGGCGGTTCTGGGGCGGACGAAGACATGATGCGCGGCAATACCCGTGCCGTGGTGGTGGGTAACCGCCACCATGAAGAGCTGTCGGATATTGATGAGCTGGCAGGCGTCTACTTTGCAGAAAAACCCTATGCACACGGTATCCTTGAGGGGATTGAGCACTATGATTTTCTTGCCGAAGAAGAACCTCTCTCGGAGAATAAGGACGAAGTATGATGGAGTTATTATCACCTGAACCAGCAGATATCTGGATTTTCGGAGAAGTCCTGTTTGATACCTTTCCTGACGGCACCGCAGTCCTTGGCGGTGCCCCCTTTAATGTGGCCTGGAACCTGACTGCTTTTCAGACTGCACCTCGAATTATTACTGCCGTTGGCAAGGACGCCCTGGGCCAGATCATTCAAGAGCGGATGCAGGGTTGGCAGATGAACTGCGAACATCTTGCTGTTGTCCCAGGATACCCAACCGGTAAGGTGACAATTCGGTTGATCAACGGAGAGCCCTCGTATACCATTGAGGAAAATCAGGCCTACGATAATATCCCGCTGGCCTGCCTCCCGGAGCATACTGAGGGTTTTCTCTATTTCGGCTCTCTGGCCCTGCGCACTGCCCATAACCGTGCCGTACTGGCTGAGCTGAGAAAATGCCACCAAGGAAAAATATTTATCGACATTAATCTGCGCCCGCCGTTCTGGGACAAGGACAGTCTTCTTGCTCTTGTCCAGGATGCACATTGGCTCAAGATGAACGAGGCTGAGCTCGCTCTGATTGCCGAGGGGAGAGGTGCGGATATGGAATCCCAAGCCCGGCAGCTGAAGGCTGATTGCGGCCTGGAGGGTCTTGTGGTGACCTGCGGCAGCAGAGGTGCCTTTGCCCTGGGACCTGATAATAAGCCAATGCAGGTCAGGCCGAAACAGGTCGAGGAAGTACAGGATACCGTCGGGGCAGGTGATGCCTTTACCTCGGTACTGCTGCTCGGCCTTGTCCAATCCTGGCCTTTACAGGATATCCTGAAGCGTGCGCAACAATTCGCCTCCGCCGTGGTCAGCATCCAAGGGGCCGTGAGCACAGACAGCACCTTTTATCAACAACATCTTCAACCCTGATAGATTGCCTTATGTACGAACAGATTTCCCATTCACTCCTGAACCGGATCCTCAACGACATGAAACCCGACTTTCATAAACGGGATCTGCGCCATTTTTACACCCGCTTGGGAGCAAATTTTTACACAATTCACTCGCTGTTTGATAAAATCTACGGCAGGCTGCCGGACTTTGAAGACTACATGTTGCGCCTGGTCGAAGTACTGGCCAGAAATTACCTGGACCGCCCTTATGACCTCCAGGAAATTGACATTACACGTGAAGAGGATCATAATTGGTTTCTGCACCAGCAATGGGTGGGTATGGCCCTTTACCTGGACGGATTTGCCGGAAACCTGCAGGGGCTCAAAGAAAAGATTCCCTACTTTCAGGAACTGGGCATTAATCTGATTCATATCATGCCCATCCTCAAAAGCCCTGCCGGTAAAAGCGACGGAGGCTATGCAGTCAGTGATTTCCGGGAAATCAACAAACAGGCCGGTACCCTGGAGGATATTCGTGAAGTAGCGGCCGCCTTCCGTGAGCACGGCATCCTGCTGACCCTGGATGTTGTGCTCAACCACACCTCGAATCAGCATGAATGGGCCGAAAAGACCCGACAGGGTGATCTACAATACCAGGATTATTTCTTCATCTTTGAAGATCGTAATCTCCCGGACATGTTTGAGCAAACCATGCCCGAAGTTTTTCCGGACACCGATCCCGGTAATTTTACCTGGGATGAAGGCATGCAAAAATGGGTGATGACCGTTTTTCATGACTACCAATGGGATCTCAATTACTCCAATCCCGAGGTCTTTCTGGAAATGCTGGATATCATCCTCTTCTGGGCCAACCAAGGTGCTGACATTGTTCGCCTGGATGCGGTGGCCTTTCTCTGGAAGGAGCTGGGCACCAGTTGCCAGAACCGACCGGAAGCCCATCTTCTCCTCCAGCTCTTTAAGGATTGCTGTCAGGTCACGGCTCCGGGGCTGCTCTTTATTGCCGAGGCCATTGTTGCTCCCCTGGAGGTGATCAAGTATTTCGGCGAGGATGCAGTGGTGGCCAAGGAATGCGAAATTGCCTATAATGCTACCTTTATGGCCCTGCTCTGGGAGGCCACAGCCACCCATAACTGCAAACTGCTTGCCCATGCCATCAAAAGCCTGCCGGATAAACTGGAGCGGGCAACCTGGCTCAACTATATCCGCTGTCACGACGATATAGGCTTTGGCTTTGATGATGAGGATATCAAAAAAGCCGGGTATGATCCCGGTGACCACCGTCGATTTTTGATGAAGTATTTGACCGGTGCATTTGAAGGTTCCTACGCTACTGGTCAGCCCTTTGCCTTTAACGAAAAAAACGGAGATGCAAGGGTATCCGGGACCTTGGCTTCGTTAGCCGGGCTGGAGTACGCTATGGAGCACCAGGATGGACAGGAAGTAGATTTTGCGGTCAGGCGTATTCTTCTCCTCCACAGCCTCATTCTCTCTTTCGGCGGTATTCCCCTACTCTACTACGGTGATGAAGTCGGCACCTTTAACGACTTCAGCTATCTGGAGGATGAGAACAGAGCCGATGACAGCCGCTGGATGCACCGCCCACGACTCAACTGGGAGACCTTAGCCCGCAGAGATGAGACCGGAACCCCGGAATACACCATTTTTCAGGAGTTACGTAAGATGATTGCAGTCCGCAAAGAAATAGATGCCTTTGCGGATTTCAATAACCGGCAACTTATTGATATGGATAACGATCATCTCTTTGCCTTTCTCCGCTCCAGTCATCCACGCTACCATCAACACCCGGTGGAACCGATTTTTGTACTTGCCAATTTTGATCGCCACCCTCAGGCTGCGGATCTGAAAGCACTCAGTGCCTACGGTTTTGGTGATGCACAATCACTCCTTGATCTTTGCACCGGACGCCCGCCCCATTGCTTTCGCAACGAGCTGATCCTTTCACCGTATCAGTTCTGTTGGCTTAAGAGCGGATGAATCATCCACAACTTTTCGCAGAAAATAGGTCATCATCCGGGTCGGCTTCCGGCATTTCCCCATAAAGCAGACCTGAAGATAATTCTTTGCAAGCAGGTAGTCACTGCGATAACTCACCAGAATTCCCTCCTGCGCCAGCTGATCCCCCAAGTCCAGCGAGGAAACAGATGCAGGCAGGGCAATCGTGGTGATATGCGGAGCACGACATTGCCTGTCCGCCAGCACAGTGAACCCGATTTCCTCAAGCTCATCACGTAATTCTTCTGACCATTGTCGGACGTTTGCAAACCGAGTTGACCAATTGCCTTCCTCCACCGCTATCATCAGGGCCTCCACTGCATTGGAGGAAATCGTAAAGGGAATGCCCTGCTTGCTCTCGGAGTAGCCCAGATCAAAAAATATCGGTAGGCAGCGGTCGCCGGAAAAAACATCATCGCGACAGAACACCATAACCAATCCTGGCAGCGAACCAATGCCCTTGCCGCTGGTCGCGGTCGCCAGATAGATCTCACGCAGATCAACCGGGCAGGAGCCGATACTGCTGACGGCATCCAGGCAAAGCTTCAGGTCATTCCGGCGAGAGAGGCGACGCAGCAGATCAAGATCATTCAGCACCCCGGTAGAGGTTTCGCAATGCACAGCCCAGATCCATTCAAGTTCCTGGGTATTGCCGATAGCCGCTGCAAGTTCCTCTTCGGCAAAGGTCTTGCCCGGATCCGCCTCAACCACGATAAAATCGAGCCCGGCCCGAACAGCCTGATCCCGCAGGCGTTCCCCGAATTCACCGTTGACCAGCACCAAGCCCTTTCCCGGAAGCAGGGACAGATGTGCTGCCACCACATCATTACCCAGGGTTCCCGAGCCCGTCATGATCTGGACGCGATCCGCTTGCAGCTTCCTGCTCAGCATTGCTCGGAAGACATTAAAGCGCTCCGCAAAGGACGCACTGCGATGCGAACCCGGTTCAGCAGAGCTTGCCGCCAGCACAGCCTCGGCAATGGCAACCGGACCGGGCAGGTAATTGAAGAGTAGTTGCTCGACCTCTGGTCCTTTGGTGGAATGCAGCACCTGGGATTTCTGTTTCAGCCTGAGCGCAGAGGCAAGATCAATATACATGGGCTGATACAGGGCATCTCCCGTCCCCACCAGCGGGCCAAAGGACTGAAAGCCCAGATGCCTGTACAGACGTTCCTGACGGGTTGTACCGGAAATAACCGCAATATCGTACCCGCCTTTCAGTGCCATATAAAAGGCCTTTTTCATAATACCGGCAAAGATGGCTGTATTGCGATGCTTCTTTCTGACCGCCAGCAGCCGATACTCAAGGATTGATTTGAAGGGCGGCAGGTAGGATTCAAGATCATCGAGTTTTTCGTCAAGCGATAAAGGGCGTGTATCCCGCAAGGCGATCATACCCAGCAGCTTGTTCTCGCAGAGGCAGATCACATAGGTATTTTTCTGATGAAATTTGTCTACCAGCCGCCTATGCTCGTTCTCCTGATGTTGGGGAATCTCATCCACAAAGGTCTGATAGTTCAGCTCATGAATCTGCTCAAACTCCCATTCCTCGGAAGCGACTTTAAAGGTCAGAGGTGAGGCATTATCCATAATTCCGCTCCTGGACTTATATGAAAGTACCGGGTGGCTCCTTGGAGTCGCCCGATTCAACTTTCATTTTTTTATTGTCCCTCCCCAAGAGGGGAGGGATAGGTGTTATATTGACTTGGTTAATGCTGAGCTGATATTTGCTCGATGTGCATACAGGATAACAATAACAGCAACGCCGAGCGACGCTGAAAGAGCGGCGGGATAGCCGAACAAGAGGGTAAGCACAGGCAGCAGGATACATGCCATGCTCCAGCTGAGTAAAAAATTACGGCTCAGGAGATAGATGAGGAGCATTACCCCGCCGCCCAGCAATAAAATGGTATAATCAAGGGCAACAAAGGCCCCAAGGCTGGTGGCAATGCCTTTTCCACCCCGGAATTTCAGCCACACCGGCCAGATATGGCCAGCAATCACCGCAACAACCGTTGCCCCGATGATCACCGGAGCACAATCAAAAAGAGCAGCTGCCCAGACAACCACCATCCCTTTGAGGATATCGCCGAGCAGGGTCAGGTAAAATCCGCTACGCCCGAGCACTCGGCCTACATTACGGGCACCAGAACTGCCGCTGCCCATGAAACGGATATCAAGACCGCGTCGAAAACGCACCAGCAGATAGCCGGTACTGATTCCGCCGGTCAGGTAAGCGGCAAGCACCATCAGCAGATCAGCCAGCATCTGCGCTTATCCCCTACCGGAAGATCCAGAGAATAAAGTATTCCAATTCGCAGAGCGGGACTCCTTGATATCCGGCAACAGCACGACTTTTTCCGGGAAACCGGAGCGCCCCAAAGCCTCTCTGAAGATCTGCAACGAGTCAGAGACAATCTCAGGTCGGTGATCGTTGCCATGGACATTATAGACCAACCCCAACAGCTCCATATTGCGGTGCTTGATCGCCTCAAGACAGAGCAAAGTATGATTGATGGAACCGAGACGGGGCGTGGTCACCAGGATGAGCGGGAAGGAACGGCTCTGCAAATAATCCAGCAACAGGAGCTTCCGGGTCAACGGAACCAGTAGGCCGCCAGCCGCCTCGATGATCAACTGATCCACCTGTCCGGCCAGGGTGTCTGTGGCGCTATCCAGTCGGGCCGGATCAATTGCTGTGCCCGCACGTTCCGCAGCAAGATGGGGTGAGGCAGGAAAAGGGAAACAATAGGAACAGGTCAGGCCCTGTTCATCCAGAGTCAACCAGCCCGTGCCCATAACCTTACGGTGTACAAGAATATCTTCAGGGCGATCCTTGCAGCCGGTCTGGACTGGTTTCTGGGTGATCACCACCTTGCCCTGATCCATCAAATGGCGAGCAAGCAAGCCCGTGACCACGGACTTGCCCACATCAGTATCTATGCCG
>CBFDDU010000102.1:0-12827 GCA_965603655.1 uncultured Candidatus Electrothrix sp. | reverse complement strand
AATTCTGACTTAGAAAAACTTGCACCACACCACCCTATGAAGAGGGTATTTTTAAATTACTCCAGTATCGGTTTTTGCTGGTCTAGAATGTTGCAGCACCCCACCCTATGAAGAGGGTATTGAGACACTTACCGCAGGTTGCAGGTTGCCGGTGATGATAAGTTGCAGCACCCCACCCTATGAAGAGGGTATTGAGACTCTAAGTATCCCAAGTTCAACGGCATCATGTGGCCGTTGCAGCACCCCACCCTATGAAGAGGGTATTGAGACCATTTATTATTAACGACCTGATATCGCCAACAGGCGTTGCAGCACCCCACCCTATGAAGAGGGTATTGAGACTTGAGCAGCAGGTACTGGGCACGCTTTCCGGTTGTTGCAGCACCCCACCCTATGAAGAGGGTATTGAGACCCTGCGCAATCGACGCGTGCCATCAGGTCGGCCGTTGCAGCACCCCACCCTATGAAGAGGGTATTGAGACCGTATGTGTCCCCGTTGACCCCGGCATGTTCGAGGTTGCAGCACCCCACCCTATGAAGAGGGTATTGAGACAATAGAAGGGGCCTGTGGTGGGTTGCTTATACCAGTTGCAGCACCCCACCCTATGAAGAGGGTATTGAGACTTCTGGAAGGCATTCTACTAACATATTCCAAATGGTTGCAGCACCCCACCCTATGAAGAGGGTATTGAGACATGATACCTCGCCATTGCCGCGCTGTTTGGCATGTTGCAGCACCCCACCCTATGAAGAGGGTATTGAGACTTTTATCACGCAGGATAGGGCTGTTCTTGCCGTGTTGCAGCACCCCACCCTATGAAGAGGGTATTGAGACGCTTTGGTCTTCCTCCGATTCATAATCAACAGTGTTGCAGCACCCCACCCTATGAAGAGGGTATTGAGACCGGTTCTACCTGAACCTCCAGCACATCCCACATAAGTTGCAGCACCCCACCCTATGAAGAGGGTATTGAGACATGCGGTCCAGTTCCTGCCATGCCCGGTATCGCTGTTGCAGCACCCCACCCTATGAAGAGGGTATTGAGACACCTGTAGCTCGTATTCAACGTTAGGCGAACTGAGTTGCAGCACCCCACCCTATGAAGAGGGTATTGTAGGGGCAGACCTGTGTGTCTGCCCTTGATGTCTCCACCGAGACAAGCCGGGCGAACACGCAGAATACTCAGGGTGTTACCCTGAGCTGATAGAGAGCCGCTTTGGGGCAATGCCCTGAAAGGGCAATATATAATCAGGCCGGGGTAACACCCCGGCTGAAACTGCCTTTTTTTGCCCTCCTCTCCCGCATCCCAAGGCCAGCAGCACCCCGCCCCCCTCCTTTTTCACCACCCCCAGAAAACATATTGATAAATCACCCGACACAGGTAGTATTCAGGTGAGAACATCCAAGCCTTGCAGGGTGGGCTACCGAGGTGAAACGATAAGACAGCCCCGTATATAGATTCAGGAAAAGATATGAAAAAACTCAGCCTAGGCATCCAGGACTTCGCAGCCTTTAACGCAAACAACCTGATCTACGTCGACAAGACCCAGCTTATCCACAGGCTCATAGACGACGGAAGCTACTACTTCCTTTCCCGCCCCCGGCGCTTCGGCAAATCCCTGCTGGTCAGCACCATGCAGGAACTGTTTTCCGGCAACAAAGAACTCTTCAAGGATTGCTGGATCTATGACCAATGGGATTGGGAGAAAAAATACCCGGTCATCAGAATCAGCTTTGCCGAGATCGACTACAGAAGCCTGGGCCTGGAAAAGGCCTTGGAGCTTTTTCTTGCAGACCAGGCTGAGCAGCATAATGTCCGTTTGACCTCAACGAGTTACGGCGGTCAGTTTTTAGAGCTTATCAAAGAGGTGGGCAAAGAAACACCTGTGGCGGTGTTTATTGATGAATACGACAAGCCAATCATTGACTATCTTGAACATACTCATTTCGAACAGGCCCTGGAGAACCGGGAAATCCTGAAAACGCTCTATGCCGGAATCAAAGATCAGGGAAAATACCTGCGCTTTTTCTTTATGACCGGCGTGTCGAAGTTCAGCAAGGTCTCCATATTCAGTGATCTGAACCACCTCACCGACATAACCCTGATTCGCCATTTTTCGGCAATCACCGGCTACACCAAAGCGGAAATCAGAACATATTACGGGGCCCACCTCCAGGCCTTGGCCGATGAACTCAGATTGTCACGGGATGACACCATGCAGCAAGTCGCCCAATGGTACAACGGCTATTCCTGGGACGGCAGCACCTTTCTCTTTAACCCCTATTCAGTTCTACGCCTCTTGTACGAGCAGGAGTTTAAAAATTTCTGGTTTGAAACCGGAACCCCGACTTTTCTGATCAATAGGCTCAAAGAGGGTGGCAAGAAAATCAATGAATCCATCAACAAGGCAGTCAAGGAATCAGCCTTTAACAAGTATGATATTGATAATATCAACATCACCGCCATCATGTTTCAGACCGGCTACCTGACCATAAAAAAGACCGACAGGAGTCGCGGAGAATATCTCCTTGATTTCCCGAACAAAGAAGTGCAAGATTCTTTTCTGGACTTTGCGGTTGAGCATTACGCCGACAGCTCGCGGGATGAGATGGGATCTGTTATGGAAATGCTGCTTGAGGCCCTTGAGCAGAATGAGATGCAGATCTTTTTCACGGCCCTCCAAGCCTTATTCAGCTCAATAGCGGTTAAACAGCTGGATAAGGTCAAAGAGTATGAGGGGTTTTATCATTCCATCATCTATATTGTTCTGAAGCTCTTAGGTCTCCAGGTCACCTGCGAGGTACAGTCCAACTTCGGGAGCACGGACGCGGTCATCAAAACGGAAGAGTATATTTATGTGGTTGAATTTAAAATGGGCTCCGCCGAAGCGGCTTTGACGCAAATAAAGAAAAAACAATACCATGCTCCCTATCTTGCTGACAGGAGGGAGCTTGTCATAGTCGGTTTCGGTTTTGACAAGGCGGAACGAAATCTGACGGATTTTCTTACTGAGGAGATAGAAAAAGAGAATCGGTGAACAAAATAACTTTTTGTTATCAATACTCTTTCTCCTTGCCGGACATTAAGGTTGCTCCACCCCACCGGAGCAAAATGCGCGAACCTCAAGCAGACATTTTGGAAAATACTTTTCTGGGTGTCTGCCCTTGGTGTTTCCACCGAGATGTCTCCACCGCCCCGACGAACAGGCCCTTACAAGACCACCCCTGCACCAACGACCCAAAAATCCCCCCGCCATCCGCAACCGTCCGTAATAATCCCACCACCCAACGACACTCCCTTGACGTGACAGCAGCTTACGTTTATTCTGTACCAGCACATATACAGACGCCCAACGAAAAACCCGATCATCATCTCAACCCATAACCATTCCATAACTATCCATGAACACCACAAATTCCGCTGCACTCTTCGAAAAAGCCTGCCAGGTCATCCCCGGCGGCGTGAACTCCCCTGTTCGTGCCTGTAAATCCGTGGGCTGCGATCCCCTCTTTGTTGCCAAGGCCCAAGGCGGCACGGTCATTGATGCGGACGATAATGAATTCATTGATTTTGTCGGTTCCTGGGGCCCTATGATCCTGGGCCACGGTCATCCTGAGGTGGTCAAGGCGATTCAGGAGGCCCTACCCGACGGAACCAGCTTTGGTGCCCCCACGGCATCTGAAGTGGAAATGGCGGAATTGGTCTGCGACTCGGTCCCCTCCATTGAAAAGGTCCGCTTTGTCAGCTCCGGCACCGAGGCCACCATGAGCGCAATCCGGCTGGCCCGAGGCTATACCGGGCGCGATATGGTGATCAAGTTTGACGGCTGCTATCACGGTCATGCCGACTCCTTTCTGGTCAAGGCCGGTTCCGGGGTTGCGACCCTGGGTATTCCGGGCAGTCCCGGTGTGCCCGATGACATCGTCAAAAACACCCTCTCCATCCCCTATAATAATATTGAGGTGCTGGAAAAGACCCTGCGGGATGCCACCTTAGATATCGCCTGCGTGATCATTGAACCGGTTGCCGGTAATATGGGCGTTATTGTTCCAGACATGGCCTTTTTGCAAAAATTGCGGGATCTGACCACTGAGCTGGGCATTGTCCTGATCTTTGACGAGGTGATTACCGGGTTCCGGCTGGCCTTGGGCGGAGCCCAGGAGCGCTTCAACATCATGCCCGACCTGACCTGCCTGGGGAAGATCATCGGCGGTGGCCTGCCGGTTGGGGCCTATGGCGGCAAAAAAGAAATCATGGATAATATCGCTCCAGATGGGCCGGTCTATCAGGCAGGCACCCTGTCCGGTAATCCGCTGGCCATGGCGGCGGGTCTGGCCATGCTCAAGATCGTGCGCAGGCCGGGATTCTACCAGGAGCTTGAGGAAAAAAGTGATCGCTTTGCTGAGCGGCTGGCTGAAATCGGCGCCAAGGCCCAGGTACCCACGGTGCTCAATCGGATCGGCTCCATGATGACCTGCTTTTTCACTGATGCGCCGGTAAGGGATTTTGACTCGGCCATGCAGGCAAATACTGATCGTTACGGACAATATTTCCGGGAGATGCTGACAAGCGGTTTCTGGCTGGCCCCTTCCCAGTTCGAGGCCCTGTTCATCTCGGCCGCCCACACCCCGGAACAGCTGGACAAGGCCCTTACGGCAATTGAAACATCTCTGACAAAACTGCCCTGACTGTGAAAAAAAACATTGCACTTGTAGCTGTCGCGTGCTATCTCTGTGCAATTTAACAGGACATCCGATGCAGGAGCGGGAAAATGGCTGAGGAGGAACGAGGGATATTAACTGAGCTGGCCCGATACGGTCAGATCGGAACGACCTTTGCCGCCTCCATCTTTATCGGCTTCGGCATAGGCTGGTGGCTTGACAATAAGCTGTTTGCCGGAAAAACCACGCCTTGGTTCAGCTTTATTTTTCTCGGATTCGGAATTGCTGCCGGTTTTAAGCATCTCTGGGATTTGAGCAAAAAAATATCTGATGACTGAGGTAATGAAGAGCAGGAGCGGCAAGAGCGGCAGGAGCGGCAAAAATGATGCGCTTCTCCTGCTCCATATGGTTGAACGGTTCAACCTGATTCTGCTGGCCCTGCTTATCGCAGGCAGCTGGTATTGCATTGATTGGCCCTTTGCCCGATCTGTCCTGGTTGGTGGCGCATTATCCGGCGGCAGTTTTTTCTGGATGAAACGAACAGCAATGCGATTCGCTCACCATGCCGCAACCCAGGGAGATGCTGCGCAAATCAACGGCAAATCCTTCTCGACAGGTTTTGCTGTAAAATTTTACATCCGTTTCTTTGTCCTGACCTTTCTGCTGCTTCTGCTCAGTACACAGTTCAGCATAAACGCCATAGGGCTTATTATCGGACTGTCCACGATTATGTTAAGTATAATTATTGTCGCCCTCTTTCGGGGACGAATGATATTTCAGGAAAATATGTAAAAGGAGCTTGGGGCATGGAACATCCAATTCTATTTATCTCGGTTATTCTTGACTGGATAGGTCTGCCGGTTCCGCACGGACCGATCGGTGCAACATTTCTGGAGAAGTTATGCGCACCGTACATGACCTACAGCTGGTTGGTCATGGCCTTTCTCTTTGTGGTGCCCAAGCTGACACTGGGTAAGCTAGAGTTGATTCCCGGAACCGGACAAAATTTCTGGGAAGTCCTGATCGGCGGCATTTTGGATTTCTTTGCTGAGCACATGGGCAGAAAACAAGCCAGAATCCTTTTTCCCATATTGGCCACCTTCTTTCTCTATACCTTACTTGCCAATATGATCGGCCTGCTGCCCGGTTTCATGTCGCCGACATCCAGCCTCAATATTACCATTGCCATGACCATCATCGTCTGGGTCATGCATCATGTTCTGGGTTTTCGTTATCACGGCTGGAAATACTATAAGCATTTCACAGGCCCAATCCCGATCATGGCGCCGTTTATGATTATCCTGGAACTGATCGGCAATTTTGCCCGTCTCGTTTCACTTTCCATGCGTCTTTTCGGTAATATCCTGGCAAAAGAAATACTCCTTGCCGTTCTTTTCATGCTGGCCGGAGCCTTTTTTGCGCCTCTGCCCATCCTTGCCCTTGGTGTGCTTGTCTCCCTGATTCAGGCGATTGTTTTTGTTTTGCTCGCCATTGTCTACTGTGTCGGAGCAATGGAGCATGCCCACTGAGCCGGATTGCTCAAAGACGGCAAAAAGACAGTAAATTCATGAGATATATAAAAGAAGAAGGCCAACTTATCTTTTTAACTATTCGGAGGTTATAACAAATGGACAAGATTCATCTCGCATTAGTATGCTTTGCAGCTGCAACATCAATTGGACTGGCTGGCCTGGGTGCTGGTATCGGTATGGGCCAGGGTGTTGGAAGCGCCTGTGCCGGTATTGCTCGTAACCCGGAAGCAAAAGGCCCGATCACCACCACCATGATTCTCGGTATGGCTCTGATTGAATCTATCGCCATTTATGGACTGGTTATCGCTTTTATCCTGCTGTACGCTAACCCGTTCAAAGAGATGCTGATCGGTTAATTCCCACCGAAACCAGCAAGAAGGTTTCACAGTCACCATGTGACACCTACAAAAAAGGCCGTAGCTTTTTGCTACGGCCTTTTTTTGTTCTCTGAAAAGTTCCTTAATAATAAAGCGTCACACTGGCTGGATGGGTCCCTCTTTTGGCGTAAACTTCCATCGTGGGGATATCCGGGTTATTGCCGCTGTATGCACCGCCCGGCTGATATTTCCTGTAGTCATTCTCATTTCCTTCCATAGCCATACTTCTGGAATCAGGGACATAAAGCTCATTCCCATCACTCCAGACCAATAATAAGGAACTCCCGTACTGCGGACCAAGTTTGGGGAAAACTATTTTATGCTGAAGGACCTTGTCGCAGGACATAACTGCACCACTGTCCTGAAGCGTTAATATATTGCTGTACCCCCGCAGGTCGTTGTTCTCTGTTACCGGGGCAGCGGCGGGAGCCGCAGCTTCCTGAGTAGAAGAGGTTGCTTCCAGAACGACTTCCTCGACAGCTTCTTCCTCAGCGGCTTCTTCGGCAACTCCTTCCTGATAGCGTTGCTCAACAAGCTCAACCAGTTCTTGCAAAGCGCTTGTTGTTGCATGAGCAGGGAGGGCACCGAACTCAACAAGGGGCGTTGTCCATTTATCCGGCAATGCTGAATAACCGGCCAAAACGACCGTTCCTGCTGCAATTTTTCGGAGAGTAGCTCTTCTGCCCTGATTTATCTGCTCTTGGGGGATTTCCGCCTGATTGTTTTTATGCATACCCTTGTTATATATTATGTTTTATTTAAAACAGATCTTCATTTGCCAGCTGACACTTTTTGAGCCAATCTCAAATCGGCGGGCGGAGCCCTCCCTACTCCTCCTCCTTTTTCCTGGTGTTCATGTAGAGCAGGAAATAGCCCTTGAGCCACCGCCAAACTTCGCGGGGATGTTCAAAAAGACGGGCTTTCCAATATCCGTATCCGTTGAGGTGACCATAGTACAGTTGCAGCCACCAGCGGGACGGCAGCAAGGTGTTCCAGACAAGCCGAGGAAATTGCCCTCTGCTGATATCTTTAAGGTGGCGCTGTGGCCAACCTTGATAAGGCTGGCCTATTATGCGATCAGGCTGCTTTTCAACAGGCAGGTCAAAGCGGCTAATCACCTTGTCCTGCAATGGAGTCAGGCTATGGAACCGTGAAAGAACATTGGTTGCTGCGGGCCAATGTTTCCGCAAGCGTTTCCGGTTGATCTGCTCAGAATACTTGTCAACAAGACTGACCATATCCGCAACATGAAGCAACCGAAAGGGCTCATAGGTCAAGGGCGCCTGAAAACCGTGCAGATAAACATATTGCAGCGTTTCTTCAAGGGAAAGGGTGCGAGCAGCAATGCCGTTAATGATGAAACGCCGGCTGTCAGCATATGATTTTTCCAAAGGCCAGAGCGGATAGCGGGGATGAAAGGGCAGCAGGTTGCGGTGCAGCTCAATGGTGAGCGGCAGCCCGGCAACGGTTTTCACCAGAGGGGGAAGATGGTAATAGTCTTCAGGGATATCGTGCTGTTCTGCTGGCAGATACTCAAGATCAAGAAGTATTTCTTGGGCAGCGCCAAGGTTGCTTTCGCTGACCAGCAGATCCATATCCCGCATGGGGCGCAAGCCGGGTTCTTCATAGAGAAAATTACAGAGGGCTATGCCCTTGACCGCCAGCACAGGGATGTCGGCGGCATGGTAGCGGGTGAGAATTTCCGCAACAGCTCTGTTGCGGACCGTATTTGCCTGCCTGCTGCGCAGGTACAGGCTGTGCAGCAGGCGACGAAAATCTTGAGGGAAGGGAACATCGATTTGCTGGCTATGGTGATGAAGGAGAGGAGCAATGCCCTGTTGTTCAGCCTCATACAAGAGCCGGTTCCATGCATCAGCGCCTGCTGTTGCCTCAAAGGTGAGCAGGGCCTGCTCCAGGCGGGTGTACATTACCTGATGGCCGGTATTGCGAGCGCAGAGCGAGAGGATTTCCCGAATCATGTTGATCAGCCTGCCTGGGCAAAGAGGTCGGGCAGCAGCTCGTTGAATTCTGCAAAGCTGCTGTAAACGATTCCATAGGCAGGGATTGAGCGGGCAAGCTCAACAAGCTGCCGAAAACCGTGATCAGCCAGATTGCGGGCATTGACATCGCAGGTCATAAGGAGGGCCGATGTCCGGGCCGGAGATATTTTTTCGATCTGGAGAGGTGAACCAGCCTGATATGTCGGAAAAAGAAGCAGAGAGACGGGCGGAACAAGGAAGGGGAAATCAGGGTTGAGCAACCTGTGCGGCACCAGAGCTCCTTGTTTATCGGCAAGAATGTGCTCTTCGCCATTCTCCGGGATGATGGCTCGGATGGCAGCGCTAGCCCCCGCCTTGATACAGAGGGGGCGGGGAAAGGGAACAACCGGGCCCGAGTCATTTTCCGGCAGCACAATCAGTTCATCGGTCAGATAAGAACAGCGACAGGTGCTGTGCTCAGAGGTCAGCCAGGCAGAAACCGTGCTCTTGCCGGAGCCGCTTTGCCCCGGCAACAGAATCGTTTTGCCCTGATAAACAACCGCTCCGCTGTGCAGGGCAACCCCGTCTTTCAGATGGTTAAGCAGATGAAAAATGACCTGATCAAACAGGACGGCAGCACATTGAACGTTCAGGCTGCCAGCAAACAGGGTTCCGCTGCTGTCGGCAAGGGTATATTCCTCTCCTCCCTCAGTCAATGAGATTGTCAGCGTCGCTGCTGTCTCCACGGCATGAAGAGAGGTGCCCGCTATGGGGTCGTGCAGATCTCCGAAGAGAAAATCAAGAAAGGCAAGGGCCTTTCTGTCATCACAACCGATGGGTACGGACAGTCCGGCAAAGTCGACAGAATAGACAGAATATAGAGGGGACATAGGCTCTCTGCTCAGTTTGCTTTGTTTGCTGCTCAATCTTGCAGACGAGCGATGTTATTATCCACTAAACGGGCAATAATATTCATCACGTCTTCAGCTACCTGCTGGCGACTTTCCTGGTACATTTCTCCCAAGATCTCCATTATATCCGCCGTACTCCTCTGGCCGTCACAGAGTTCCCAGATCAGGCCTCCGGTCTCATTCAGATAAAGTGAGGTGGTAAGGGTGGGGTGGTATACTGTTACCTCATTATCTATCCGTTCCAGCAGATAATCCGGCTCCAAGACGACCTTTTTCTTTCTATCGTTATCTGACATTTCCATATGTTCCCCCCTGCTGCTTCATCTATGAAGCGCACTTTACTTTTTTCTTTCTCTTGCTCCGCTTCAAGGGAACTGAGGTCTTAACCGCCTGAAGATACTGCTTCCCTATGGTGAGGTCAACCGCCTGCACAGGTTCTTTTCCCTTTTTTTCCTTCTTTGCAGACTCGGCAGCAAGGATACATCCTCCCAAACGATCAGAAAAATCCAGATTGGCTTCATAAAGAAAACAGCTTGCTAGAGAGCTGCCCTTGTCCGTGGTGACAGGGCTTCGGCTATCACCGGCCTTTTTTCGCCGTTCCAAACGACGATCCTGGGGATACAGCAGGCAAAGCTCCTCCTTGGCTCGGGTCATGCCAACATAAAAAAGACGGCGTTCGTCTTCAATATCTTCGGCCTCCTGTTGGCCCTTCTCCTGCCGAAAGGGCACAGCCCCCTCTTCCAAACCGGGCAGGATCACCAGGGGCCATTCCAGGCCCTTGGCCCGATGAATAGAGGTAATCAAGAGGCTATCCTGCTCGCCAACGAACCCCTTTCCCGTCCCCTTAGCAGCGAGTCGTTCTATTTCATCCAGAAAATCATTGACGCTCAGGCCGGTATTCCGGGCAAAACGGACAAAGGACTGGCAGGTCTTAATCTTGTTCTCCGCAACAGGAGGCCGGGAAGCATAGAGAAAATGGTCATAGAGACCTGTCTCCTCAACGAGCGTATTCAGCACGGTAACGGCTCTTGTTTTCGAAGACTTTTTTCTTATCTTGCGCCATACATCGGCTAGGTCCAGCATCCTTGAGGCCAGATAAGGGGAGCTTGCTTCATCGGCATATTGCTCAATCAAAGCGCCTGCCGACCCCGGCTTTTTGAGGATCTCTTGTGCCAAGGCGTGGAGGCGATCTTTTTTTAGCCAGAGATGCGGGTTGGTGAGCATGGCAAGAATCGTGGACAAACCGGCACCCTGCCCCTCTGCCTCCTGCAAACTGCCTTGACAGAGACGCAGGTACCCAAGCAGGGCACTGATCTCTGTACAGCTGAATACGGCCTCAGAGCCCACAAGGCGATAGGGAATATTATGCTCCAGCAGGGCCAGCTCCACTGGTACTGTCTGGGCATAGATCCTGACCAGGACAGCTGCCTCATCAAGCCTTCTCTTTGCCCCTTGCCAATCCGTAATAATTTCAACAAGGGGATGAACCTCTCCTTCGGGGAGACAGGTGATACGGGTATCGGGATTTTGGGGCCAAGCCAGACAAAGCTTGCGGTCCCGAAGCCTGTTATTGGCAATGAGATGATTAGCTGCCAAAGCAAGGCGATGGCCATAGCGAAAACTATAGCTCAGGGTATAGGTCGTGGGTCGAGGAAAATCACGAGCAAAACGGGAAACAATATACTCCGGTTTGGCCCCCCGCCACTCATAGATGCATTGATCCACATCGCCAACCACCATGACCTGAGCCCGTTGCCCGGCAATACGGACCAGCAGTTGCTGCTGCACCTCATTGATATCCTGGTACTCATCAACAATGATATGATCCACATTATCAGCAACCCAGTCAGCCAACTCCTGTTGCTGCTGCATAGCCATGACCGGTTCGTGAATCAGATCCTGATAAAAACGAACCTGGGTCGCCTTGCGTAAGGACTCAAAGGTCTTGTACGCACCGATATAATAGGACAGCTGTTCCTCAAACCCGCAAGCAGCAAAAACTTCTTGCGGGGCCGCCACATCGGCCTTAACCATAGCGATAAAAAGCTGAAAGCCCTCAATCCCCTCCTTGGAAGACCAGCTCTCGTCTCCATCGGCCTTGGTTGCATATTTTTTCATGGCCTCCCGGGCCAGTCTCTCTAGCTGAAACTCCTCTGTGACCAGCTGGTAGCGGGGAAGATGTTGCTTAGCCGTAAAACTCTCAACCAGACGAAGCCCGAGGGAGTGAAAGGTGCGAACCGACGGAGGCCGGAGACCGGTCCCTTGCAGGGACCGATGCAGTCTCTCAGCAAAAACGACCCTGGCGGACCGGTTAAACATGAGGACCAGAATCTTATCCGGTGCGATTCCCTGCCGAAGAAGATGGCCGACCCGGCCTATCATAGCGGTTGTCTTGCCCGAGCCAGCCACAGCACTGACCCTGGCATGCCCACTGCTATGGCGGATAATATCCTCCTGCTCCCCGGTCAGACGCATGCTGGAGAATCACGATCAGCGCATGAAAAAAAAGCAGATGGAAGAAGGCAGCGAAAAAAATGATCAGAACAGGCCATCTGCTGTGGAATCGCCCTCATTACTATTACCCTCGTTATCCTCTCCCTCCTCACCTTCATCAAGGGACGGAGAAATCTCAGGGGTGAGGCTTTTATTTGGCGCGCGGAAGGCTCTGGGGAGTTTGGATTCAGGCAGGATATGCTCTCTGATTCTTTCTACTTCTTGAGACAAATCAGGATCATCCTGACATATTGCGCACTCTTTAATATGCTGATCAACGAACTGCATCATACGAGCCGGAGCCATGGTCTCCTGCTTAACGTGTGTATACCATTCCTTGGCAAGACGAACTAATTGATTACATTGCATAAGAAAACAGTTTTTATATTCGGTGGTTGATAGGTAATCAGAAAATCCAGAAAAAACAGTACAAAAAAATATCTCTTAACATATATCTTAAAGTCAATATTGTCGAGCTTCCAGTATCCGAAAAAATACGATTATTATAATAATAAGTTGTTTTTCAGGTCAATAGTTATTATATACTCTATTCTGTTCTACTTATAGGCCTACTGTTGGAAGTGGAAAGGGCACTGGTGGCCCTCCCGGACTTCAAATCCGGTGTGCCGGGTGAACAGCCCGGCAGGTGGGTTCGATTCCCATGCACTTCCGCCACATTACGGTTTCCCCCTACCCCTTCCCGTTGATTAGGCCCCCAAGCCTGTTGCTCTTCAACATCTCAATAACACCGGGATTATCCTGTAAAGAGGTGAGGAATGTCGGAAAAATTGCCCCGCAGCCTTCCCTGTCTGAATATTGACGCTGGTATCAAACAGCTTGAAGGAAATAAAGACTTATACATCAAGCTGCTG
>CBFDDU010000101.1:0-12852 GCA_965603655.1 uncultured Candidatus Electrothrix sp. | reverse complement strand
ATATTCACCAAAGCATAGTAGAAGGTGTCGAAGAAATTAAAGAGATTCCCAAAGAAGAAAAGGTAGAAGAGAGAAAACCTCCAGAAGTTACTCCGGCCAGAGTAGTAAGAACAGAGAATGTTCGAGATACTGAGAAAAAAACAGCCATAATGCTAACAAAATACACTTTCATGGCGTGTATCTGTTTATCCCAGCGGAGATATTCACGAATCATTTTACTGTTCAAAAAATGCATTGTATAACCGCAACGTAAGACTCCCCAGAGCTTTTCTCCGTTGTACACAGGAAGAACCGCTTCCAAAAGTGAAGTATTTCCGAGAACATCCTTTTTTTTCAAAAAAAAGACCTCCAAGACCTGCCCATCAGAGTATGTCTTTGGAAAATCCAGCCATAGCTGTTCGGTGTTCCTCTGGGCCATTTCGTCGTCCAAACGCGTCCCCAACTTATTTTTATCAGGATGAGCTAAAATCTGCCGCTTATGATCCATAACCAAGCAATAAACCATCTCCTGGTCATTTCTCACCACCTCAGCCATCAGGTCGGAGAGAAAAGTAAAATCATAGCCTGCAGCTGCCTGCCCCACACTTAACCCGATACTTCGCACCAACGCAGCACTGCGATGTTCCATGGCCTCCCGCATCGCGATGATATTTTCTCGCAAGTGCTCATCACGAAATTCTGCTGTTTTTTCAATAAAAATAAAAGTAAGCAAGGGAAAAAGCAGACAGAGCAGTACCGAATTCATAAGAACCAGATACACACGAAGAGAAATTCTGGACAACTTCATACCGGATATCTTGGATTGATGAGGATATTGATGATGCTCGTCGAAACAACCTGAACCCCTTCAGGGATAAAAACGTCAAAAATCCGTTATCTTATCCTTAGAAACAAAAAATGCTCCAAGGGACGCTGTGACCAAGCCTTGAAAGGGCGCCAGCCAGAGATTAGACAATTTTATCAGTTCCGGCTGAGAAAAAGTTGAGAAAGGACTGAGAAGAATGATCAGAATAATTGTTACCAAATAAGCAATGGAGAGAAACTCAGCAAGACGAAAGAAAAAACGATCAACAGTGACTATTTGATCAGGATCTACCGGGCCGGTTGCGTCGGCAAGCAGGGTGCCGATAATCAAAAACAGGGTCGGCACAAAAGTCGGCAGCATCAGGCCCCAGGCCTCTCTTGCTTCACTGCCGTATTGTCCAAAAATCGTTTGCAGCAGGAGCAGAGCAAGGAGAAAACCTGAGCCAGCGAACCAGATAAACACCAGCCTTTTTTGGCTGTCTGTAATAGGGATACGCATGACGACCTCCTTAATCTCTTCCCTGCTGATCAAGCCTTTTGAACAGAATAATAAGACTCCGTTTCAACAGATTCGTTGCATGATAGAGATGATCCAGCTCATCATTGGATTCGGAGGGATTGGTATAGATCAATTCGGTCTCAAGCTTCCCCGCCGCGATCGCCTCGGCACTTCTGGTCAGCCGGACCAAACGAATCACCACCGAGTAAATAAAGAGAAGATTGGCGGCAAGGATAATCAGGACAAGGGACACAGTCCAGGGGTTGAGCAACGACCTGATAACTTCTCGTATTCCGACAGCGGGCAGACTGACACTGACAATACCCCGCACCTGACCGACCTTATAGCCGAAGGCCTTTTCTGAACCGTATTTGGCTAGAACAGCTGGAGGCGCATCCTCGGGATCTCCGTGGCATTTCAGGCATTCCTGCTGCACTAGAATGGGACGGGCATAGCGGTACGTGCCGTCCTCATACCGCTCAAAAAATTCAAGCAGCTTATCATCTTTAAAGGCCTTGATGGCCGAGACCTCAAACTCATCAGGAATATTGTCCTCCTGGCGATAATCATCACTGGTTACCCGAAAGACAGCGCGAGTCGCTTCCTTATTGGCGATCATTGCCAACTCTCTTGTAGCCAGGGCTGGATTTTTCCCGTAAAAAGCTCCTCCGTCAGCGGTATTTTCACGGGCGAGAAAATCGTGATAACCGGGGATCAATTTTCGGACCCACACCATACCGGTTTGAGCGACCCAAGCACGGAAGGCAATAACCTGGTCTGCCACAGCACCGGCCTCATGTCGGGCCGTGTAGGTTCTTAACGAGGACAAAGTGGTCACAAAGGCTCCGGCGGTCAGCAGCATCGTCAGAGTAAAAACAGCAAGGAACTTTAGCGGAATGCTCATCTTTCTTCCCATGTATCACCTCGTTGTTATTCTGTTTATCCTCCTTTCTCTTTATACAGGTCTCTATACAAATAAGAAAAGAGGCTCAACAGACCTGCTCCGTTATCGCAGAAATATCTTTCTTCAAGGCCAGAAACTTGTGCAGTATAAGAATTCCATCCGGCGTAAAGGCTTCGGATCTGCTGAAATCAAGGGCGGTATTGAACAGCATAAAGCGTCCATATTCCACCTCTTCCGCTTGCAAGGTAAATGGCCCCTCATGAACGCAGGTGAAGATGCGGCCCCAAACTCGATTCTCCTGATCCTCATAATACTGATCAAAGAGAACGTTCAGCTTGACCGGCCCCACCCCCAACTCCTCAGCCAACTCCCGTGCTGCTGATTGCTCGTAGGTTTCCCCGGCCTGAACAACCCCGCCGGCTGCCACATCCCAGCAGCCGGGGTAGACATCCTTGGTCGCGGTACGCTTCTGGATAAAGAGTTCTCCGGCGGTATTAAAGACCAGAATATAACTGGCCCGATGAATAAGACGTTGCTCACGCATCAGACGACGGGGCAGCTCGCCCAGCTCCCTGTTGTGTTCATCGACAATCTGGACGATTTCCTCCCCCGGAGTATACATTACTCCTCCTCGCTATGGTGTCTGAACCGCCAGCAACGATGAATATTGCCTTTTCCTTGAAAATCTTCCGGCAAGGTCTGGTCTGTTATCTCTCTAACGACGAATTCTTCTTCCAGCTCGGTATCTAGCGCAAATTTTCTATAATTTGTGGAGAAAACAAGCACACCATCCCGCGTCAGCAGATTCATAGCAAGTCGCAACAATTCTGGATGATCCTGCTGCACATCAAAAACAATGTTCTTATGTCGAGAATTGGAGAAGGTCGGCGGATCAACAAAAATCAGCCCGTATTGATCCCGACAGGATCTCAGCCATTGCAGGCAGTCTGCCTCGCTGAATTGATGCAAGGCCCCGCCAAAACCGTTCAGCGAAAGATTAGCTTGGGCTCGAACAAGATACTTTTCTGAGAGATCTACTGTCTGGGTGGAAACAGCACCGCCCTTGGCCGCATAGACCGTTGCCGAGCCGGTATAGGCAAAGAGATTGAGAAAGGTCTTGCCGTCAGCAAGCTCGGCCAATATGGCCCTGGTCTTACGATGATCAAGAAACAGCCCGGTATCCAGATAATCGGTAAAATTCACCAGAAAGCGGCTGCCTCCTTCACGTACCTCATACAGTTTCCCCGTTTTACCAGTCTTGCCACCTGTTTTACCCGGTACATCAGGACGCTTCTGATACTGCTCGTTTCCTCGCTGCTTCCGCCTTTTCTTGACAAAAAGTTGGGAATGCGGCACATCAAGCAGCTGACGAATCACCTGTAAGGCCTGATTAAATCGTTCTTCTGCTTTTTCCGAAGGCACCGTTGCTGGCGGCTCGTACTCCTGAACATGCACCCACTGTTCATACACATCAACCGCCAGATTATACTCTTGGATATCAGCGTCATAAACACGGAAGCAGGTAATATTATGTTCTTCTGCCCAAGAGAAAAGGCGTTGACAATTTTTGCGCAGTCGGTGAGCAAAGTCTTGCGCAGGCAAGGCCGGGTCGCTTTCCTGAAGAGACAGCCGCATCCCCTGATCAGACTCCTCAGCAGGCCCCGGAGAAGCAGTTGTCAGTAAACGGCATTTCAAGGGACCGTTATACAGCCGGTGACGTTCCTGCCATCTCACCCCGACCATATCGGCAAAATCAGGATTAGCAGTAAAAAAGCCCAGCTGCCACCCAGAAAAATTCTGCCGATAAAGGCGTCCCAAAGCACGGTACAGATATTTAACCGCCTCTTTCTCTGACAGGCGTTCGCCGTAGGGAGGGTTGGTCAGCAGTATCCCCTCAGCGGTCGGGGGATGTAACCGGGCAAGTTGCCGCTGCTTAATCGTAATACGATCTCCCAGCCCGGCATTGGTGATATTTTTACGGGCAGCAGCGACAACGTGCGGATCAGCATCATAGCCGATAATCATCGGCCAAGGAGTGTCAGCATGTTGATCTTCTCGCTGCACCGCCGCTTCAACCAAGGCCTCCCACATTTTCTCATTATGCCCCAACCAGTGCTGAAAACCGAAAGTATCCCGCAATAAACCCGGAGCCGAGTCTCCGATAATCAGGGCCGCCTCGATAAGCAGGGTTGCAGAACCGCACATGGGATCCAACAGACAGGTATCAGAGGGCATACCAACCCGAACCCCGGAAAGATAGGCAATGGCTGCGGCCAACGTTTCTTTCAAAGGCGCTTCACCGACTCCGCTCCGGTATCCCCGTCGATGGAGGCTCTCCCCAGACAGGTCCAGAGACAGTGTTGCTGTTGTGCCTGCCACATGCAGATTGAGCCGAATACCGGGTGTACGAACATCCACATCCGGCCGTTCTCCTGTCCGCTTGCGAAATTGATCCACAACAGCGTCTTTGATTCTCAGCGAGGCGTAATGGCTGTGATTCAGCTCAGGCGAAGATTTGACCAGAGTGGTAGAGATAGCAAAACTGGTATCGCCGTTAAAATGCCTGCTCCAATCAATCTTGCTGGCCTCTTCATAGAGTTCGTCCGGTGTCGGTGCTTCGAACTGGGTCAAGCGCAGCAAAATGCGCGAACTGAACCTTGACCAGAGGCAGGCAAGATAGGCTGTTTTCAAGGAGCTCGCCTGCCATGTGACCGCACCTGGTGCGGTTACCGGCTCAATGCCGCCCAACGAAGAGATTTCCTCCTGTACCAAATTTTCAAGTCCTGCGGCGCAAGTGGCAACAAAGCAATACGGCTCTTTTGTGTTTCGCCTTCTTTTTGATCGAACTGAGCGACCGGTGATTCCATGAGCATGCATAAAATTAGTATAAAAACCTCGTAGAGAATAAACCGACCACCATTACACGAAACTGGATGCCGGATGTTTTGTTAATATTTTGTAAAATTTGAAATATTCTGAATATAATTCTGGAAAAAGACGAAAAGGCAGAGGGAGAATTAGTCTCGGGCAAATTCATGACGCAACCGCCCTACCTCCTCGTGAAGCACCTGCTGCAAGGAAGAAATATTTTCCCGAACCACAGAACTGAATTCTTCGCTTTGCTCTAAAGCGCCCTCGGAAGTTTCCTGAGCATCAGCAGGAACAAAATCTATTCCCTCTTTCTGCACATGAACAAGCTCCAGTAATGCAGCTGATTCCCGAATAGCCATCATACCGGTTGCGGCAATTTCCTGCCGCACTACACCAAGCAGGCCTTGCATATCTTGCTGCATATCAAAGGCCGGAGATTCTTCTTTTGCCGGGGAAACAACTTCTGCAAAAGCCCCTGCATTCGACACCTTTTTCCGACTCTCCCGGATACAGCTATGCTGCCAAGTAAGCACCTTATTCAAGGCTTCCGCTGCGATGGCCCAAGATTTCTGTTGCCGTTGTTGCTCTACAGTACATTGCTCCACAGTAATCTGCCGATAAGCCTGAATAAGCTCATTGAGAAGGCTGAATGCGCGGACATCGGTGAGTACACGGATCTCGTCAATATGCCTAACCACGGCATCAATACCTAAGAGAACCGGATCAACGACTGCCAGCTGTTCCTTCTGTTCCTGGCGACAGACTTCAACTTCATGACGCAAAGCAGAAAGAATGGAATCGGATATTTCCATCCCAAGTGAAATGACAATAGTATGAAGACGTTCATAACCGGTTGAGCTGGTTTCAGAAGACATAGCTTAAATCAGGTTAAATTTTAATCTCTTCGTATTTTTTATGCCAGATGCCCTAGGGGCAAACCCCTGTGTGTTTGCCCGGAGGGTGACGGTTCAGGTCAGGCACGGGGGGGCTGACCCTACATGTGTATCGCAGTTTATGAAAGCATAAAAGAAACCCTGCCCTTTTCCCAACAAAAAAACCGATCGAGTTTATTTTTATCCTTCCAGTTTTTTTGGGATGCCCTCTTGAGTTGGTAAGGTGATAATGATATTGGTCCCCTTCCCTGTTTTCCTTCCTTCAATACTCACGGTACAGTTCATCGAGGTAAGCATTTTTTTTACGATAGTCAGCCCCAAACCTGTCCCTTTAGCCCGGGTGGTAAAAAACGGTTTAAAAAGCTGTTTTCTGACCTGATCAGGAACTCCGCAACCATTATCCTGGAAGATTATCTGGGCAAAGTGGCTATCCTTTCGCTGGAGAGAGATAGAGATACGAGGTGTTACAGTTTTTTGGAGCGCATTCACCGAATTCGTCAGCAGGTTTAGAAAAACCTGATGCAAGGCCCGTTCATCAACTAAACTACTGACGCTCGCCTCTATATGCGCCTCCATTTTCACACCATTTCCCGACAGATCCTTCTCATGAACTCTCTTGAAATTCTCGAGAAAAACAGCAAGATCCGTCAAGACAAGCTCCTGCTCTTCTAACACATTAAAATTTTTCAACGAATAGAGTAAATACTCCATCCGTTTAATCTCTCCCATGGAGCGATCAAGAAATTCCTTAATTTTATCATGAGGAAGATCATCTAGCTGCCTGAGCAGGACACTGATCGCCATCTTTAACGAATTGAGCGGGTTCCCCAGTTCATGCCTGATCCCGGAAAAAACAAACCCTACATTATCCATGAGATTGGCGGCTTCACCAATGGATTCAAGTCGTTTTTTCTCCGTCTGATCACGTTTAATAACACAAAAGCTATTCACCCTGTCAGCCTGTCCTTTTACTGGAATAATGGCAACAGACTCATCATAAAATGTTCCGTCCTTATGGCGATTTTTTATCTCCCCGTGCCATTCTTTCCCTTCTGCCGCTGAGCTCAACACCTCACGACAGGTAAACCGATTTTGTTCATCAAGCTGGACCTGACTCAACTTCAGCCCCACCAGCTCTTCCGGTAGATATCCGGTGACCTGTGTACTGGCGGGATTGGCATAAAATATCGTCCCGACCTTATCTGTCATAAGCACACAGTCAGCAAACTCATTAATTGCCGCCGCCAGCCGAGTGCGTTCTCTGGACTCAAAGGTTCTCTGGATAGCAGTCCCTATTATGTCGGAAGAGGTCTTCATCGCCTCAACAAGCGGTTCATCCCAGGATCTCCCGGAAAGACTGCAATCAAAACCGATACACCCCCAAAGCTGCTTATAGACATAAATAGGCAGGATAAGATAGGTGCGGATATTATTATTTTCAAACTCCCCCCTAAGAAAAGAGGGAAGATTATAATCCGGCCCTGTTATCGCATCGTCAGACAATAAGTCGATTGGTGGCTTCCATGTTGCCAATAAATCAATACTTGAGCAGGTAATGGTGTTATTCATTTTGTACCAGGTGTAATGGCGTCGCTGAGCGATCTGAGCTTCAAAGGTCTTTAAGTAAACATGCTCACTATCGACATTCTCACCTAGATATTTAAGAACATTTTTTATAATCTCTTCCCAATTATCTGTTTTAAGAAAAGATTTTGCCACATAATTCACCGAACTCAAAATATGGTCCCGCTGCAGCAGGTTGCGACTCGTTCTCTGTTGGGCAGCAAGGGATTCTTTTAAGAGCATATTTGCATGCTCCAGATCCAGCGTTTGTTGCTCCAGCTTCTCCCGAGCAGCTTTCATATCCAGCGCATTATTGACCCGAGCACAAAGTTGGGCCTTATTCACCGGCTTGCGCAAAAAATCGACGGCTCCTTCTTCAAAGCCTCGATACTCGTTGCCTTCCACCCCTGTTGCGGTGAGGAAAATAATCGGTATCCCGCAGGTCTCTCCATTCTGCTTCAGCTGCTTACATACAGAAAACCCATTAATATCAGGAAGGTTAATATCAAGAAGAACAAGATCAGGTTGTTCTTGTTCCGCAAGTTGTAATCCCTCTCGACCGTTTTGCGCATCCAAAACCTTATACTGTTCATGTTCCAGAATATATCGCAAAATAGCTACAATCAGAGGATCATCATCAATCAGGAGAATACAGGACTTTTCGATTTTCATAAATCATGTGAAAAAAGCAGAGAACAAAGAACGCTGTCACCAACAGCACCATTCAATTATACAGAGAAAAAACATACGGTTAAAACAAACATGTCGACCTCCCATGGTGCAACACCCGGCAAGCACTGTCGCTCCAGAGCACATCTGACCGGACTGACAATACATTTTTTTGTTTATTTCAGACACTGTTATTGCTAACATGTAATGTTTTGAGAAACAAGATTTATTCGTCTCCCGTCTCAAGACAGGTGGCATATTATTCGTTGTGTAATGGAAGTATTGAGAGTTTCCCTTTTCGTACACGCAGAAAGGAAAAAAAGAAAATAATTATGAAACACGTAGTCATTGTTGATGATGAACCGGATCTGCTCCTCAGCATCCGGGCCGGATTTGAAAAAAATAATCGTTTTCAGCTGATGACCGCAGGAAACGGTATGGAAGCACTTGACATTCTCGACAACAATATAGTTGATCTGGTCGTAACCGACCTGAGAATGCCAAAGATGGATGGAATAGAACTCCTTGCCGCCATGAGTCAGTCCTTTCCAGAAATTCCCAGTATCGTCATGACGGCCTTTGGGACTTCAGGCCTGGAGCAACAACTCATAAAGGCCGGAACGCTCAATCTCCTGGAAAAACCCTTAGATATTGACACCCTTGAACTAGCACTAAATAAGGCCTTAGATTTTTATCAAGATAAGGTGGGAGGACCGAATCTGGATATTTTCCTCCAGCTTCTTGCGATGGAGAAAAAAACTGCTCACGTAAAAGTCTTTGCCTGTGATAACCGACACGGCAGTTTCTTTTTCCGCAAAGGCTACCTCATTGATGCAGAACAAGGAGACCTGACTGGTGATGAAGCTGTCTTGGAGATACTGGAGTGGCAAGGGATTAAATTAAGCATGAAAGAATTCTGCCCCTCAGCACTTCCATCTGATGAACAATCTCAGCTGACGCCTCTCCTTTTCGGGATGCCCTATCACAAAGAACAAACTGGAATCGTCAATCCCCTAGATAATGCCAGACATGAATTTAATCGGTTACAAAAAAAAAATGAGCAGGATCATATCCGGAACTGATACTGTCAAAGGGTAATCCATGAAACAGCAAGTACTCATTGTTGACGATGAACCAGAACTGCTTCTCAGTATCGGCTCCGGTTTTGAAAAGAATGCTCGTTTTCAGCTGACGACTGCCCATAACGGCCGAGAGGCACTTGATATTTTATCAAAAAAAAACATGGATCTGGTGGTTACCGACCTGAGAATGCCGGTCATGGATGGAGTAGAATTATTGGCTGCCATGACAGAATCTTTCCCCAAGGTTCCGAATATTGTCATGACAGCCTTTGGCACACCTGTAATGGAGCAACAGCTCAAAAAAGCTGGGACCATGGAGGTGCTTGAAAAGCCACTTGATATTGATGCGCTCGAACAGGCTATCAACAGAGCCTTGGACCTCCACGAACATCGAAACGACGGACTCGCCGGGATCTCGCTTGCCAATTTCCTTCAGATTGTCGCCATGGAACAAAAAACAGCGGCATTGAAGGTTGCACACCCGAATGGAAAAACAGGCCATCTCTTTTTTGCAGAAGGCAAGCTTATTGATGCAACATATGATCACATTATTGGTGAAGAAGCAGTTTTTGAAATGCTGACCTGGGAACATGTCCGGTTGAGCATGACAAAATTATCACCGCCACTACCAGAGCCCAAAATTCATTCGGAACTCATGTCGCTTCTTCTTGAAGCCGCACATCGCAAAGATACGGCTATCGAAGAGAAACCTCTAGATTTGGTCAAACAGGAATTCATCCGCATTCAAAAACAAAAAAACAAGCAAAACCGATCACCTAAAGGAGAAATAAAAATGGCCGGAATCAAAGACCTGCTTAAAGAAATGGCTGGCGAAATGGACGGCGTACTTGCAATCCAGGTAACAGGTATGGACGGTATCACAATCGCCCTGCATAATCCAACAGGAACAGACGTTGAAGCATTTTCAGCAAAATTTGCTATGGTCATGAAACTTGTTGAAAAATCTATCGACTCACTGCAGGGGATGGGAGATTTTGAGGAAAATCTTGTCCAGTCACAAAATGCCTGGATACTCACCAGATTCATCACACCGCAGTATTATGTCGGGATCGCAGTGAGCAGGGACGGCACTTTGGGCAACGTTCGCCTAGTCGCCCAGCGCTATATTGACCAGCTCCGCAAGTCATTATGATTTAACCTATTGTAGGTTAATACATTATATCTCTTTGTCACCAACGTTACCCTTAACCGAGATTGAAAAACGAGAGAACGGGAAAACGGCAGGGCGGCAAAAAAACAAAGACAAATAATCAATAGATATCAAAGCAAAAGCAAGGCTGCCGTCCCAATCGGCGCCCTGTATTGAGTAATGAAAAGGGGGACCTTATGGCTACCGAAGAGCAGAAAAAAAAGAACATGATGCGCCTGATGACCTTAATGATCGCAGGCATGGCCAAGGCGTTATACGATTTATTCGGCGAAACAGCTTTCGCCACCATGAGCGAGGTTGGGAAATCCACACTGGAAATCATGGAACAGGAAATGGGACTTGAGGTCGAGGGCGAAGATCCCAAGAATGTCATTACTGAAATCGGGCGTATCTTTGCCGACGAGATGGGCTTTATAGAGTCCTTTAGTACCGATCAGGAGGGAAATAAAATTATTCTGACCGTCAACCATTGCCAAGGTTGGAACCTGACTCAGTCCATTCTGAAAACAGGAGTGGAGATTCCCTTTACCTGTCCGATCATGAATGTCTGTCAAGCGGCCCTGATCCGCATGGGAAAACCGGCCCAGAAGGCTATTTCTCCTATTCCGGAAACCCACGGTTCGACCATTACCTTCACTATGATAGAGCAATAGCAGAACCAACAAGAACACCGGAGAAGTGACAGCTCGGACCGGAAAAAATTCCTTTCCTGCTCATCACTTCTTCGGCATTACTTCTTCGGTATCAACTGCCCTGCGCAGGTCTTATGCTCAACTTCCGCCCCGCTTTTCTCAGTCGCCCGGATAGCCTGACCTTACCGGATGCCCGTTATTTTCAAGATCTCCTCTATAGAGCCGTCAAAATCGGTACTGAATTGGAATTCGCCCTGCCCAAAGGAGTTCTGCGCGAGGAATTTCAACCTCGTATCGAAGAGGCCCTGCAACCCTCTGGAGATATGAATCAACTGGGCGAGCTGGGGGTATATGATGTCATCAGAGAACATTGCGGTATTGAAATTCTGGTGATCGGTCGACACCCCCACTGGGATGCCCTGCTCAATCAGTATAATCGGATCATTCTTCCTCTGCTGGCGGAAAAAATCAGGATGCGGCCCACCTGCGGCCTCCATTTCCATATCCTCGGAACAGGTCTTGCCGAAGAGCTCCCTGAAATCATCCTGGCAAACCTTTGGAATATCGCCCGTCTTTTTGCTCCTGGTCTCAAATTCATCACCTCTGCCGGTAATAATCGACAGGCACTTTGTCGACGGCGACAGCATAATGCCCACCAGGAATTCATGCACCTGTCTCCAGAAAAACAATCTATGGCAGAAATTCAGGCTGTGCTAAAAAAAAGCATGACTGTACCGGAACATCAAAATTTCTTTAATATCGAGCATGTTCGCTTTAGCAAATCCGGCAATATTTCAAACTTTCATCTGGAATTTCGTTTTCCAGATGGCGACCTCTGCCCGGTATCAATCACTGCCAAGACCTTCTTGTTCATGACCATGATGCTCAAGGCTGTTGAAGTCTCCAAATTCGGCCTGCTCAAGGTTGACAGCGATCCTCTTATGGAGCCCAACAACCGACTGATGGATATGATCAGTAATAACAACGGCAAACTGGCTACCAGCGATACCAATGCTATTGATGATGCGGCCCTGGAAAAATATCGTAATAATGCCCAGGGATTATTATTTTTCCTCAAGTCCATTTTTCTCCTCCTTGATAACCCCGGTGAACTCATCCTGCAACAGCTCGCTTCAGAGCCGGTTTCTTTGCGAAGAAGTCAGGAGAAAAGTTGGGAGGAGATTGAGGACGATCTTCTCAGCCATATACATCCCCAGCCAGCTTTGGACAGCTCAGATTATGAGCTCATTAAAATTATTGAATTGGGGCTGTTGCCAAGTATCGGCAATAAGAACTGCTGGCTTGAGGCGGCAGCGCAATTTCTGCATCTCCCAAAAAAAGAAATCAACAAACGCTTGCAGAGCTATAAAAACCGGTCTCCGGTCTGGCAGGAAGAACTGGGCAGCATAGTTTTTCTTCGTTGATCATAGAAACGATATCGTCCAATGTGCGGAATTAACGGCATCCTCATCAGCCCCGGCAGAACCCCTTCCCAACTCCGCCGTATCAGAGAGCTGTTCACCGCGAACCTCCTCGCCAATGAAAAAATAGGGCGAGAAGCCACCGGTATTGCCCTCCTAAACAAGGATTCCAGCATGCGTGTGAATAAAGCTCCGGTAACGGCAAGCCGATTCATCTCTTCCCCTGGTTATCTCCGGGTGCTGGATTCCTTATCTGAGAGGACAACTGTTCTGCTGGGCCACACAAGAGAACCAACCAAGGGCTCTCCCCAGAAAAATGTCAATAATCATCCCATTATTCGAG
>CBFDDU010000100.1:0-13026 GCA_965603655.1 uncultured Candidatus Electrothrix sp. | reverse complement strand
TACCGAATGCAATCATGATCTGGCAGAAAAAATAGCAGACAAGCTGGCGAATAACGAAGAAAAAAAAGCCCGTATCCTGGCTCATTCCACAAAAGGTGTTTCTGGAAGCATCGGGGCAACAGAATTATACCTCGCCTCTGCCGCCTTGGAGATTGCCATTACCCAAGGAAAGACGAAAAATGCCTTACAGGACTTTGCCACCATCCTCAAGACTGTTCTCCAGTCTATAGCTGCCCTTCTCCATGACCAAGAACATGACGATCCCCCTCCTGCCGCAGAAAAGGATGTGGACCGAGACATTCTCTTCCCCCTGCTGGACGAGCTTGATGCCTATCTCCAGGCCGGGGACTTCAACGCCTTGGAATGCTACGTCACCCTCCAAAAAATCGTTAAAAATACCGTGGTAACAGAGGAAGTGGATAGCTGGGAAGCCTATATCAACCGTTTTGAGTATAAACAAGTCGCTGAAAAGTTAGCAATGCTTCAAATCAGGCTCCGCAACCGTACGTTTTAACCTCTCTCTTTTCGACTCATGATTGCCCCCTCAATAATTGGCTTAATCAAGCTGAGAGCATTCTTAAAATGGAACCCCTCAATAGAGCCTGTCAGCTTTGATAAGGAGGCTTCATCCAGCAAGGCTCTCACTATATGCTGATTACCTTCCAAAAACTGTAAGGACGAAAAATCCGACTCCTCCAAGAGCACCGCCAATCTCTGGAGGAATAACAAGGCCTTACGGCGATCATGTTCATTTGCCGGTTCTGCTGTGCCCGCCTGCTTTTCCTGTTCCCCCTGCTCTTCAGGCACCTCAACACGGGGAGCAAGGTAGTCAACAACCCTCCCCAGCTCTTGGAGAAGCTCATGAAAAACCTCCTGAAACTCTTCAACGCTTCCATAACCGGCTTTCTGTTCAGCACGACTAGATAATTTTTGCAAATCCAACATGCCTATATTGCCAGCAACCCCTTTAAGACTATGGGCAAAATGCCGGGCCCCCTTCCTGTTGTCCTTTTCCAGGAGTTCAGATATGTTGGTCAGAGATTCCTTCTGCTCCCGGCAAAAACTCCTGAGTAACTTCAAGTAAAGCGTTTCGTTGCCTTCAACACGCTGTAAACCTCCAATAAAATCCATACCGCCCGGAACCTCTCCTCTCTCTGCCTCAGCAAGAAGCTGTCTCAGCGGATCAGGTGCATGCTCCCTATAACTCCCATGACTCTCTTGGGGAGCAGCAGCGAGCCGGTCGACGTCTGCGGCCTGCTTTCCACTATGGCGGTCAGCTGTTTCTCCAATCCAGTTACTTAATGCCAAGAAGAGCGTGTTCCGATTAATCGGCTTGGCAATATGATCATTCATACCGATCCGAAAGCATTTATCCCGCTCTTCGCTCACCGCATGGGCGGTCATGGCCAGGATGGGCAGATCTGTTTTCCCCAAATCCTGACGAATCGCCTTTGTCGCCTCATAACCATCCATAACTGGCATCTGGATATCCATGAGCACGGCATCGAAATCTCTGGCAGCTACGGCCTCAACAGCTTCTTTTCCGTTATTGACCGTTTCCACATGCAGGTTTGCCTTGGCAAGTATCTCCTGGGCCACCTGTTGATTGATAATATTATCTTCAACCAATAAAATACGAGCATAGCGGATGGCAGCCATTGCCGCAGCAGCTTCGCCTGTGCCACTGGAAGTCTCATTTTCTTTTTCCAGACCATTCAGGGCTAAACTCAGGGAGAAAGAAAATTTGCTCCCTCTGCCCACCTCACTCTCCACGGACAGCTTGCCGCCCATGAGAGAAACAAGTCGTTTACAGATCGTGAGCCCGAGGCCGGTCCCACCGTATTTCCTTGCCGTGGAATTATCCGCCTGGGTAAAAGATTCAAAAAGGAGGGCTATTTTTTCTTGAGCAATCCCGATACCGGTATCGCTCACAGTGAACTGGATAACCGCACGTTCCAATTTGCGCTGCACCACCAGGGCTGTAACGACAATCTCACCCTGCTCGGTGAATTTAATGGCATTACCAATAAGGTTGGATAACACCTGATACAGACGCATAGGATCACCGATAACATTTTCAGGCAGATCCGAGGGCAGATCAAGGGAGAGTTGCAAATTTTTTCGCTGGCTCTGCTCAGTAAACATCAGCATGAGTTTATCGAACAGACCCGGAAAATCAAAATAGACCTTTTCGATGGTGAGCATTCCGGCTTCAATCTTTGAAAAATCCAAAATATCGTTGATTATTTCCAAAAGATTCTTGGAGGAAAAAAGGATCTTTTTCATATAATCAGCCTGCTTATCAGTCAGCTCCGTCTCCAGGGATAATTCAGAGAGATTGATAATGCCGTTCATCGGTGTCCTGATTTCATGGCTCATATTGGCCAAGAATTCAGACTTGGCAATGGTGGCAGCATGGGCCTTGTCCATAGCCCTGGTCAGTTCCCGGTTCGATTTTTCCAGGCGCTGACGATAGGAGAGAAAGAGCGTTCGAACTTTATGGGAAAAAAGTAGGGAGATACAGAGAGCACCTAAGAGAATAAAGCAAAAGATAGCAAGAGAAATCCGGATCTTTTCGCGAAAGAGCTTTTTATGCTGCTCCTTGAGTCGATCTATTTGAGCAATCAGATCGTCAAAATAAAATCCTCTGGCAATAATCCAACTCCATTTCGGGTAGAGTTTAAAATAGGACATCTTGGGGCGAACTTCATCGGTCCCGGGCTTTTGATCTCGATACTTGACAAAGACTTCGCCATGTTCTTTGAGACCGTTGAGAAATTTTTCCCGAAATTTTTCCCCTTGGGTGTCCTGATACTCATCACTGAGGATATTATTCAAGGGGTCCGGCTGATTGGGATTCACCAGCATAGTGGCGAATTTCTTGCCACCCTTCATGCTCCGGAGATCCAAAATAAACATGTACTCGTCATCTGTCCGGCTAGCGTGCTGATTAATTATATTCGTAACATGCTGCTGGGCATCACGTTCAACCTCAACCAGATAATCACCTGATCCGATATACCAATCAAAGGGTTCAAAATATTTCACATAAGCTATCTTCTGATAAAGCTTGTCCTGATCCTCTCCCGGCTTGGGCCAGAGATATTCATTGAACCCGCTATCGTGATGCCGGGCAGTGGCAAACATGCTATTGAAAACCTGCAATCTGTTTTCATTACTGTTATGATAAATACTCTTCCCCTCCTGCTCAGGGTCAGGGGGCCAGAGCTTGGTGATACCGGACATGGAACGGATAAAGAAGTGATTACGACCATTATTAAAGGTAATCGGTCGAATCGCCTCGATAATCAGCTTTTCTAACGTATCCTTGTCCATTGTTACGGCATTCTGCCGGTATAAATGCAGAGCAATGGAGTGGATCTGCTCCACCTGATCCTTCAGGGTGCGTCGCAACATGGAACTGGTCGTCTTATCCCGCATATCTATGCTGCGGATAAAATCAAGCACTGACTCGCGTACACTAATCTTTTTATTTTTTATATAGTCCTCCTCCATCTGGAGGAGTTCCATTTTGAGATTAATTTCAGAATCCCAAAAGGTATGGGCCACAATTCCCAACCACATCAGCAGAGCAACCAGACTTGAATTAAGGATAATCAGTTTGCCGATATTTTTTTCGCTGAATATTTTCATGGTAAAGCGGTCAAAGAATGATTATTGATTATGCTTATATACTTACACGCATACCTTTAAAGAGCACAAGGATAATAGTTACATGGGCCTTGAAATTCGCCTTTTTTAAACAGGAGGGGCTGAAGAGGCAACATATTTTTTATTGATGGGTGGACAGAGTCAATTATCTCTTACAGCTGTCTTGCCGATTATGCCATCTTACCACAGAACGTGAATCTATGAATGAACAAGAACTTTTCATTTTACTGCAACGGGTGAAAAACGGAAGAATAAACCCAGAACAGGCCCTGAAAAAAATACGCCTACCCCCGGTTGAAGTATTGGATTCAGCCCAACTAGATCATCATCGTATTCTCCGCACCGGACTTCCAGAGGCTGTTTTTGGTGAAAATAAAACCGTTGACCAGCTGGTAGAAATCCTCCAAGCCATGCTCAAGCGTCCAACCGTGGTGCTGGCCACCCGCATTGACCCGGCCAAGGCAGAGCAGGTCTGCGCCCAGATTCAGGGAATGAGGTACCACGAGCCCTCCCGCTTGCTGACTGGTAACGAAGAGTATATCCCTCAAAACATCAGCAGAGGAACCGTGATGGTGGTAACAGCAGGCACCTCGGATATGCCCGTTGCCGAGGAGGCCCGACTCTGTCTCAAATATTTCGGCCATGAGGTCGATACCCTGTACGATGCCGGAGTCGCCGGCATCCATCGAATTCTGGCCCACGGAGAACGGCTCCAACAGGCCTCTGCCCTGATTGTGGTGGCTGGCATGGAAGGGGCTTTGCCTTCAGTGGTGGCAGGTATGACCCCGGCACCGGTGATCGCCGTGCCCAGTTCCATTGGCTATGGAACCGGGGCAGGCGGTTTTTCAGCCCTACTTGGCATGCTCAACAGCTGCGCTTCCGGGATGGCTGTGGTCAATATCGACAACGGCTTCGGGGCTGCCTGCATGGCAGCAGCGATCAACAGAAAACGATTTCAACCGGCGTCGACAGAGCATTTTCCGCCTCCGGCAGAGTAATTTTTGCGCCGAATACGGAGAAACAAAGAAAAAATGTATTCCCGACGTTGCAAGATATCCCTCCCTGACGTATATTCCTGAATATTTTCTCGTCATCTGGCATCGGGGACGCGATGTAGGGGCAGGTCCCTGTGCCTGCCCGGTGTAAAAGGGCGAACACAGGGTTTAGCCCTTTCAGCAGATTGAATTGCAGATTAAATCGATTCGTTCATCCACGTTAAATATTATTCGTTTACTTGGGAAGACATCCATGAATACCAACCTGAAACTCAAGATCGGGCTGCTTTTTACCCTCATCCTCTTTTCCGCCATGACCATTGTGCCGTCCTTTTACAAGGATTCGCCGGATTGGTGGAGAAAATATCTGGCTCCGCAAGGGCTGAAACTCGGTCTCGACCTTCAGGGCGGTGTCCATATGGTGCTGCGGGTTGATCTGGACAAGGCGGTTGCCAACTCCCTTGGTCTTTCTGCTCAGGACCTGAAAAAAGGCCTGGCAAAGAAAAACATCTCCGCAGTGCAGCTAGACTCTCCCAATCCTGCCCAGGTTATTTTCACCTTGCCCAACACTGGTGTTCTGGAGGAGATCAATGAAATTATCAAAGAAGATTTTCAGGACTTGGACATTGATGTACAGTCGGAAGCAGGCAGCTTTCCCCGCATCACGCTGAAACTGACCCAGGATAAGATCGACTTTGTTCGTCAGAACGCTGTTGACCAATCCCTGGAGATTATCAGAAACCGTGTCGATCAATTCGGCGTCGGTGACCCGGTCATCGTCCGACAGGGGGAAGATGAGATCGTGGTCCAGCTGCCCGGTATTAAAGACCATGAAAGGGCAAAAGACTTGATTAAGAGTACGGCCCAGCTGGAGTTCAAGCTGGTTTCCCAGCAGAGTGTGAACCTGCAGGAGCTGGTTGATCAGGCAAAAGCTGCTGGCCAATGGCGGGAAGGTGGTGATGCTGAGCAGCTCAAACAGCTTAACCTAGGCCTCCAGGCCAGCCTACCCAAGGGAACAGAGATTGCCTTCCAGCTTATTGTGGATGAGCAAAACCCCAAAAAAGAAAACAAGAAACCGGTCCTGCTGGAAAGCCCGGTGCTCATGACCGGTGACATGGTCAAGGATGCCCGGGTCGGCTACGGCGGCACCTTTAACGAGCCCTTGGTCAGCCTGAGCCTCACCAGTGATGGCAGTGATACCTTTGCCGATATTACCGAGGCCAGCGTCAATAGGCAGCTGGCTATTGTCCTGGATGGGGTGATACGCTCCGCCCCGGTTATCCGCGAACGAATCCTTGGCGGTTCAGCCCAGATCTCTGGGAGCTTCACCCATACAGAGGCCAGTGATCTGGCCATCGTCCTCCGGGTTGGTGCCCTGCCCGCCCCGGTTGAGATCATCCAAAACATGACCGTCGGCGCTAGCTTAGGACAGGACTCCATCAACAAAGGGCTTATGTCCGGCCTGTTCGGGGCCCTGTCGGTCCTGATCTTCATGGTTATCTATTATCGACTCTCCGGGGTCATTGCCAACCTGGCCTTGGGCCTGAATATCCTCTTCCTCTTTGCTGGCTTGGCCATGCTCGGGGCCACCCTGACCCTGCCCGGTATTGCCGGTATCATTCTCTCTATCGGTATGGCGGTGGATGCCAATGTCCTGATCTTTGAACGGATGCGGGAAGAATTTTCCCTGGGTAAATCAGCCCGATCCGGGGTGGATACCGGTTTTGGCAAGGCCTTCTCGTCCATTGTCGACTCCCAGGTTACTACCCTGATTACGGCTCTGGCCCTGTTTCTCTTCGGTACCGGCCCGATCAAGGGTTTTGCTATCACCTTGTCTCTGGGTATCATATTCAACCTTTTTGCCGTCCTGTTCTGCACCCGTCTGGCCTACGAATGGATGTTCAGCGGTCGGAGAAAAATACATGAGCTCAAATTTCTCCAATTTGTCAAAAAACCCAATTTTAATTTCATGGGGATGCGAAAAATCGCCTTTATCCTGTCAGCGCTGATGGTGATTTTCGGAACCGTGGCCTTTGTTGAGATCCTGCTTGGCAAGGCCAATCTTGGGGTGGATTTCTCCGGTGGTTCGCTGTTGCAGTACAAGGCAGAGCAACCCTTTCAGCTGGACCCCATTCGGGCTGCGCTGAACAAGGGTGATTTCGGTTCTGTGGATCTCCAGCAGGTGACCGGTGAAAATCGCTTGATTGTGAAGGTGAAAAAGACAGAAGACACGGTCGGTCATCTGGGTGATGAAATTACAACGGTGTTGGCCGAGCAGCAAGGCAATACCTTCGTACTGGAGAGCCAGTCGGAAATCGGCTCCTCGGTGTCTAATGTCCTGCGGAATAAGGCCATTGAGGCCATTGTCATTTCTCTGATCGGTGTGCTGCTCTACCTGGCTATCCGCTTTGACTTCAGCTTCGGCTTAGCAGCTGCGGCAGCCACCTTCCACGATGTGCTGGTGGTGCTGGGGATCTGTTGGATAATTGATGTGGAGGTGAACCTACTTCTGGTTACGGCCCTGCTCACCTTGGCAGGCTATTCCCTGAATGACTCGGTGGTTGTCTTTGACAGGATCCGGGAAAATATGGGACGCTTTCATGAGAAAGACTTTAATGAGATCATCAACATCAGTATCAACGATGTGTTGGGCCGTTCCGTGGTCACCTCACTGACCACCTCTCTGGTCCTGGCTGCCCTATTCTTCTTCGGTGGTTCAGCAATCCATGATTTCTCTTTTGCCCTGTTGGCCGGTGTGCTTGTGGGTACCTATTCTTCGGTATTTATTGCTAGCCCGCTGCTTTCGTTGAAGAAGCGATAAGTAAACAAACAAAAAAGCGGGATGTGCCGCCAGGCGCATCCCGCTTTGCTTTCCGATGTTAAGAAAACCCCCGCGATAAATCACAGGGCTCTTGGTGGATAATCCATATTCTTCAAGAGGTGCCCCAAAAGATTCCCATGTTCGGCCTCGAAAAATCTCAAAGCCATTTTTTCTTCCTGAAATACCAAAATAGACCAGCCGGAATTGCAAAGAAAAATCCCCAGAGGGTCGGATAGGCCCATCTCCAGTGGAGTTCCGGCATGTACTCAAAATTCATGCCGTAGATACCGGCTAAAAAGGTCAGCGGGATAAAAACCGAGGCAAAGAGGGTGAGCACCTTCATGACCTCATTCATTCTGTTGCTGAGGCCGGAGATATAGAGCGAGGACAGGCCAGCCAGCAGTTCCCGATAGGATTCCACTGCTTCGCTGAGCCGCAGGGCATGATCCGAGACATCGCGAAAATAGATCTTGGTCCGCGCATGAATCAGCTGTGAATCGCTACGCAGGATGGCCCCGGTGAGTTCTTTAATGGGCACGATATGCTTTCTGATAAAGATAGTTTCTCGCTTGAGCTGCTGGATGGTCACCGGCATATCCTTGGTCGGCTCGGAGAACAGGAGCCGGTCTTCCAGCAGAGTGATGGTATCATCCACGATATCCGTCAGGTGGAAGAGCTGATCAACAAGAATGTCGATGAGGGCATAGGCCAGATAATCCGTGCCCAGGCTCCGTATCTTTCCTTTGCGCATATTGATGCGCCGGATCAACGGCTGAAAGAGATCATCACTCCGTTCCCTGAAAACAAACACGGCATGGGCAAGAATCAGTAGGCTGATCTGCTCGTGTTCCACGTCCAGCTCTTCCTTCTCCTCATCTCTTTCCGCATTGAGATTACTGGTGACGATAAAAAGATAGGAGTCGTACGCCTCAAACTTGGGCCGTTGATGGGTAGTGAGGATATCTTCGATAACAAGCGGATGGATGCCTGCCATTGTCCCTATCTGTTCAACCAGATCAACGTCGGACAACCCTTCCACGGTTATCCAGGTCACGCTGTCGCTGTCGTCGAACCCGGCCAGTTGCTCCGGCTCCCCGATTCTTTCCTGTTCAACCGTTTCTCCCTTATAGGTCACCTTATGAATAACGGTTTCCAACTGACAGAAATCACCCACATGGACAAAGGAACCAGGGGGCAACCCTGTTTTTTCCGAGGGATTGGTCAGGGATTCTTTCGGACGCCGCTTCATTTTACCCAACGCGTTCTGTGGTGATGCGACAAGCTGTTGCGCCCCTTTGCTTAATTGCTTTAATCTCCCCTTGAGCTTCTTTCTATCCACTGTGCCGTCTCATTTATTTCAAGGGCAATCAACAACCCCGGCAAGCATTACAACCCGGCCTCCTGACAGGCATTGGCCACGATCATGTTCCTGTTGCCCTGGATTTTTTCAATCAGCCGGGCACGCTCACACTCCTGCTTATCCACCGGGTCCATCCTGTTCCACGCTTCAAAGAGCTTGACGTTCTTCCCGGAAATCACCCCGCGCTGGTAGGCGGATTCCATATACATGTATGTGCGGGCGATGTCACCGAACTTTTCATCCGGCGGCTCAACCTTCTGGTCTTCAATTTCCACATTGCAGCTGCCGTACTCACGTAGCTCGCCTTGCAGCATGGCATAGCTATAATTGCTGCGGTCGCCATTGACCTCACCGATGGCCGGGACAAGGTTATACATGTCCGCCTGCATCAGCTTAAACTGCTCATTGGCTTTTTCTGCACACCTGCGGCCTGCGTAGGACTGACCCTTGCTACCCACACAGTCAGGATGGCCGTCACGCCACTCAACAAAGCTCTGGCCGAAGGCTTCTGCTGGGACGATATGCTCCCATTCGACCCGGTTGGATCTGGCCTCGTTCTTGCGGAAATGAAAGCCGCTGGTGCTATGGTCAAGCGTGAAGTCTTCGTCATAACTGCTGCCGCAGTAGAAGGTGGTGAAGTATCCGGCTTTGACGTAGAGCTTTTTGAGCCGTGTCTTGGAGGTGGAAAAAGAGGTGATTGTGCTGTTGCCTTCTGTTGCAGGCAGATTGTTGATAGCGACACTGCCGCCGCTGTTTTGTTCAGGATAGAAAACCGTATGAAGGTCGGGCGGAATATACTCCCGTAGAAGTTCCGGCGTGTTGCCTTTAAAGATCAGGAACGCCCCGGCAACAAGGATGATCAGGAGGGTGGTGACAGTACTTTTCAGCGAACTGGATTTCTTTTTTCGTGCAGCCATGCGGGGTTCTCCTGATTGGTTATTCTTTTTTTGTTCAGATGCAGCTGAGAGCTTGATGGGTGTCAGTATACAGCAGGCTGCCCTCTATTAACAGGAATTATGCGTGATGCAGCATTGCCTTTGGCAAAGATTGGAAGATTTTGCGGTCAGCCTGTTAGAACGACATGCAACGGCTTGTTGACAAGAGGATTTCATTCCTGTTACCCTTGCACAGGAAATCCTTACCCCCAGAACCCTGTCTGCTAACATATCAATTTTTCTCCCTTTCCCTGAATAGCGTGATAAATAAATGATCCTGATTGATCAATGTAAAAATGTCTTCCAAGCAGCGGCGCATGATGCCTTTGCCTACGAAGCCGCCTCTTTGAACCAGGTGCTGTTCGTTACCGATAGTGCCGAGCAGAGCCGGGCCTGATGACCAAGAACATTGAATTACTCGCCCCAGGAGGAGACATTGATTGCATAAAAGCCGCAATTATAGCCGGGGCAGATGCCATATACTGTGGCCTTGATAAATTTAATGCAAGAAACCGGGCTCAAAATATAGCTTTTGCAGATTTACAGGGGATCTTAAGACTGGCCCATGCAAATGATTGTCAGGTTTTCCTCACCCTTAATATCATTATAGTTGAGAGCGAGATTCCGACCCTTATCCGTTTACTCAACAAATTAGTCAAGACCAAGATTGATGGCGTCATTGTTCAGGATTTTGGCATGTTGTATCTCCTCGCGAAATATTTCCCAGGGCTTAACATCCATGCCTCCACCCAGCTGACAACCCATAATGCAGGCCAGATAAAATTTTTAAGCAAACTCAAGGCCACCCGAGTTAATCTCTCACGGGAGCTTAGCCTTCACGAGATACAATCATTAGCTTCTGTTGGACATGAAAACAATATGTTAACGGAAGTCTTTGTCCACGGTTCGTACTGCATCTCTTTTTCAGGACTTTGTTATTTCAGTTCTGTGCATGGAGGAAAATCAGGAAATCGGGGCAGGTGCAGTCAACCGTGTCGAGATCAATATATAACGACAGCTGTAGGAAAAGACTTCCCCCTTAATCTGAAAGATAATTCAGCCTATGCTGATCTCCAGGAACTGGCTGATGCCGGGGTTGACTCGGTTAAGATTGAAGGAAGAATAAAAAAGTTTCATTACGTCTATACGGTGGTCAAGGCTTGGAAAAAACAACTCCTCAGGCTTTATAAACATGATAAGCTCATTGCGGATAAAGATGAGCTCCACCAGGTCTTTAACCGCGAGTTTTCAAACGGCTTTTTAGCTGGCGATATCAATAAAAACATGTTTATTGATAATTCACGGGATAATTCGGCAATACGTCGTGCAGAAATAAAAGGCGGTTGCACGGATGAAAACATACAACAGGCTAAGAAAGAACTCTATGATCTGAAAACAGCAATAATACAGACGGTTCAAAAGAAAATTGCAGGATTAAGCATCGCAAAAGCACCTGTAACACTCACTGTTTCAGGGGAGGTTGGTTCACCTTTAAAAATAGCTGTACAAACACCCGACACGTCATTTACTGTTCTTTCAGACAACCTTGTCCAAAAGAGTAGGCAATCTGCGCAAGGTCTCAATATTGAAATACTCTTAGAAAGATTTAAAGCCTTCAATGATACAGCGTATTTCATTCAGCATATAGATGGAGAACATCTTCAAGACGATCTTTTTATACCTTTTAAAGAGCTCACTTCCATACAAAAGAAAATTGTATCCATCGTCAATGGTTCAAAAGAAATTTTTGCCCCTGTGGATGTCCCTCTCTTGAAAAAGCCGCAGAACCTCAGCAGACAACCCACGCTTTCTCTGCTCATCTCGTCACCAAAGGACCTGCATCATCTGACCCGTCTGATCAGGAGCAATGAAATTGCAGCAGATATATATTTTCAACTTCCTCAGCGTTTTAAAAATACATGCGCTGAGCTCAGCGAAATTTTCACGGAAAACAATATAATCCCCTGGTTCCCCTCGGTTTTGATCGGAGAAGACTACGATGATGCCGTAGAGTTTTTGCACCAGCTACAGCCTCAACGACCTCAACATATTGTAACAGATAATACCGGAATAGCTTACGAAGCCTCTCGCAAGGGCATTGCTTGGATAGCAGGCCCCACGTTGAATATTGTTAATTCCTTTAGTCTGTTATGTTTAAAAGAAAAGTTCAACTGCTCTGGTGCGTTTATTTCAAACGAGATCAGTAAAATCCAGATAAAGGGCATCAAAAAGCCTGATGATTTCAAACTGTACTACAGTATCTATCACCCGATTACCCTGGTGACGAGCAGGCAATGCCTGTTTCATCAGGTTACAGGATGTCATAAAGAGACGATTGATGCTCACTGCATACAACAGTGTGAGAAAACTTCATCAATCAAGAATCTCAAGGGGGAGACTCTTTTTCTTGAAAAGGCAAAAGGAAACTATCATCGTATCTATAACGAGGTTAATTTTTTAAATACAGATATTGTTACAGATGTGCCGAATCTTTTTTCCAGTTTCTTTATTGATTTAAGAAATATTAGAACCAATACCAACATAGAAGTGGATACAGCAACATTGCTGCAACTTTTCAAGAATCATCTTAACGGCAATGTCGACGCAGCAAAGAACCTCAGACAAAGCCTTCATCCCACAACAGACATTCAATACAAGAAAGGAATTTAGCCCCAAATAGAGCATGACGTTTAACGGTTCGCTATACGTTATACGCTGACATACAGACTTTTATCGCTCTCCCCTTATCGCGCTTCTACCGGCAAAGGAAACAACAGAGAGCTTTTCTTCTACAAAAAAACAAATAGCCCTCCTTATGAATGAAGAACAAAATAACGACCCCTTGCACGGTGTGACTTTAAAGGACATGGTTACTTACCTTGTTGATTGTTACGGCTGGGAAAAATTGGGCGATTGGACAAGGATACGATGCTTTCTCATCAATCCTACGCTAAACTCCAGTCTTAAATTCCTCCGAAGAACACCTTGGGCGAGGGCAAAAGTTGAAGATTTATATGTTGTCACCAAGTGGAATCAACAGCATAAAGCGAAAAGGGGAGGGAGGTCGAGATCGGAGTCATCATCATAATGATCTGATCAGGGAGAGCCGCATTACATGCAGCTCTCCTTACCATTAGATCGGGGCGACTGAAATCAATCGAGTCCGACCCTTTTGATTTTCTGTTTTCCATGGGTGTGATTAAAAGTGCGGTTTTTTATGCAGCCTTCGCCACACTATCCCAA
>CBFDDU010000099.1:0-13059 GCA_965603655.1 uncultured Candidatus Electrothrix sp. | reverse complement strand
ACCAGTGGTCAGAATCGCCTCTTTCTCTTTTTCCTTCTGCCGCTGATGGCGAAGCTGTTCCACCTGTTCCGGGGTGTGAACATTAACCATATCGTTTTTATATTTAAAGAAAAAACGATCCATAAACACGGCCCGAAGAAAGGCCGCCGATTGATCATCTGTTAAATTTTCTCCAAAAGACAGCTCTGCAAGAAAGTCAGCCGGAAATGCCTCGTTCTCTTCTTCGCTGGCCAGCTCCCAGATTTCTTCCAGCGGAATAACGTCGGTCAGAGCGGCCCGTATTGTAGCCATCTCCTTGAGCAGGGTAATACGATCTTCGCGGCTACTGTCAATCAGATGCTTTATTTTGGAGGTCGTGACCACACGAGATAGAGGCAGATTCATTTCTCGTCCGTTCTGGTTAAAGAGGCGCAGACGGTTATTACTGTCCTGTAGAACAAGGGCACAGATAAAACGTCCGCTGTCAAGATATTCGATAATAGTTCCGGGAGGTATCATTGTCATAGAGTAAAAGAAATATATAAGACCGGCTTCCAAGCAGCCGAAAGAGTTCGGAAGAAATTTCAGGTGACAACAATATCAATCTGACTCCGGTCTGTCAAAGGATGCCTGTATATTTTACATATTCCCTGGATTCCGATCCCCAGCAGCAAAGATTCACTTTCTTTGAGTATACAAATAACATGATAAAGAAACAAAGGTTTTACGAAATTAATTCTCTCAGAATCAAGAAAAAGCAGGAAAGAACTTGCATACCGGAAAACCCATAGGTACATTGGGGCCAAAGTACCGGCTGGAAACACCAGCCTGTTAATTATTGCCAAGGAAATGCCCAACGATGAATACCTCGCCTATGGACCAATCCACCCCAAAAAAACACCGCTCCGGTGTGGTTGCGGTTATCGGTCCACCCAATGCCGGTAAATCCACCCTGCTCAACAGGTATCTAGAACAGAAGATAGCCATTGTCACGCCCCTACCCCAAACCACGCGCAACCGTATTCTGGGCATTGTGACCGGGACTGATTACCAAATGATCATGCTGGATACCCCTGGCCTGCACAAGGCCAAGGAAATGATGAATCAGGAGATGGTGCGCATTGCCATGGACACCCTGACCGAGGCGGATACTGTCCTGTTTCTGGTTGATGCTCAGGACCTCCATACCTTGGCCGGAAATCCAAAGAAAACGGAAAAACGATTTGCAGAATACAAAGACTATTTCAGCAAAATACCATGCCCGGCTGTTCTGGCCTTAAACAAGGTGGATCTACTGGCCAAAGAACAGCTCCTCCCCATGATGGAACGGTTCACCTCGCTACACCCCTTTAACGCAGTGGTGCCCATATCCGCCTTGGCAGGGGACGGGACAGACATCCTCTTGCAGACCCTGGTGGAGCACCTGCCAAAAGGACCGCAGTATTATCCAAACGATATACCCACCGACGCCACAGAGCGTTTCATTGTGGCTGAACTGATTCGAGAAAAAGTCTTTTTACGCACCCGGCAGGAGATCCCCTACTCAACCGCCGTGCTGATTGATTCGTTCAAAGAAAATCCAACAGGCGGACCGGTGATCATTCACGCCACCATCCTGGTTGAGCGCGGGTCACAAAAAGGAATTATTATCGGCAAGCAAGGAAAGATGTTAGGAGAAATTCGTAAGGCAGCGACCAAAGAGATCGAAAAGCTGCTCTGCTGCAAGGCGCAACTCAAGCTCTGGATCAAGGTCAAAAAAAAATGGACCAGTAATGAACAGATCCTCCGGGAGCTGGGCATGTAGACAAGACGTTTTTTTTCAGACCAACACAATGATAACAAAGGTAAAGACCACGGCCACAACAAAATAGATAATCGGCACGTCCAGCCAGACCGGAGGCAGCCACTCCAGGAGTTTTAAGGCTGCGTCCCCTGCAGGAGCTCCCTCAATGGGCCGTGTTAAGACCCATTCAGGAACAGGATATTTCGCCGTATCAAGAAAAAACCAGAGAGTCCCCACCAAGAGATATCCGTTACCAGCACCCAATATACCACCTAACATCATATCCTGTAACCAATGCCGGGCCGCGCTCTTATTATCCCGAGCCAGGTTCTTATTCACCCTCTCGGCATTGGGTGTATGGTAGCCAAAAAGAGCAAACAGGATCATAACCAAGGAGGCTGCATAGAACTGGGTCGAACCCTCCATAGCATCCCATAGTTTTTTTATCGGCCCGACATGGGTTAACGCGACCTGCATGACAAATAAGGCCATAACGAGGCTGAACGTGACAAGCATTTCTTTTGCCCAACCACGCATTGAGCCGATAATCGCGAACAGCGCAACAAGTGTCCAAAAGAAAAAGCTAATTGTAACCATTGGATCTTCCCCAGGTTGGTCTGTGTTGTTTTTTCTGCCAACGCCGCAGCAACTGCTCTGATTGTACAGAGCAGTCCTCGTCTTTGTCAAGCAAGCAGTCCTATCCTCTAAGCTGTTTGGGCTGAAAAAGGTTTCTTTCCATATGCTTAATCTCCTCAATCCCTGAGATAACAATCTCGGTATCTGAGGTGAGCTTTTCCGACTCTATTTTGTTTTCATATTCGATATTGGAAAGAATATGCTTCATGCAGTTAATTCTCGCCTTTTTCTTGTTGTCTGAGCGGATGATAGTCCACGGGGTGAGGGTGCGGTTGGACTCATTAAGCATCTGGAATTTTTTCACGCTGTACTTATCCCAGAGCTCCTGAGCCAATTTATCCACCGGCGACAGCTTGTACTGCTTGAGAAGGTCATGCTTTCGGGACTCAAAGCGGCGAGCCTGCTCCTCCTTGGAAACAGAAAAATAAAATTTAAACAGCTTGATACCGTCCTTGACCAGCATCTGCTCAAACAAAGGGACATCTTTAAGAAAACGTTTATGCTGCTCATCCGTGCAAAAGGACATAACCGGCTCAACCATGGCCCGGTTATACCAGGAGCGATCAAAAAGCACCAGTTCGCCAGCTGCCGGAAGATGTGGGGCATAGCGCTGAAAATACCACTGGGTTATCTCGGTATCACTGGGTTTTGACAAGGCCACCACCCGGGTATTGCGGGGATTGAGAAAGGCGGTGATCCGCTTAATAGTTCCTCCCTTGCCAGCTGCGTCACGCCCCTCGAAAATGGCCAACACTCGCATACCGGTGGCCTTCATATGTTTCTGCAGCTTCATCAGTTCAACCTGCATGCTCTTCAGCTCGATTTCATAATCCAGCGTGTCCTTTTTTATCCATACAGCACAGCGATCTTTTTTTTCTTTTTTACCCATATTTTTCATTGCCGTTCCTTCAAGGAGCTTTACCTTGATCGGAGCATCTTTCTGGTTATCTGTTTTTTTTTCTTTTCCGTCCGCCATGATATATTTCCTTGTAGATTATGGACTCCATCGCTTACGCTTTTTGTTTCGTCTCAATGCGCCCGGAGAAGTCCTCTTGATGATATACGCTCAGTGAGCAGAACCGCATAATTACTTTTACAGCAAGAGGAGACATACCATATTTATGACAAAAGGGGAACGGCTCCTGTCCTTATCAGGCCATTCGCCGTGCTGTTACAGCAGAATTACAACAAAGCACCCCAAAAAAACTATCTCTGCTCCTACCGTAACCACGCAATCAAGCGTTCCATTCCGATCTCTGTCGACACCTTTTCTCGGTATCCCAACAGGGTTTCCGCCTTTTTCCTGCTGAACCAATGAGACATGGCCAACTGTTCCGCCAAAAAACGGGTCATCTTGGGTTCCTGACTAGCCCCTAAAAGCCCAGCCCCCATTTCCAGCAGCCAACCGACCGCCTTTGCCGTCCCTAAGCCGACCTGGGCCGTGACCGGAGGCACCTCCATCCTGGCAAAGAGCTCGTTAATCCACGGCCAGAGCTGCACCGGTTCCTGCTGCCCGATAAAAAAGGCATGACCAGCAGCAGTCCCTTCACCCGCTAAATTTTCCGCTGCCAGCAGATGGGCATGCACCACATTATCGATATAGGCGATATCCACTTGGTTCTTCCCGTCCCCGACAATACGCAGGCTTTGCTCCCGGCCACGGGTCATGAGCCGGGGAATAAGATTGGTGTCACCCGGCCCCCAAACGAGGTGCGGGCGGATGGCCGCTGTTCGCAGCTCCGCTGAGTTGTTCCGCAGCACATGCTGTTCTGCCAGGATCTTGGTGGTAGCATAGGCACAGAGCGGCTTGGAAGAATACGGCAGCGTTTCATCTGCTCCTTCTAGGTCATGACCGTCAAAGACCACGGACGGGGTTGAGGTATACACCAGATTTCCGACCCCCAAGTTTTGGCAAGCTGCCAGCACGTTCAAGGTGCCCAGGACATTGACAGAGTAATACTCGTGGAAAGATCCCCAGATCCCGGCCTTGGCCGCCACATGAAAGACCGTGTCGCAACCGACTGCGGCCCGTTGCACAGCCTCCAGGTTTCGAATATCCCCCTGCAGAGAAATCCCGCCGACTGCTTCAGCAGCAGGGTACCGATGCCTGCCCAAAACCCGAACTGCCCTGCCCTGCCGACAGAGCTCCTGCACCAGAGCAAGCCCGATAAATCCACCGCCGCCAGTGACGAGTACGTTATTATTTTTCATCTCTCTTTATTTTCTACGATTCTCTCATTTCTTCCGCTGCCCCTTCTTCCGCTTCACAAGCCTTTTCTGCTCCAAGCTGCACAACGCCTGGGCATCGGATAAGCGTTTCTCCGCCTTCTTGATCAAGATTTCATGACAGCCCTTCTTGTGCGCGCCGGTGCATTGGATATAGCTGCCGTCCGGTTGCATTTCCCAGGCACTGCGCTGATCAGCAAGCTGCACGTCAAGAATTTCCCGCAACTCCTTGCGCAGCTCCTCCGGCTCTACCGGAGTGATCACCTCCACCCGGCCCTCCAGATTACGCTTCATGATATCAGCAGAACCGATAAAATACTCTTCCTCACCATTATTCTGAAAATAATAGATACGGGTATGCTCCAGAAATCTGCCCACAATGGAGACAACCCGGACATTTTCCGACAGGCCGGGAATACCGGGCCGGAGTCGACAGGTGTCACGAATCAACAGATCCACCTGCACCCCGGCCATTGAAGCCCTGTACAGGGCCGCCGTGATATCCTTATCCTCCAAGGCATTGGTCTTGAACTGGATTTTTCCTGGATTCTTATTGCTCTGGGTGGCAATTTCCCGCTCTATTTTTGCCAGCAGGGCCTTTTTCAGCACCCTGGGTGAGGGCAGGAGCTTGCGGTAATTTCTCTCCGGCGCATAGCCGGTGGTCAGATAATTAAACAACTCGGTGAGGTCCTGAGCAATCACCCGATCACTGGTCAGCAGGCCCAGATCGGAATAGATCCTGGCCGTGCCTGCATGATAATTCCCTGTCCCAATATGAGCATAACGACGCAGGCCATCAAAATCCCTGCGCACCACAAAGATGACCTTGGAATGGGTCTTCAGACCGACCACGCCATAGGTGACATGGACCCCCGCCTCTTCAAGATGCTCGGCCCAACGAATATTGGCAGACTCATCAAAGCGGGCCATAAGCTCCACCACCACCGCCACCTGCTTACCGTTCTGGGCCGCATCCAGCAGATAGGGAATAATCCGGGAACCTGCCGAGGTGCGGTACAGGGTCATTTTAATGGCCAGGACCTTAGGATCACAGCTGGCCTCCCGGAGAAAACGCTGCACAGAGCTGTCAAAGGACTCGTAGGGATGTTGGAGCAGGATGGCCCCCTGTTCCCGGATGATATGAAAAATATTGGGCGAATCTCCAGAAAGACGGGAATGATCAAAGGGCTGATGCAGGGGGTAATGAAATTCCGGGATATCAATGGAGGCAATCTCAAAAAGATCCCGTTTCCCGATAATGCCTTCCACAGTGAACACATCCTTTTCCTCATCAATACCCAGTTCAGCAGCTAGCATTCCCCGATGAAGCGCCGACATATCAGCATCCACTTCCAAGCGGACAATCTCGGCAAACTTGCGATTGCGCAGAGCCGTCTCAATCACGGCCAGCAGGTCATTGGCATTGGCTCCGTCCTGCTCGGTAATGGCATTGCGGGTGACCCGAAAAAAGGCACAGGAATCAATGACCAGGCCCGGAAAAACCACGGTCAGATTATTGGCGATCAGGTCTTCAAAACGGATATAGAGATGCCCCTCCCCCACTCGAAGAAAGCGGGGAATACCCACTCCGGTGGGCACCTTGATTCGATTCAGAAAGAGGTGAGCATCATGCTGATATTTGGTCACGACCAGCAGGTTGACGGATAGATTGGAGATAAAGGGAAAGGGATGAGCCGGGTCCATACCCTGCGGGGTCAGAAGCGGATAGATGTTCTCCTGAAAATAATTATCTACCTCCTTTTGCTGGTCCTTGTCCAGCTCCTGATACCTGACAATCCGGATACCCTGCTCAGAGAGTTTAGCAAGTAGTTCCTGTTCCAACTGCTCCTTTTTCACCAGGATGCTGCGCACCACCGCATGACATTCATCAATCTGCTCACCCGGCGTACGACCGTCTACGGTCAGTTTGCGCACCCCGGCCCCGACCTGCTGCTTCAGGCCGCCGATCCGCTTCATGTAAAATTCGTCAAGGTTGCCGCCGACAATGGACAGAAACATAATCCGCTCCAGGAGCGGGGTTCGTTCATCCTCGCCCTCGTGCAGGACCCGGCGATTAAATTCCAGCCAGGTCAGCTCCCGGTTCAGGTACCATTCCGACGAGGTGAGATCAAACTCCGGACTGTCCTTGCCTCCGCTCTCGGCGCTGGCGTTCTTTTCCTTGGGCTCCACTGCCGCAACCTCACTTTTTTTTATCATTATTCTCTCTTCTCTTTGTTAAGACCGCAGCTTGCGGATGGTGTCAGCAAAGCCATATTTTACCACAACAGGAGGAGTCTTGCCCAACACCGCTTCTTCCGCTGTAGTATTGAGCAGTTGTAAACGGAAGTCAATATTTTTCGCTTTGCTGGTTTGATTTTTGGATCGCTTGGTTATGGAATTCGACCCCGCGACCCCGACCTGTAACCCGCATCACTGCGTGGCCTGATTTTGGCCTGTGATACCGGGGGTGAGTACATTTCATCCTGTCAATTGCTGTTTCTTGTTTACTTTTCATTCAAGATGGTTAAGAGTTGGTTTAGACAGAATGACGACTTTGTTTTCCATGTTTGCCCTTTTAATATCCTGATCAATCATGCAATATGAAAACATGCTCTTCCTATAAGATTGTCGTCAAAATGATCGAACTAAACTTTTTACCCTGTATTGTCAACAAGAGGCATTGAAGATATGAACGCTGATGGTCTGTTATTAATAATTTATGTACTGCTGGCATTGATTTTTTCATTTCTCTGCTCTGTGGCGGAATCGGTACTTTTAAGTATTACGCCTTCATTTATCGAAGGGCAGAAAGAAAGGCGGCCTAAGCATGCCGCGCTTTTAAAACGACTGAGACAAGATAAGGTGGACCAATCACTTGCAGCCATTTTGACACTCAACACTATTGCGCATACGGTTGGCGCGATCGGTGCCGGAGCCAAAGCGACAGTCGTCTTTGGAAGCGCATGGTTTGGTCTGTTTTCTGCTGTCATGACGCTTTTGATCCTCTTTTTTTCCGAAATCATACCTAAGACGTTAGGAGCCGTCTACTGGACAACACTTGTAGGTCCAATTTCGTCTTTTCTCAACATCCTGATTGTGCTGCTTTATCCCATTGTGTGGATTTCGGAGAGACTAACAAAGCTTATTTCACACGGAAAAGATATTCACATTTTCAGTAGAGACGAATTTATCGCCATGGCTCAGGTTGGCGTCGAAACGGGGCATATTCACGATAAGGAATCAAGGCTTATCCGAAACATATTCCGATTCGAGTCGCTCAAAGTGGACGATATTATGACACCACGTACTGTTATCTCGGCATTACCCGAGGACATGAAGATTATCGATTCGTTGCAACAAGTTACCCAAATTCCTTTTTCACGTCTGCCGCTCTACACGACGCATCTTGACAACATAACTGGTTTTGTTCTTAAAGAGGATATTCTGATCAACGCAGCTCAGAAGCGAGGTGATCAAAAACTCAATACATTGAAACGTGAAATACTTACTGTTCCAGATTCGGTATCATTAACAGTCTTATTGGAGCGGTTTCTTAAGGATCGTCAGCACATCGCTATAGTCGTCAATAATAAGCATGGCGGGACGGATGGACTGGTGACACTAGAGGATTTAATCGAGACGATTATGGGTATGGAAATTATGGATGAAACAGACGATGTTGAAGACATGCGTGCTCTAGCACGGAAACAATGGAAGGAGCGTGCCAAGGCAATGGGACTTGCTGCTGATATCTTTGACCCAAAAAAGGCCGAACAAGCCAATTCAGACGACGCAACAAGCCGCGTGGCTGATGAGCAGGTTCCGGCGAGGTGAGATCAAACTCCGGGCTGTCCTTGCTTCAGCTCTCTGCACCGGCGTTCTTTTCCTTCACCTAGTTCCCAAGCTCCGGCTTGGGAACGGTTTCTCTTGAAGCTCTGCTTCACATAAGGGCGAACACGCAGGTTCGCGCCCTACATTATTCTGCGAGAGCGACGAGATCATGGCGTGGATTCCACCCCGCGATAAATCACGGGGCTCTAATCGGATGTCCCTTCGGGACAGGGTAGCAAATATGATGAATGGATTGTGTGGCGTAGGTGGTACGTTGGAAAGGTTGGATTATGGAAGATGAGTGGCCAGTCGTGCGCCTTGGTGATCATGCTGATCTTTGCTTAGGAAAGATGCTCGATAAAGAGAAAAATCGAGGAGAGTTCTTTCCGTATTTGGGCAACAAGAATGTTCGCTGGGGATATTTCGATACTGAGAATTTGGCTCAAATGCGATTCGAAGAACATGAGCACGAACGTTACGGGCTGAAATATGGTGATTTAGTCGTATGTGAAGGCGGTGAACCTGGGCGATGTGCAATTTGGAAAGACGAAATTCCAGGGATGAGAATCCAGAAAGCACTGCATAGAATTAGGCCACACAAAGGGTTAGATAACATTTTTTTGCATTACTGGTTTCTTTGGTCTGGAGCAAATGAGGCTCTAGAGTCATTTTTCACAGGAACGACTATTAAACACCTCAGTGGCAAGGCTGTTTCTGCGTTAAAAATACCTCTCCCGCCTCTCCCAAAACAAAAAGCCATAGCCCAACACCAAGCACGAAAAATGCGACGTTCTGGGACGGGGGCGTTCACCCTTTTTGTACCCCTAAAGATATGTCAGCACTCAATTCGATTGTCTTGATGGATACCACACGCTACCTTACAGATGCCGGGGTAAATAAAGTTAGCTCGGGACAACTACCAAAAGACGTTGTCTTGATGTCATCAAGAGCGCCAATTGGCTATTTGGCCATTAGCGATGTACCTGTGTCAGTAAATCAGGGTGTTATTGCGATGCTGCCAAACTCGAAATACGGGCCAATCTATTTATTATTGTGGGCGCATTTCAATATGGGAGCTATCAAAGACCGTGCAAACGGTAGTACATTTCTTGAAATCAGCAAAAAGAATTTCCGTCCAATCCCATTTTTGGTTCCGACGGATGAAGTCACCGATTTCTTTAATGGGCAAGCAAAAGGGATTTACAATAAGATGCTCTTACTATCTGAACAAATCAGGGAACTCTCAACCCTCCGCGACACCCTCCTCCCCAAACTCCTCTCCGGCCAACTCCGCATCCCCAATGCTGAAAACTTTTTCAAGGATTCAAATTCACAGAAGAAAGGGTGAGCAGATCATTTTTTTTACGAATCCAGTTCCTTTCCATCTCCATATTTCTGTCGTGCAACAACAAGGCCATTAAAGAAGATTGACAATGGATGACAAAACCTACACCATCAGGACAATGGCCAGAAAAGAGGTGGACCTTGCTGTGGAATGGCCCGCGCAAGAGGGCTGGAATCCGGGCCTCTACACTTTTGGGTTTGTGAAAAACACCTGCCTCCCCTCACCGCGCAACCTTTTGCTCCCTCAACAAGAAAACTTTTCAATGAATAACCGTTTGCACACGCCGATGAAGAGACAACATTCCGAACAGGCGACGAGGTTGTGGTTCTCACACAGAGCAAAATGACCGTATGAGCCAAAAGTACGAAAGCCCTCCTTGGCATCCATTATCTCAATCTCAGCATACTGCTTCAAATTCTGCCTGAAAATATCCTGTAACCCTGGATTTTGGAGAGGATACGGTGAAACCGTCATGAGAGCACAGATTTTCAAAACATGGGATCGCGTTCATTCCAGCTTCTGGTTTCTCCCGGCAGTCATGGCGGGTGGGGCAATAGCGTTGGCCTTTCTGACCGTTGCCCTTGATGCGCCAGTGACAAACTGGGTGCAGCGTAACTGGGGCTGGACATTTACCGGCGGAGCCGAGGGAACAAGTGCCGTGCTGGGGAGCATCGCCGCATCCATGATCACTATCGCCGGCGTAGTCTTCTCCATGACCCTGGTTGCCCTGTCGCTTACCTCGACACAGCTCGGCCCCCGTCTACTTCGCAATTTCATGCGCGATACCACGACCCAGGCGGTACTCGGCACGTTCATCGCCACCTTCCTCTACTGCTTGCTCGTCCTGCGCACCATCCGCCGTGCTGATGAGGTTGTCTTCGTCCCCCACCTGTCGGCCTCCCTCGGCGTACTGCTGGCAGTGGTGAGCGTGGGGGTGTTGATCTACTTCATCCATCATGTGTCCGTTTCTATCCAGGCCAACGAAATCGTGGCAGTGGTCGGAACGGAGTTGATCGAGGGGATAGAACGCATGTTCCCGGAAAACATCGAACGGGGGACGGCAGGGATTCCGACGGAACCGCCCGATGCCGCTCTCCCGGAGGTGTTTGCCCGGGAAGCCTCTCCTTTGGGCGCGACCGGGGACGGCTACATCCAGTTTATCGACACAGATGCCTTGACGGCTCTGGCCGTGCAGGAAGATGTCATTATTCGACTGGAGCGAGGCCCCGGACACTATGTTGTAGCCAGCTGCCCGCTGGTGTTGATATGGCCGAGAAGCAGGATGACCGACCAGTTCGTGAACCGGGTCAATGCCGCGTTTGTCCTGGGTAACCAGCGAACGTCTGGACAGGACATTGAGTTCATGGTCAACCAGTTCGTCGAGATCGCGGCACGCGCCCTCTCCCCCGGGATAAATGACCCGTTCACGGCAATGATGTGTGTGGATCACCTAGGCTCCGCGCTGTGTCGTCTGGTTCAGCGAGACATGCCGTCGCCTTTTTGCCATGATTCTCAGGATCAGCTTCGGGTCATTATGCCTGTCGTCACGTTTTCGGACCTCACGGACGCAGCGTTCAACCAGATCCGGCAGTATGGCCGCTCCTGCGCCGCAGTGACCATCCGCCTGCTGGAGACAATCACCGTGGTCGCAGGATTCGCACATCGGCCGGAGGACCGCGCCACCCTGTTACGGCACGCCAAGATGATCGTCCGAGGGGCACGCGGCGGGCTGTCGGAAAACGACGACCGCCAAGAAGTGGAAAAGCGCTACCGGACCGCGAAGCAGCTGTTGAACAAGTCGGCGGATTCCGGCCTCTGAAATGCACGTACGCAGGCAGCACGTTAGCGCGGGGTGACCGTGCGTGTTCTGGTAGACGGCTTCGGCTCAAGACGTTTTCTGTATACCCCCCCATCCCGGCCCAACCGACCGGGACAACAAAACATGAAAGAGGGGAGGCTTGATCAGCTTCGCCGACCACTTTCATATAAAGGGACCCGGAAAGAGTCCTTGAACCGTATTGGATTGCTGAAGGAGAGGAAAAACCTGACTGTTACGTTTTTAGGGGAGCAGACTGATCAAGTCGTTAAGGCTGAAATTTCAAAAACGAAAAATCAACAAGTTATGTTCATGCAACCCTTTCAGATGACTTACTGAAGCTCTCCGACTAACAAGTCAACTGTTTGATATTTCGTTGCTCAGATCACCCCCTAAACCCTTAACATTCAGAAATAAAACACATAGTTTCTGCCTATCTTCAAAACGATTGGGGCCCTGAGCAGATTGCCGATCGCCTGCGCTGCAGGAGCGTTGGCAGCCGAAACAGGCCCGGAAGGAACCGGCGGATTCGCCCTCAAAGAAAAACAAGCAGTTGGCTCCGAAATCCAGAGCTAATATAGGGTAACCGTGCTACCATGAAAAATGGGCCGAACTGAGCGGAACACTGCAAAAAAATCCGGTCATAAATAAGCCAAGAGACCAGGGGACAAGAATGAAGGATCAAGCACATTCCACGAATCTCGGCACAGTGGTCTCGGTACGCGGCAGTGTCGTGGATGTACGGTTTGATGAGCAGTTGCCGCCGATCTACTCGATGCTGCGCACGGGAGCGGACCAACAGATCGTCATCGAAGTGTTGGCGCAGCAGGATGCGCATCATGTGCGCGGGATTGCCCTGACACCCACGCAAGGTCTTGCGCGCGGGATGGCAGTGGAGGACACGGGCGGGCCGTTAAAGGCGCCGGTCGGCAAGGGAATTCTCTCGCGCATGTTCGACGTGTTCGGCAACACCATCGACCACGGACCGGCACCGACAGATATCCAATGGCGCACCGTCCATCGATCCCCGCCAGCCCTGACACAACGTTCCACCAAATCCGAGATCTTCGAGACCGGAATCAAAATAATCGACGTGCTGGTGCCGCTGGAACGCGGCGGCAAAGCGGGCCTGTTCGGCGGGGCGGGCGTGGGCAAGACAATATTGCTCACTGAAATGATTCACAACATGATCGGACAGCAAAAGGGTGTCAGCATTTTTTGCGGGATCGGCGAACGATCTCGTGAAGGAGAGGAACTGTATCGCGACATGAAAACAGCGGGCGTGTTGCAGAACATGGTGATGGTGTTCGGGCAGATGGACGAACCGCCGGGCAGCCGATTTCGCGTAGGCCACGCGGCACTCACCATGGCCGAGTATTTCCGGGACGACGAGCATCGCGACGTGCTGCTGCTGATCGATAATATTTTCCGCTTCATCCAGGC
>CBFDDU010000098.1:0-13121 GCA_965603655.1 uncultured Candidatus Electrothrix sp. | reverse complement strand
TACAGGATATTTTACAGCAGTGGATCAAATCGGGAAGTTATTTTTTTTACGTTCCCACACAACATTGGAGGAATAAACCATGTCCCGCAAAACACGCATTGCCGATCTGCCTGAGTTTGATATGGCCCGGCAACTCAAGAGCGAAGAAGATATTGCCGCCTATGTGACCATGGTGATTGAGGATGGAGATGCCGCCGAGCTTGCACACGCTTTGGGCATTGCGGCCAAGGCCCGTGGTATGAGTGAGATCGCAAAGGCCACAGGTCTTACCAGGGAGGCATTGTATAAAGCACTCACACCTAATGCGAAACCAAGGTTTGACACAATAAACCGGGTGTGCGCCGCTCTCGGTGTTCGTCTTGTCGCCCAACCTGTTCACTGAGTTTTTAGTCCGCCCCGCGTGATAATGAAACGGACGTGGCAAAAGCACCCTTTTCACATCTCCCCAAAAAGATAAGGAGCTTGAAATGAATACAACAGCCATGAAAAAAATAGAAATCGTCAACGCCCTGTCTCGTGTTCCCGGAAGCAGTCTTGAGAAAATCAAAGCGTATATTGACACATTCGTGCCAGAATCAGGCAGGACAAAATCGCGCAGGTGCAGTTTGAAAGGCATTTGGAAGAATAAAGGGTTTGAAAAAATTACCGACTTGGATGCGGAGCTGCAAGAGGCAAGGCAGCAGCTGGGAAACTCCATCCTTGCCAGGAAATTCTGATATGCGCTATTTGCTTGATACCGTCGCTCTTGTCCGGCACTTTACAGGTAGCGGCAAAGTCGGAAAGAAGGCTGCTCGCCTGCTGGATACTGCCGGAGAAGGTGAACATGAATTTGTGATCTCAGTCATCAGTTTGATGGAGGTGATGTATCTCGCCGAAAAGAACAGGGTTGAAATCAACCTCTCTGAAACATTGGATCATATAGAATCTACGCCGCAATATGCCATAGTTAATCTGAATCCCGACATCCTGCGGGTTGCTGAAGACATAGATTTCTATGAACTGCATGACAGGCTGATTCTTGCCACAGCAAAATGGCTTGAAGTCAGTGGTATTTCAAGCGACGGAAAATTTGCCGCTGTTGAAGGAGTTGAGGTTGTTTGGGGTTGAGTCGAGCAGCCCGGTAGGGTGGGTAAAATATTAAGGAGGGTCTTTGGCTTTTGCCCCCACGATGGGGCTTGCCTTTTCGATAAACTGGAATGCCGTAAAATATTGCGGCAAGCAATTGAACGGACGCGGCAAAAGCACCCTTTTCACATTTATGCCTGGGTGCTGCTGCCGGAGCGCATGCATTGCATATGGACATTATGATCCGGGATGAGGAAGATTATCGGACGCATATGGATTATATTCATTATAATCCGGTAAAGCACGGCTTGGTAAGCCGGGTCAACGACTGGCCGTATTCAACCTTTCATCGTTATGTAGCGCCAGGTCTTTATCCTGCAAACTGGGGCGGTGGAGGGGTCGCTGATTTTGATCATGATATTGGCGAGTAGGGTGGGCAAAATATGCAGGGGGGCTTTGGCTTGTCACTACGATGGGGGGTGACTTTTTGGCAAGATGTACTTGTTGTTTTTTACCCACCCTGCGTGAATATGTTGAAATAACTGAACGAACGCAGCAGGAAGGCTATGAAAGATAGTATCAAGCAAAGAAGAGTATCTAAAAACAACAGGAGAAGCATGTGAAAAAAGTTGGCATAATCCGCTGTCAGCAAACAGAGGACATCTGTCCAGGGACCACGGATTTTCTTATCGCACCAATGGGTGAGCTGGGCTTTGAGCCCCTTGGTCCGGCAGAGATTGTTGGGTTTGTCAGCTGCGGCGGCTGTCCAGGCAAGCGGGCTGTGGCGCGGGCCAAAGTCATGGTTGACCGAGGCGCGGAGGCTATTGCCTTTGCCTCCTGCATCAGTGATGGCAAGCCGCTCGGCATGGCCTGTCCGCATTATGAATTGATACGGAAGGCGGTTGTTAAAAAACTAGGGCCGGAAATTATTATTCTCGACTACACACACTGAATGAATTTCTGTGGGGTGGGCAAAATACGGAGGAGGCTTTTGGCTTGGTATGACGAGCGGGGACCAACCTTCTGGCAGGATGGGCTCGTGTCTCTTGCCCACCCTACTAGTTACCTGATTAATGAGGAGAAAATCAGAGCGTCAGGCGCTCCTGCGCCTCTTTATAACGGGCAGCGGTTTTCTCCGTTATTTCCGCTGGCAGCGGAGGTGGAGGTGGTTGCTTGCCCCAGTCCAGCGAGGAGAGGTAATCCCGCAGGAACTGTTTGTCAAAGCTGGGCTGTCCTTGACCCGGCTTGTACTCATCCATAGGCCAAAAACGAGAAGAATCCGGGGTCAAGACCTCATCAATCAGAATCAGCTCGCCATCGACCATGCCCAGTTCGAACTTGGTGTCCGCAATGATGATTCCCTTGCTGCGGGCATATTCCGAAGCCTTCTCGTACAGTCGGATGCTGATGTCCGCCATCTTGTCCGCAACGTCCTTGCCGATGATTTCTTCCATCTGGGCCACCGAGATATTCTCGTCGTGCAGACCCTGTTCCGCCTTGGTGGACGGAGTAAAGAGCGGCTGGGGGAATTTATCAGACTCCTGCATGCCTTCAGGCAGGGCGAAACCGCAGACCGTGGTGTCTTTTTTATAGGCTGACCAAAAAGAGCCGGAAAGATAGCCCCGAACAATGCATTCAATAGGGACGACCTTGGTTCGGCGCACTAGCATGGAACGGCCTTCCAGCTGGTCTTGATATTGATGGCAGACTTCCGGGTACTGATCAACATCAGCTGAGATCAGATGGTTGGGTACAATGTCGGCCAGCAGATCAAACCAGAAAAGAGAGATCTGGGTCAGTACCTTGCCCTTGTCGGCAATGGGATCATCCATCACCACGTCATAGGCTGAGATTCTGTCGGTGGCGATCATGAGCAGTTTGTCCTCATGACCGGGGATTTCGTACATATCGCGAACTTTACCGCGATGCAGCAGGTTCAGTTCCCGCAGATCAGTCCGAATAGCAGCGTTACTCATGGGTATAAACTAGGTGAAGGGTAAATAATGGAGGGAATCAACAAGAAATACCTTAGCTCTTATGCCGGGCGGACACACAGGTCCGCCCCTACGGGATGCGGGCAGGGCAAAATGGTGTAGGGGCGAACCTATGTGTTCGCCCTTATTGCCCCTACAATCCCGCACCAGAACAGGTCGCCTTTTCCGGGCGAATTCCTTACAGGCTCAGCTCTTTTTTCACAGCGTCGATAACAGCGTCGCTGGAGGTGGCCTCAACAGAAAGTACCAGACCTTCTTTTTCGTAAAAGCCGATCAGCGGTGCAGTCTTCTCGTTGTAGGTGGCCAAACGGTGGCTGATAGCCTCTTCGGTCTCGTCCTCGCGTTGAATAGCCTTGGAACCGCATTTATCGCAGATCCCTTCCTGCTTGGGCGGATTGGATTTCACATTATAGATGGCCTGACAGTCGCTGTTCTCGCAGGTGCGTCGGGTGCAGAGACGGTCCAGGATGATATCCTTGGGCACATCAATATTCACTGCCTTGTCCAGGGTGATGTCCAATTCGGTGAGCAGCTCTTTCAGGGCCTCGGCCTGAGGAATGGTGCGGGGGAAACCGTCCAGCAGAAAACCGTTGGCGCAATCGTCTTCTTGGAGACGTGTTCCCATAATGCCCATGATCAGAGAATCAGGAACCAGATCACCGCGCTTCATGTAGCCTTCAGCCTCTTTACCCAAGTCGCTTCCGGCCTGAACAGCACCGCGCAGGATGTCGCCGGTGGAAATTTGTACAGAACCGTCAATGGCGGTCAGAAGTTTTGCAACAGTTCCTTTGCCCGCACCGGGTGCGCCGAGAAGGATAAGCTTCATGGTATTCTCCTTAAAAAATTCTTTATGATGTGTTGATAAAGCAGATGCCGCTGTGTATGGGCTTGCGCTGCTTTTCTGTTTAAGATTAGGGATAAACTCTCCTGAAGAGAGAAACAGAACACAATACACTATCTTTGCCTTTGATGGTAGGGAAAATATGGCGGGGAATATGAAAATTGAGAATCGAGTTTCCGGTCCTGAAGCAGCAAGGGTGGGGCAAAAAAAGAATGCGCCCTCGGCAAGGCCGAGGGCAATGTGAGCGACTGGGGTGAATATTTGGATGAACAGCAGGTGAGTTTTTCTCCGGCTCAAGAAGGAGCCGGAGAAGAGGGGGGCTTACTTGGTCATGAAGTCAGCATAGGCGTGGGAACCGTGCTCGCCGTAATCCAGACCTTCAATCTCTTCTTCCTCGGTAACCCGCAGGCCCACTGTACGCTTGATGACGGTGAAGAGAATAAAGGCGCAGCCGAAGCTCCAGGCAAAGGCGGCACCAATACCGATCAGCTGAGTGATGATGATTTTGGCGGTCATGCCATCCATGTTAAAGAGGCCAGCAGCCAAGGTTCCCCAGGCACCGCAGACACCGTGGACAGAAACCGCGCCCACCGGATCATCAATGTGCATGCGATCAATGGTGACAACCGAGAAGACCACCAGCACACCGGCGATTGCGCCGATAATTATGGAGCTGGTCGGGCTGACATTGGCGCAGCCAGCAGTAATGCCCACCAGGCCAGCCAGGGCACCGTTCAGGCTCATGCTGATGTCCGGCTTTTTAAACATAACCCAAGAGGTGATCATAGCGGCAACGGCTCCGGCACAGGCAGCCAAGTTGGTGTTGACAAAGATCATGGCGGTATCAGTGATACCGGCAGTGGTGGAGCCGGGGTTGAAGCCGAACCAGCCCAGCCAGAGGATGAATACACCCACCGCTGCCATGGGGATGTTATGACCGGGGATGGCCTTTATCTCGCCATTTTTTCCGTATTTTCCCACACGGGGACCGATAACGAGAGCCCCTGCCAAGGCTGCCCAGCCGCCGATGGAATGGACCACTGTGGAACCTGCAAAGTCGATAAATCCCAGACCCTCAAGCCAGCCGCCGCCGTGGAACAGGCTACCCCAGGCCCAGCTCCCGAAGACCGGATAGATAAAGGCGCAAAGCGCTGCGCTGTAGAGCAGATAGCTGGTGAATTTGGTGCGCTCAGCCATGGCACCGGAAACGATGGTTGCAGCCGTGGCGGCAAAAACACACTGGAACATCCAGAAAGCAAGGACCCAGGGATCGCCGCCGACTTTGAAGTCGCTGAGGAAAAAACCGTCTGTACCGAACCAACCTGTACCGTTGGTGCCGAACATCAGGCCGAAACCGATGGCCCAGAAGAACAGGGAACCCATGCTGAAGTCCATCAGGTTCTTCATCATAATATTGATGGCGTTCTTGGCCCGGGTAAAGCCAGCCTCCACCATCGCAAACCCAGCCTGCATAAAAAAAACCAGAGCAGCAGCGATCAAGGTCCAGATGTAGTCAAGATTGGTCTGCACACTCTGGGCCGTGGGGTCGTCACCTGCACCGGCTAAGGTCGGCAACAGAGAGAGAGCAAGCAGGGCTCCGGTCAGCAGCGTTTTTTTCTTCATTATTCTCACCTTGTTTCTATATCCCTTAAGAAAATTATATGGTTTCTCGACTTTTCATAAAAAAGATCAAAGCACCGACGACTAGGTTCCAGATATAATCAAGATTCGTCTGCACAGTCTTTACTCCGGCGTCATCAGCAACGACAAGGGTCGGTACCAGCGCCAAGGTTATCAGGATTCCTGTTGTCAGAGTTCTTTTGTTCATTTTCTTTCTCCTTCACCGATCAAGCAGTGCATGTGTTCTTTTGTTTCCGGCGATGCCTATATCGCCTCCTTGTCCTTTTCACCCGTCCTGATCCTGCATACGGTTTCAATCGGCAGAACAAAGATCTTGCCGTCGCCGATCTTGCCGGTCCGGGTGCTGGAGATCACCGCCTCAATGACCTTATCCACATCTCCGGCAGCAACGACTATTTCGATTTTTATTTTAGGGATAAAGTCAACCTTGTATTCCGCGCCCCGATAGATTTCCGTATGCCCCTTTTGTCGACCAAAGCCCTTGACCTCACTGATAGTCATGCCTTTAATCCCGAGCTCGGTGAGCGCTTCTTTCAGGTCGTCCAGCTTGAACGGCTTAATGATAACCTCTATCTTTTTCATGTCTCTTGCTTCCCCTCTATCCTTTGTTGAATGGATTGCGACATATTGTTGTCCTTCTTATGCAGCTTATTAAGCAATGAGTGTGCCAAGTTTTTTATTTCTGACGAATTCGTCTTTTAAGATGCTGTTTTTCAATGATATGGTGTCGGTGTGGGAGCCAGGGCGGATAAGGTGTCCCTGAAGAATAGTTTTCATTATTGAAGATTCATTTCAATAATGAACCTTCAACCTTTACATTTACGTTACTTTTTTTACTTTGATGTAGATCAGGAGAGGGTGCAAAAAAAGTTTTTTTGGAGGGGGGAGGGGCAGCTCCGGGGAAGGTTACAAAATATGAAGACTTTGTTTTGCTGTTGACGGAGGCTTATCCAGGCAGTATATGCTTCTCGGCATTTTGCATGTGCGTCCGCGAATGCATACAGGTATACCTTCTACAGAGCGGGCTTCTCCCGTAAATTCCCTATGGAAACAATGAATCCTTGCTTAACCTGCGGGGCCTGCTGTGCCTTTTATCGGGCATCTTTTTACTGGGCGGAAGCAGCGTCTGGCACACCGGGCGGCGTCCCGGATCATTTGACGGAAAAATTAAACGATTTTAGGCTACAGATGAAGGGCACCAGAGGGCTGAAGCCCTGGTGTATTGCCTTGACAGGAGATATTGGACAGGGCGTGAGCTGCTCGATTTACGAAGAGCGGTCCTCGGTCTGTCGGGATTTCCAGCCATCGCTGCTGGACGGTGTGGTTAATGAGCGTTGCGACCGAGCCAGGAAGGCTCACGGGTTGGGCCCAGTGACGCCGGGTGATTGGGGGGTGGAGGATTTTCCTTGAGCGGCTTGATGCGGCCCGTCTTCGGCAAAGATGCAGGGGCGGAACAGGCGGATGAACAGTCTGCATCGTACAGTTGGAGGGGAGGTAAGTAGTTAGGAAGGAGGCTCATAAGCACTATCGAGATTATTTCATACGTGCTTGTGAGATGAAGTCACACGAGCGTGTGAGATTGGGTCGAACGTTGTTATTGAGGAAAAGTTGAGTGGGTGGTGGAGGTATTTTTGTCGTTTATTTTAACTTTCCTTCGTGGCACGACGTTTCCATACTGGCTCAAGGTCAACATTCAAGACAAGCTTATATAGCGAATTCATTGCTTCATCAATCTCAATAACAACTCGTTTAATATCTGCTAGTTTCACGGTTGTCACAGATGTCTTAAGTTTCCCTCGCGCAGATCCTAACGCCATCTCGATATTGCCAGTATCATTGTTTAGTGACATCCCGTTATGTGTAAAACGATTTCTGCTTTTTTGCGCTGTTCGCAACTTTGAGATTACAAGCTGATAACCTTTCAAATGTGGAGCAAGTGGTTCCAACTGTTCACAAAGAGCACCTAGCATGTCTAGTTTTTGTGGAAAGCTTGAATGGCTAAACAAAATGAAGGTAGTCGGGTCGGATAAATTGTCAAAACCAGCAAGTTTGCCAATACATAAATAAAGGAATGATTCAAGACTGGCCCAAAGCGATGTAATTCGACCGACTTCAATTAAATATTCATCCGGTAGTGGCCAACCTGTAAAGTTCAGTTTTTCGATTTCTTCGTTCTTCATATCAATTCAGATGGAGTTTAGCTCTTCGTCTCACGATAAGTTGTTCATCAGTTACTTTCTCAATATAAACAGTAACGACGACGAAACCTGATTGTCAACAAAGAGTTGCATGAAATCAGAAGACACTGGGAGGTTATATACCTCCGAGCAGTTCTTTGTTAGGAAACGTGCATCAAAACAACTCGTAGTATGAATCTTCACCCAAATGCCGAACATACTCTTTCACCAGTTCATCAAGCCTGCCCGGCTTGCCTACCTTGATCCAGTCATCCACCGATCCCAGGAAGCAATACCTTCGAACTGTAAACAGCCGTGCCTTGTCATTAGTTAAGACAAGCTCCATATACGGTGAATAGTCAATGGCTTGCATCAGGAGTTTTCGGGCTTCCTTCTGCTCTCTTCTGGCACTGAGGATCTCCAAAAGGCTGTCAGTATCCTGGTTTACTATAAATACACGGATTGTTTTTTGTTTAACATCGATTTTATAATACTCAATCTTTGAAAACCGCTCCATGCCTTGCTCCACGATAGCAACTTCCTCGTCGGTAATGATTTTCTTCGGTATCTTCCGGCAATAAACCTGTCCACTGGGGTTTTCATAGATCTCGAAGTCTTCCGGCATAATGTCAAGGAGCTTCCCTTCGCTTTTCAGTGAGATATAATAGCGAGGTTTCCCGGTTTTTGTCACACCTTCATGCAGATAGTATGTCTTTTCGAGGCGACTAACGTATTGTATTGGCATTTTGCCTACTCTCCTCTCTCTAAGTCATTGCTGCAAGGTAAGGATTAAATATCCCTGATCATTGTTTTTGCATGTGCAGGGGGATCTCATTGACGATTTTCCTTCCCGTTGTGGTTTCATAGGCTTCCGTAACTAAGAGCAAGTCAGCCTTAATGCTGGAGACGATCCCGTGTCGGCCAATGGGCGTACCTTGCTCTGCCAGGTGGCCCTCTCCTGTGACGTCTTCCAGCATGGCTATATTTTTGTCCTTAAAAGCCATCACCGCAACAAGCCTTAACTGTCCCGGTTCAAACTTCCGCAGTTCGGTCAAGACTTCATTCGTAGTAATTTTTTTCTCTTCTGAAATTTTTTTATCTGAAGGTTCCTTGCTGTTAAAAAAGGGGAGAAAAGGATCCGGTCGATCTTCGAATTTATAATCGAATTGATGGTACCCCTGGAGAGCGGTTGCAGGGGGAACCTGTTGTCTTTCGTTTTTTGGATGTTCGTTCGCCTGCACCTGAACGCAGAGGAATCCTGCCAAAGTCAGAACGGCAGCGAACAAGTATCTGTGTTTAAAAATAGCCCTCATGGAACGACCTCCTTTTGCTATGGATATTTTGTCTGCAAGGGCTTACCTCTGATCACGAATGATATTTATGTTATCAGAAGTAATCCCTGTGTTGTGCCCACCTGTACAGTAACAGCGATAAAACCTAATTGTCAACAAGGAGTTGCGAGGAAGTCAGAGGGGGCAAGCTCGGAACTAACTCAACCACAAGAAAAATACCCCCGTCGCGATGCCGCGACAGGGGTAGGGAAATCGATCCTCAATCAATCCGAATCAGGTCCACCAGATAGAGCGCTTGGGCGGGTTACCGTATTTGTCAAATACGTCCCCGGCCTCCTTGAGCACCTGATCAAGCTCATCCAGCGTAAATGTATAGCCATCTTCCGCCGCTAAGGCGATAAACTCTTCTTTATTGCCCGGAACATCATATTTTGCCCGGACGTGTTTATCCTCGCCACCTGCAATCAACAATGCTTCAACGTCTTTTTTTGCCACCGGAATCTCCTTACGTATAGTTAGAGTAATGTTTCTCCCTGTTACGGGATAAATTCAATATTGATCTGCTCGTCCTCGTCTTGGGTTAAGGCGTATACCCGACCGTTAAGGAAGGTCATTTCTTTTTCTTGACCAGCCTGCTGCAAGGTTGCGATGGTTACCTGAACCGGTTCGGTAGTCGCCTCGCGGTTGGTATGCACCAGAACCCAGAACCGTATCACTGTCTTGGGTGGATTGGAGGAGGAGGGCATTATGATCGAGAAAAACAAGGTCTTCGTAGGCATAGGAAAGACTCATACCGGTTGCTTCCACGATTTCCTTGATAACGCCAAGTTTCATTAGAGGTATTTTCTCACGCATTCCGCAGTACTCCGTTATATATTCAGCAAACAAGCTCTTCAATGACCAAGGTCTGCACCTTGTCGGCCAGTCCCAGCATTTCGGAAATTTTTTCCATCTCCGGCGGAATGATTTTAAACCCGTCAAGGTCGCATATCTCCTGATACCTGTCCATATCAAGCAGCCCCTCCCCGATTTTCCCCATTTTGCCCGGAAAGGTGGTCTCCATCGCCTCGACCAGATCCGTCATGGTGTGGTTATAGGGCAGGGCTCCATGTCGCATTAAGGCTGCCATGATGAATTTTTCCACAGCCATAGCTATAATATTATAAAGGATCTCGGCAGTGAAGACCTGCTGCCGCTTTTGATACCCTGCTAACGCCGTGCGCAGAAATCCTTTTCCATCCTGAAGAAATTCTTCCCAGCCCCTGATCGGTTCAATTCCCGCTAAGGGGATCAACTCCGCTTTTGTTGTCATTACCCAGCTCCCTTTCGTAGACAGATAAGTTCAGTGGGTCGGTAGCCTATCCGATTGTAAAAGCCCAGTGCCCTTGTATTATTGCGATCAGCCAGTAATTGGATGCGGGTTGCACCCTGAAACGCAGACCATTCCGCGATGGCTTTCATGAGTCTTTTGCCTGTGCCCTGTGCCTGCCAGGCGGGCAGAATCACGACATCTTCCACCAGGGCAGATAATCCGCCTTCTGCGGTGGAAATGAGCAGTTGCGCTGTACACATGCCTATGATCCGACCCTGTCGTTCCGCCACTAAAACCGCCGTGTCAGGCCGCTGCAAGAGCAGGCGCAGCCCTCGCTGCTGCTTATCCGCATTGAAGGTAAAATCTTTTTCAATGCTGAATAACACTTCCAGCAGAAAGACCAAGCTCGTGAGATCCTCTTCCCGTGCCCCTCGGATCAGTATTTTTTCGGCAATGTCCGGCATTATCCCGCTCATGAACCTGTTCTCTCAGTTTTCCAACTGATAATCAGCTGCCGGTTCGCCGTCTTCCAATCCGTCCAGGATAGCATCAACCGCCTCTTCACTGTCCACGCTCCCGAACCACCAGTTTTCCGGTTGAATAACCATAACCGGTCCTTTCTCACATTGTTTCAGGCAGGTGGTGCCGCTGATCAGGCAGTCTAAACCGCGATCCAGTACTTCTTCCTCAATGTATTGCAGTAACCCTTCGCTCTGCTTATGACAGATACCTTTTTTATCTCCTGCCGCACGAAAACTCTGACAGAGCAGGATCTGCCGTTCTGAAATTGCCATTTTTTGCTCCTTTTGATCTTTCAATGAAAATGGCCGCCAACGTGCCTGTCCTTTTCATTTTTTTGTAGTTTCTTATCTTATTTTTTGCACTTCTTCTTTTTGCCGCCGCCGTACAGCACATCGACGGTGCCTTCGATATTCTCTTCGGTCAGCAACACTTTTATACCCATATCCTCCAGGACCTTTTGCGGATTTTGTCCGGCATTGGTTGCCAGCAGGGCAAAGCAGTCAAACAGGCATTTTTTGGCAAGGGCTTGCCAGCGGGAATCGCCGCTCCCTGTCTCGGGTGCGGTTCGAGACTCCAACAGGCAGGCCAACCCGTCTTCACGAGGGCCGTAGATCAACACCCTGTCTGCTTGGCCGAGATGGAGATCTACGTCCATGCCGCTTGCGCTGACCACAGCCACATTCGGGCGCTCCTTGCTCGGTTTGGGCAGGAGGATCGTTGCATTCTGAAAATCTCCGCCTGACGGGGGCGGCAGATAGATGTCCTCGTCATCAGCCAGTTCAAGATGAACGGCTGCTGCTTTTTTGCCCGCCTCAAGCAACGTGGCCTCGCAGGCTTCCAATTTTTCTTCCTCGGAAACCGGCTGAAAGGGAAGCAGGGTTATGGATGATGCGCCCCAGGAGGCAGCTTTTTCCGCGATGGCGTTGATATGCTCATCATTAATACCGGGGTAGATCGTGGTCTGTATATTGACTGGAATCCCGGCGTCGTTGAGTGCCGTGATGGCCCTTTCCTGTTCCTGCAACAGAAACGCTATGACCTCAGGAAGAGGGACTGTTCTTTTGTCGGGACGAATCCAGGCATAGATCTTCTTCAGGATATCCAGAGATACCGCCTCGACCTGAAGATTAACCTGAGTAATGGTTTTGCTTGCCAAATCCGCAGCAAGCGGTGCGACGTTAAGACCAATGGTGGTCAGTTTGACCGGGCAGTTGGGATATTTTTCCTTGAGCAAATCAAGAAGGAGAAAAAGCGTGTTCGGGTCTGCCAAGGCATCACCGGGGCCGCATATATTCACTCCGTGAATTTCCTTACCGCCTTTCACAAGATCACCTATCCAGGCGACAGTCTCATCTGGCAAAAGAGCTGGGTCGGGCTTGTCGATCTCGCCAAAACGTTTTTTGTTATTTGCCTGCGGGGCCGCCGGTAAAATCAGGTTCTTGATCCGCATGGATTGTTCGCAGGGTTTCTTGGGGGTAACAGGCTGGATAGTCATTATCTTCTCGTAAGGTTCGGATGCATTGATCAGCCCTCAGGCCGTTGCTTCTTATCCTTTAAAAGCAAAGAGTGTACCAAGGGCGGAGTAAAGATAAATATACTTCAAAAACAAGATCTTAATGATGATTTGCGAGGAGGGTTTTGAAGAGGCGTTTTGTTACAGGCATGACGCTTTTGAAGGAAATATGACATTGAGGTAGAAGGGGATGTCGTTTTTGTCGATGAGCGACGCATAGATATAACGCGGAGGGAACACTGCAAGTTCAGCCGTAGAAACCACGGCAAGCCAGCCGCCCGTCCAGTAAACGTAACAAAAAAGGCGGAGCCTCCCGGCCCCGCCATCCGTTCTTCCTCTCTTTACTTCCTGTACAGTAACTTCTCTTACAGAACCAACTCAAACTTGGTCTCAGGATCATCCCGATCCTTACGATCCATGATAGCGGAGAGGATTTTCTCCAGCAGTCGCAACCCGCCCTTATACCCGACTGTAGGGAAATACTGATGCCCCTGACGATCCAGGATGGGGAAGCCCCAACGGATCAGCGGCACATCCTCATCACGGGCGATGTACTTGCCGTAGGTGTTGCTGATCAGCAAATCCACCGGTTCGTTCTTCATCCACTGATGGAGGAGGAAGAAGTCGCCTTTGGCCTTAACGTTTACCTCAAAGGGCATGTCAGCAGTGATCTCCCTGATCCGCTTTTCGAACTTCTTGCCCGGCGTACCGGTAATAATGTGAACCGGACACATGTCGATGGAAACCAGGAACTCGGTCATGGC
>CBFDDU010000097.1:0-13375 GCA_965603655.1 uncultured Candidatus Electrothrix sp. | reverse complement strand
CTCCCTGTTCGTCTTTTCGATGACGATGCTGGTCTCGGTCAGTAATTTTCTGCTGCTCTATGTCTTTGTGTGCGGTTTCCCACGTTATAGCTCGCACTATAAAATAGTATCTGCGTTCATCGAAGACTCCATTAACTGTGAATTCTGGTTTTGATGGATATTTAGGCTGTATTTTTCTTTTGTATAGACCACCAGTAACAAATCTAAAATGTAAATTATCTTCGGACATCTCATAGCGTTGGCAATCGTCAATGTCTATCCAATGACCCTTCGCTTGTGTAAGGTGTTTCTTCACAAAGAGAACAGCAAAAGCCTCTTCAGTGTTAGCATATTTCCGATATTTTTTTAGTAATCTATCATCCATAATTTCGAATATCTTAGATTTTCTGCACACAGTGCCTAACAGTATTAATAAGTGAAAATATTTCCATGCGATTGGCAGTAACAGACAGCCGAATTTCCCGCCTATGATGGTATTTGATTCTTTAATATGCAAAACAGAATCGCAATTCTGCGCAAATAACCTTTTAAACCGTTCCGAATTAAACAAGCCAGTATTCTTACCCAGTTCGCCTTTGGATGTCAATGCAAGTCGGAGATAGCTAGAGAGGAAGGACAGGAAGGAATCGGTGGGGCAGGATCATCAAGGGCAGGAAAGAGAGGGTCGCCGCACTCAGCATTCATGAGGCGGCCCAGCTCGTGTTTCTCGCAGGATTAATATTTAACGGAAAGGCTCAGCATTCCTGAAAACGGGGTGCCGGGATAATAGGAGGCCACGCCCTGCCTGCTGTCGTCCGAGGCATTGATAGAGGAGATATACTCCTCATCCAGCAGATTGTTCAGCTCCAAAGAGAGCTTCATCTCTTTCGTTCGCAGGATACCGGGGAGCGTGTAGCTCATCCGTACATCCACCACGGTCGCCGCATCGACCTCGTCCTTATTTTCCAGATCAGAATACCGGCTGCCGATATATCGGAGCATGGGCACCATCTCGAACGGCCCGGCTTGCCAGATCAGTCCTGTCTTGAGTGACCATTCCGGGGTGTCCACCATCTGATTGCCGTCAGCCTCCAGGGTGTTTCCCGCATAGACCAGATCCTTGTCATAGCTCATGGAGGTGTAGGCAGGGTTGATGAACAAGGTGAGACCGTCGGCGAGATAAGCATTCATCTCCAGATCCAGGCCATAGCCGGTTGCCTCGCCCACAAACTGATCATAGTTCAAATCCACCCTGGGATCATAGACTGTGCAGACCAGATTGCTGTGAGTGCTGTAAAACAGGGTGGGGGACAGATCAAACCAGGTGCCTGTGTAGCGCAGGCCCAGATCCACGGCATGGCTTTCTTCGATATCATAACCGTCAAACAAGGTTTGCAGATTCATGCCCTGGGCAAGAAAGGTGCTTCGGTTGCTGCTGTACAGATTGACCAGGGGCATATATTTGTACGGACGAATAAAGGACTTGCCGTAGCCGGCCCGCAGTTCGATTTCATCTGTGAGCTGCGACGATGCCGCCACCGTGGGCAACCAGGTGTCATATTCCGTGGAAGCCCGATCCAGATCAGGGGTGCGCTCAAGGGCGTAATTCGGGCCCGGCCCGCTCATATAGCCCCGGCTGTCAGACTCCTGGAAATGAAAATATTTCAGCCCGGCCTGCCAGTTGAAGATTCCATGTGAACCTGCCAACTTGAGGTAGGGGCTGTTGATATAAGAGGTTCCGCTGCTGGCCATCCGCCCGTACCCACGGTAGGAAAGTCCGTTATCAGCCACGGCATAATTCCGGCTGTAAATATTCATATCCACGGCTTCAAGATGATAGCCCAGCGAAGCATTGAAGGCGGCTGTCTTCCGGATTGCTTCGGCAATGATACCGGTCCGCTCGATATCACGGATTCTTTCCCTGACCGTCGCTCCGATGGATTTTGACATCATCCCTTGCAGAATCTCCACATCCTCTTTGGAGGCATACGGCTTGAGAGTGAGGGAGAACGTGTCTGTCAGGTCTGTTGCCAGCACAGCCATGAGATCATCATTCTGATAGGTTCCCCGGTTGTAATCATAATAAAAGATATCCTGTTGAAGATTGCCGGTCAGGGAGCCGTTAAAGTCCTTTTCATAATTTGCCCCGAGATCCCGGATGTCTTCCCGGCTCAAGGAGCGATAAAGATGTTGATCCAGGTCATTATGATTGTACCAGAGTTTGATCGAGGCCGTTTCATTAAAGGGTTGGTTGACGGCGAGATTGGCATTGAAGCGGGGACCGAGGGTGCCTGTACCGCGCCATTTATCTGCTTCGGCAAAGGAGAAGGACCCGGAAAAACCGGTTTCTGCTCCGGGGACAGCTCCTGAATCAAGACGAAGAAAAGTCCGGGTGTAGGCGTTGGAGCCGACACTTTGCTTGAAATCAAAACCAAAGTCCTCATGGGGCCAGTCCGGGTGCAGTTCCACAGCCCCGCCCCGAGAACCCACTCCGGTGCCTATGTCGCCGGGCACGGCGCCTTTATAGACGGATACCGACTCCATATTTTCCAGATCATAGAGATAATCACGCGGCCCGATAGGATTGCCCCCGTAATTGGGTACACCTTCCACGGTCATGGCACCGAGAGAACTCTTGACCCCGCGTACCCGAACGCTGCTCATCTCAGCGGCCAGACCGTTGCTGTCCGCACTTTCCACATTAATGCCGGGCAGCATATCCAAGGTGCCGTAGACACTGGTGTTGGCCTTGACACCTTGGATCTCCATGCCTTTTCCTGTGATTTCACTGCCCGTGTACACGGTCTCGCTGGCCTGTCTGGTCGGGGTGATGAGTTTTTCCCCGGACACCACCACCACAGGCATTTCTTTTTTCTCCTCCGTTGCATCTGCCGGGCCGCTCTGCGTAACCAGGGCAGCCGCTGTCAGGCTCAAGAGTATTTTTTTGCTGTATTCTTTTCTGCGTTGTTTGTTGCGTACGCTCATTTCGTCCTGTTGTTTCATCTTCGGGTAAATCGTTCGATTTTCGTTATTTTTTCGTTTTTATAACAAGATCCCTCCGAGAGGGCTCACATATGCTGTCAGTCCCAATAATCCATGAGAAAGACAGGGTCTACACCGGGCCTTGCGTATTCCTTCGGGTCCGCGCCACGGGGCAGGTTGAATCTTTTCAGGATGGTAACAAACTGTTCAGGATGATCCATCTGATCCAGATACCAAAGGTCTGTGCAGAGTTTATTCATAACGCTGTGTCCGTAGTCCGGGCAGCCGGTTTCTCCCCAGGTGTAGCCCAGGGCAATTCCTTCCCAGCTTTCAGCTTCCTTGTCATAGCGGTAAGCGACCGTGGATACATTTTTTGCCCAATTTGGCCATGCGGCGATATCCTCTTCAGACGGGTAGGCGACTGAATAGCTTTTTTTACCCGGTGTTGCATTCAGGAGCACCATCAGGGCATCCTCTTTGCACCAGGGTTGAACGGCCTGGATGAAATACTTGCTTCCGGGATTGGCGGGAAAATATTTTTTGATATACTCAGCCAACAGGACTCCCGAGGTCACGCCGGGGCAGTAATGATCGTGAAATTCAAAAGCACGCACGGCAGCGGTTGATACCCCTGCACTCAGGGCATTCGCAATGGTAACGATTCTGAATTCATTACCGTTGAAAATTTTATTGTCAAATTTTTCCCCATACACCGCCGCATTTTTGTACAGATGCTCCGCATTGATCTGCTCTGTAACAGCCGTGCTGAACAGCATACTGCTCTGCATGAGAGATTTCTCTCTTACGGCGGATGAATCAACCTCAAGATAGGCGGCCCGACCTGATACGGTATCGTAGACAACAAACCACAGCGGAGCAGTCGGCGCACTTTGCAGTTCCACCAGACTGTGATTGCCTCGGCTGACACGAAGAATATTGCTCAGGCCGTCCAAGGCCCCCATTGTGGCCCGGTTGTTGACTTCGGCATAACCGGCATTGGTCAAGGCCAAACAGTTTGTACTGTTGTATTGGGGCACCTGGTTATGGAGCATTTGGTTCGCCTGAACAGCTGCTTGAGAACCTACTTTTTTCCAGTAGACATAGTCGTTGCCGACATTATTGGTCCGGGACCATGCTGTCGAGAGCGGGGCTGTAAGAAAAATAAGGGCGAACAGGGCAGGCAGGCACCAAGGCCCTGTGCTCTGGTTAATGTGTATCTTGTTCTTTTTTTTCATCTGAAACCTCTCTCTTATCTTTTCAGCATATCTTTGCTGACCTTGGCGCCCAGGCGGACAAAATGGCCGTCCTCATCCTTGACGGTAATCTTCCAACGTCCGGGGGTATCCGGTCGGAAACAGAAATAGCCGTTACGGTCGGTGCGACCGGATTGGAACGGGAGTTTGGCATTCGGGGCGATAATCTCCACTGCGGCGTAGCTCATCGCTTCACCGTCCTCATAAGAAGCGGATGTGCAGAGGGCTTCGCTGCCGTTCTCGGTTTCACCGTGGACTGCGTGTGCCCATCCCTGAACGGAAAAGAAAAGGGGGAGACCGAGGGTGAGAATTAAGAGAAAAAAGCCTTGTTTTTTTGTTCTGTTATTCATTGTATTTTTAAGGTGATTTTTGAGGAATGTAACAATAAGTATCTTGCCCCTTATGCCGGGCACCGTAGAGGCGAATCCCTGTGTTCTCCCTTGCATACCGGGCAGGCACAGGGACCTGCTCCTACGACATGTACCGAAAACGGGGAGCTTATTTTTTGGAGATTGCCTTTAATACGTCGGCTCTGTTTCCGGAGCTTCGATTCGTGCCGGATCGCTCTCCTGTTTTTTTTGCGGCGTTGTAAAAAGATAGACAACCATTCCCGCAGCGATTGTTCCCAAAGCGAACAGGACCGCTACGGGTTGGCTTCGTATTGAGAAAAAGATAATCCAGCAGTTAGCGGCAATAAACAGCAACGGAGTCAGCGGATATCCCGGTGTCTGGTACAGGTCGGGATTTTTCCCGTCCCGCCGGCGGATTCGCATCAATCCGACAACGGTCAGCATGGCGCAGAGCGACAGCGTGAAACCGATATAGATCAGCAGGGTTTCAAAGGAAGCCGACAGAACCATGATGGTCGCTATAGCGGCCTGGAGAAAAATTGATGAGGCCGGGGTGTGATGAAGCGGATTCAATTTGCCGAAGACCGAAAAAAATACGCCGTCCTGAGACATGGCATAGTAAATCCTGGGGCCGGTCATGACCATAGCGCTGACAACAGAGAGAAGTCCCAAGGCCACAGCCCCGCTGAAAAAACGGCTGATGTTGTTCCCGAACAGGCCGACCGCCGCCTTTGCGCCTACTTCCACCTCGCCGGCCAGCTGATCAACAGGGACAGCGTAAATATAGATTGCATTCAGCAGCAGATAGAGCACGGTCACGACCACGGTACCAAGCACTAAGGCATAGGGGATGTTGCGCCGAGGATTGATAATTTCTCCTCCCAGATAGGCTGCCGCGTTCCAGCCGCTGTAGGCGAAGGACACAAAGATAAGGGAGACCGCGAATTTTTCCGAAGAAAAGGCGGCGAACAGGTCCTGTTGTACACTGAAATGCTGGATTGACCCCTGACCGAAAGCAAAACCGGCGACAATAAAGGCGATGATCAAGGTCAGTTTGAAGATGGTCAGCCAGTTCTGCACCCTGGTTCCTGTCTGCAGGCCGTAATAATGGATCAGGGTGAACATGCCGATGACCAGCAGCGCGATCAGATTAAACCAAGAAAAGGTAATTATCGGCACGCCGAAAGGGCTCAAGACGAATTCACCGCCGACCGGAAGACCGAAGGCCTGGTGGAAATAGGAGGAAAAGGCAATGGATGCTGCGGCAATGGGGGCTGAAAAGCCGACAAAGAGCGATATCCAGCCGGATAAAAAGGCCGGTGCTCTGCCGAAGCTCTCTCTGAGAAAGACATATTCACCGCCCGCCTGCGGAAAACGGGCACCGAGTTCTCCGAAGCAGAATGCTCCGCAGAGAGCAAACAGGCCGCCGAACAGCCAGCAGAGCAGCAGGGCTCGGGGATCGCTGAGTTCCTTGAGAATAAAACCCGAGGTGGTAAAGACACCGGTGCCCACCATATTGGCGATGACCAGAACAGTGGCTGAGGATAGGCCGATCTCTCGGGTCAGTCCGCTCTTGTTGTTGAATGAATTTTTCATAGGTAGGTAAAACTGCTCCCGAACCGCCGGAACTGCGCGGCCGGGAACAGGGAGATGGTAAATAAAAAGAAAGTCTTTGTTTGCCTTCCTTATTGCACCTGAAAGGTGAAGGTTGCGTTGTACATGTACTGGTCACAGACCGCTGTGTCCGGGTACGGAGGTTTATAAGAAAGCGAGATCATCCAATAGCCGCTGTGCTCCAGTGTAAGGTCGGCCTCTCCTCGGGCATCGCTGGTTGCTTCAGCAGGAAAGGGCTTGTCCTCCTTTTTTTTCTTGTCCGCCGGGGCCGCGTGGCCGGGTTCCTCTTTTTCAGCCTTTTCAAATCCGGCATAGGCGGCCTTGAGCAGAACATTCGGGACCGGTTTTCCGTCAAGGAGCAGCCTGACTTTCAAGGTATCGCCTTTTTTCAGCTGTCCCGGATCGGTGAGCGGTAGCAGTTCAATGGTCTGACCGGTTGCCCTGTCAAAGCCTTTTTCGCTGTTCCCGACCATGATCACTGTTTTGCCGCTGAGATGATAACTGGTACATTTCACAGCATCGGCGATTTCGGTTTTATTGCCCCATTTTCTTCCTTCCGGGGTTGTGGTGAAGAAACCGGATTTGCCTTTTGTCATAATCAGGTAGGCTCCCGGCTTGGGCACCTCCAAGCTGTACCGGTCATCTGCGATTTTGGTCAGCTCAACTGTTTTTCCGTCAGGGTCAACGGCCTGAATTTTCTCCGGCATCCCTTTCTTGAGTTCTTCATGGGTCCGGTCGGCGAGATATTTATGCCCCCAACCGATGCCGATCTCCACCGTACTGCCGGGCTCTGGAGAATGATCAGCAGGATTGAGCCAAATCTTATGGGCCGATGCCGATGAACAGAGCATCAGCGAAAAAACGCCGAGAAGTGTGCAGCGAAAAAGTGTGCAACGAAATATATTCATGATGGTTCTCTGTTATAATGATTGTGAAACTGTCAAGGCCGGGAGGCGATCCGGGCTTTTTTCCAAGAAATCTCCGACGTAGAGCATGTACTCAAAGGGCAGCTTTTCCTTGCCCACCTGGTCGAGCAGAGATCCCAGGGTACCTTGAACGACCCTTTCATCCTGTGCATAGCCGGCACGGACAACAACAGCCGCTGGCGTGTCCGGAGAATAATATTTGCTCAGGGTATCAATGAATTTCTTGAACTCGTTGCGCATGGTGAACAGCACCATCGTGCTTTGGTGGCGAGCCATTTCATCCACAGTCCAGCCTGAAGCCAGGATAACGGAATGGGATTTTCCCCCCTCGGTAACCCCGGCTTTCAGGGCCGCGTTGGCAGCATTAAAACAGCTGACGCCGGGAACCACTTCGGTATTCAGATCATTCAGCTCGGTTATGGACCAGGAGCAGGGGCCGTAGACCAGAGGGTCGCCGCTGTCGAGCATGGCAACGGTCTTGCCTTCAGCAACAGCTTTGCGCACTTTGGCGGCGAACTCTTCCTGTTTTTGATGATATTGCTCACAGGTCATGCCGTTTTTGCGTTTATCGTTATCTTCCGTGTTGCTGCAGCTCTTGCCGTAATAGGGAAAAAGACGATGATATCCGCTGATGACCTCTTTTCCTTGGAGCGCATCGGTAAATTTCGCACTGATTTTTTCACCGCTGAAGATGATATCCGCCTCTTTAATGACCTTCATGGCTCGAAGGCTCGCCAGATCAGGATCGCCGGGTCCCATGCCCACCAGATAATATTTTCCTTTCCCGGCGTTCTTTTTCGGGGGCTTGTTGAACTGGGCCTGACCCAGTCGCTTGCCCACGTAAATGATGGAGCGATTTCCGTCCATGCCCGAGGTGTCTGCCGCAAAGCCGCCCACAGTACCGAGGACCGCCTTTTCCTTCCCGGCCATACCGGCATTGCTGACCACTGCTGCCGGAGTATCAGCCGGATAGGATTTGGCCAGCCGGGCAAAGGTCTTCTCCATATCCCAAGGCATGAAAATCACCATAGTGGCCTTCTCATGACCGGACAGCTTTTCAAGGGTATCCTGCTCTCCTTCTTTGCTGATAAAAGGCGCCGTGATGATCACCTCGCCCAGGCTGGCTTCAAGGGCTGCGTTGGCCGCATTAAAAGCACTGAGGCCGGGAATCAGCTCTGTATCCAGCTCGCTCAGTTCCCGCAGGGCCCAGATATCCGGCCCGTAAATGGTCGGATCACCGCTGCTGAGCATCACAACATCTTTCCCCTGTGCTACCGCATTCCGCACCAGCCCGGCAAATGCGGCCTGTCTGGCATGGTATTCCTCACAGGTCATCCGTTGCTTGAAATGTTTTTTTGCATTCTTGTCGCATTCCTTGCCGTAATGCCAGAACAGGACACCGTAGCCGTTAATGACCTCTTTGCCGGTGAAATCCACGACTGAGGACAGGCTTTCCTTTTTACCGGTGCTGCCGAAGACAACTTCCGCATCCTGAATAGCCTTGATCGCTCTGAGGGTCAGCAGATCTCCGTCGCCGGGTCCGACGCCCACGACTTTAAAGCTGCCCGCCTGCTTCTGGCTTTCCGCTGCCGTCGCATTGCAGGCAATGAACGCGGCAGTCCATAACAGGGCCGTCAGCAGGGCGATGCCCCTGATGTTTTTTGATTGAAGTCTTCTCCGCATGGTTATCTCTCCTTTTTTCATGTAGTTAATATTTCTCCTCCTTTGAGGGGAAATGTCTTGAGGGATTCAACAGGAAATACCTTACCCTTATGCCGGGTGCCGTAGGGGCAGACCTGCGTGTCTGCCCGAAAATTTTGCGTTCCGGTAGGAGCACGGCATGCCGTGCCCCTACATTCCCGCACCTGAAAGAGGGATTTAATTTTTTGAGGAATTCCTTATCGCAACAATAAAAACTTCCTAGAAGCGCATCGACAGGGTGGCACCGAAGGTCCGATCGGTTGCCGGTGTGCCCTTGGTTTCCTGATATTCTTCATCAAGGAGATTTTTAACGTATACGTTCAGTTTGAGATCTTTCATATTGTAGGTATCCTCAAACAGGGTTTGCTGGACACCGAAGTCAAAAACATTATAGGAAGGGTTCTCGACTTCGTAGAAGACCCAGGTATCCGGTTGTACCTCCTCGGACACCTCGATGACTTCTTCTCCCTGATAGGAATAGTCGAGCATCAGTATTGTTTTTTCGAACAGGTCATAGCGCAGGCCGAGAGTGAGTCGATTTTCGGCCTGATTGTCCTGAACCTGCTCTCCGGCCGGTTCATCGCCCTGGTTGTCGAAGTTCTGCCATGCATAGGTGAGGTAAAACGAGAGATCATCGGTGAGATGCCCGTCCAGCTCCAGCTCCAGTCCGTGACGCTGCATCTCTTCCAGGTTGATCTTATAATCCGAGTAGGCCAGTGCCCCGGCCTTCGGGCTGCTGTATTGGGCGAAAGAGCTGTTTGTGGCAATGTAATCCTCAATTGTATAAAAGGAGTAATTGGCCTTCAGGGCGATATCCCGCCACAGACGACGCATGAACACCAGATCGTAGCCCATGCCGTGCTCCGGTTCCAGCCAGGCTCCGGCCGGTTTTCCCTGGGGGTTGTAATCGCCGTGATAATCCGGTGCGTGCCAGATCTTGCTGATCCCGGCGGACAGCGAGGTATCCCGCAGCCAGGGAGCGATTTCGTTCATCTTCCAGGTCAGAAAGGATTTGGGAATAGGCTCGCTCCAGTTGCGTTCAATAGTTGCTTCCCGGCCAGCTATGTATGGTGACTTGGAACCGTTACTTACCCAGATGGTGACATCCTCGTAGCGTGTGCCCAGGCGCAGATCCAGGCTGGGCAGGAGAGCCCATTGGTGTTGGACATACAAGCCTTTTTTGTTGATCCGCTCGGTATCCTCGTTATCCACAATACCGTCATCATACATTTGGACCAGGTCGGCACCGATCGTCGTGGTATGCTTCTCGTTCCATTGCAGATCATCCTGAATTTTTCCGCCGTGCTGCCACCATTCGGTCAGCCAGGGGGTGTAGACAATGTCATTTCCTTCCTTGACATAGTAGGCCCGGTCCCTGTCCTCCTTGCTTGTGTAGGCATTTAGGGTCAGTCTGCCTATGGAGGTCAATTTGTCCCCGTGGAGGCGTAGGGAGTGCGCTTCCTTATTCCAGGTAGGCTCCTCCCAGGGCTGAAAAGAGGCGTCTTCATACATCGGATAGGAGCTGTCATAATCCTTGCTTCCATCAAGCGAGGTTCCCGGATTTTTCACCGGGATTGTCCGGTCGGCCTGGGTATAGGAACCGCTCAGCGTGATCAGGCCGTCCTCAGGCAGCAGGTACCCCAGTCGAGTGAAAAAGGTGTCGATATCCGATTCATGATGGCGGAGATAGCCGTCTGAGGAGTTCTTCTGATAGGCAAAGTCGTAGGTAAAGTTCTGCGCACCGCCTTCCAGAGTGACATTATGCCGCTGGGTGTTATAGGAACGAACAGCGGTGGACAGGCTGACATCCGGTTTGAGGGTGTCTCGTTGTTTCGGCCTCTTGGTCACCATGTTGAGTACGCCGCCGATACCTTTGGCATCGTACAGGGCCGAGTGCGGGCCGGGCAGGATTTCGATTGTATCGACCAGGAAGGTGGGCAGCAGGGCGAAATCGACAATATGAGAACTTTTACGTCCCCCGGTTTTCTGGACGGTCAACCCGTCAATAGCCGTCACAAAACGGTTGTTGCTGAAGCCGCGCAGGGTGATGCTGTCGTCATCCGGGACCAGATCGGACTGGGCCCTGGAATCGACAATGGTGTGGCGCTTGAGCAGTTCATCCACCGTGTTCGCATCACCGATGTTGGTGAACTGATCCGTTTTGATGACGGTCTCGGTAGGGGATAACACAATACCCTGGGCACCGCTCTCTGCTGAAACTACGATTTCTTTCAGTTCCTTTACCTTTTGTTGTTCCTCTGCCAGTGCAAGTTTACAGGGATTCATACTCCCTGCCAGCAGCAGAGCCGGGACAATCCACGGCATTTCTCGAACGTTTTTCATTCCTCTTACTTCTCCTTTTCTATTGCAAATCGAAGACCTTATCTCGATTGCCGGGCAGTTGTTAAATTTTTTGCAGAGGCAGGCTACCAGACCGCAACCGCCGCTACAATAGGGTGAAAAGCTCATTTTGTTAGGAGATTTGCCCAGGTAACGGGAGGTAAACAGGCGAATAGAGAAGGAGGGGTTGGAGAGGAAAAGTCGCACGGAATTGGGGGGATCAATCCTATGGTAGTGTTAGCTTTTAGGGCAGGTTTTTCCAGCTTCAGCTGAGCTAGGTGGATAATTTTCTTGGATAATAGGTCATTTTTTTATATTGCTGGGTAATAGCCCGGACTTTTCGGGTAAAGTGAGGTCGCTCGGGCAGATCTTGGTATACTATTTTTTCCGTGCAGGAGGTTGTTTATCAACTGGATGCCGTGAAGATGAAAAACTGCTCCCGAACTGCCACTGTTGGCACAGCCGGGAACAGGGAGATGGCTTCTTGAAAAAAAATGAGCGCAATCGGTTTGGTTGATTATGGAAATCTATTTTATTTCCAAGGTCAGCGTAGCTGAAAACGACTCCACATCACAGACCTGCTGATCCGAGTAGGGTTCCTCATATTCCGCCTTGATCAACCAGATACCAGATTGAAGGAGATGAATTTTTCCTATGCCCTGTCGATCTGTTTTTGCGGTGTAGGCAAAGACGTCCTTTTCTGTGGAAAATCCCATATAAGTGGCAAAGATCCTGCCAGAGTAGGGTTTTCCTTTGAGGAGGAGCTGCACAGGGAGGTCGTCTCCTGCCCGCAATGCAGCAGGATTCACCCTAGGGATGATCTCCAGGGGATGGCCCACAGGAGTGATGTCCATATCCACTGCTGCATCCCCAACCGCCAACAGGGCTTTCGTGGCCATGTGGGAGCGGGAGCATTTAATAACGTTTTTCAGGCCTTCCTTGGATTGCCGCTTGCCGCCCTCTGTGGTCTTGGTGTAAAAGCCGCTTTTTCGGAGGGCTGCAACCGTGTACATGCCTGCTGTTTCCAGGGCTTCTCCGGGCTTAAATTCCGCCGTATCAATAATCTGAAGCGGGATTTCCTGTCCAGCAGGGTCACGCAGGGACATGTTTTCCACATCCTCCATGCGGAGGAAGCTGCCCAAGGGATAACGGTGGCCCCAGCCGACAGTCATTTTAGGTGTCTCTCCGGTATGGGGGCTGTAGTTATCGGCATTGAGCCAGGGGTAGTGGGCTTGGGCCGGTGAGTAACACAGGGTGGTTAAACTCAGCATTACTGCTGTTATAAGTGGAATATACTTCATGTTGTTCTCCAAAATTATATATATTGATAATAGTTAATAGTTGATCGCAAAGGTCAGGAAATAACCCCTGGGATTGGCGGTACGGAGAGAAGTGGCCGTTTCATAGCTGGGATAACGTTCGTCAAAGAGGTTTTTCACATCAAAGGTTAGAGAGTACTCGTCCAGCCGGTATCCGGCTTTTGCATTTGCAACCCAGTAATCAATGGAATATTTTCGTTCTCCGGCATAATCACTTGGATAATCCTCAAGTACCCCTTCCCCGGCATAGCGGTAATCAAAACCGGCGAACAGGCCTTGGGGTGAGTTCCACTCAACACCGAGGCTGTACAGCCATTCCGGGACCCGTGAGATGTCCGTATCGGAATAATCAACACCCTTATTGACGTAATCGACATACTCTCCCTTGGTATAGGAGAGGGTCCCATACAGAGAGAGAGAATCGGTCAGGGCGTAATCGACGTCCAGCTCCACGCCGGTGCGTCGTGTTGATCCCTGATTTTCCTTCGTCCCTTCAGCATCAAAGGTAACGATCTCATCGTCCGTTTCCAGCATAAAGCCGGTCAGGGTGGTGTCAAGATGTTCAATCGCCGAGAACTGCACACCGAGTTCGTATTGTCGGTAGGTCTCTTCCTGAAGTTCAGGATACATGAACTTGTCAAAGCCGTTCGGTAGCTTGAAGCCCTCTCCATAGGTGGTGAAGAGGGTATATCCGGCAACCAGGGTATACTCAAGAGCAGCTTTTGGACTGAAAATGTTAAAGGTCTCCATGGCAGAATTGTTGCCGATCAGGTTATCATCCAGGTCCCCGCCTATAGAGTCGTACCGGCCTCCCAGGGTTATTGTCCAATCAGAGAGGAAGAACTGATTTTGCAGATAGGCAGAAAAGGTGGTGATCACCGAGTCGCCGTCCACCGTGATTTCTTCTCGTG
>CBFDDU010000096.1:0-13407 GCA_965603655.1 uncultured Candidatus Electrothrix sp. | reverse complement strand
TTATTGGCCAGCCCGATATCCTTGCCCTTGGCGATTGCCGCCAGGGTGGGCAGCAGCCCCACCGCACCCACCACTGCCGACACCACCATCTCCGCTGCCGGGACCGTAGCCACCTTCTGATTGCCCTCATCTCCCCAAAAAACTTTTTTCCGGTATTCCTCCGGTAACATGGCGATGAGCTGCTCGGCCAAGGCCTGATCAGCAACCGAGATGCACTCGGGCTGAAACTCCTGCACCTGGGCGGCAAGCTCTGCAATATTCCTGCCTGCGGAGAGGCCCACAATTCGAAAGCGATCTGGAAAGGAGCGCACCACGTTGAGGACATTTTTACCAATGGAACCGGTAGAACCAAGCAGGGAGATGGATTTCATCGGAGAACTCCAGAAGAAAGCAGCAGATACAGAAGAGGAGCTGTCAGAAGGAGGCTGTCAACCCGATCCAGGATTCCGCCGTGCCCACCCAGCAGGGTGCCGGAATCCTTGATCCCGGTACCGCGCTTAATAATAGACTCAGCCAGATCCCCGGCTATCCCCACAAGGGCAAGTAAGGCGGCGGCTAAGGCCAGCCGAAGAGCGCTGATCTCTGGGAGAAGAAAAGCACCTATGAGGGTAGCAGCAAGCACAGCAACCAGGATTCCCCCGATTGCTCCGTTCATCGTTTTGGCAGGACTGATGCTTGGACAAAGCTTCTTTTTGCCGAAAGCTCGACCGCTATAATAGGCACCCGTGTCAGACCCGGCAGTAATGGCGGTCAGCAGCAGCAACCAGGAGTTGCCAGCCGGTAGAAAACGAAGCAGGACAAGGAAGGCGGAACAAAGGCCGATGTAGAAAACAGCAAAACCCGACTGCATCAAAAAGGCTAGAGGATCGGAAAAATGGGTATAACAAAAGATGGTCAGCATGACCAAGCCCAGCAAAGCAAGATAACTGCCGATTAGCACCTCGGACGGACTGCCGTCAGCAGCAGCCAGCACCGGGACCAAACAAGTCAGCAGGGACAGGACGAGAATGCCTGTTCCGGGTGTTTTGTCGATCATACGAAAAAACTCATACAGAGCAAGAGCCGTGCCGATGGTGAGAGCACACCAAAACATAAAAGGAGGGGCCAGAAACAGCAGCAATATCCATAGGACAACCATGAATATTCCGGGGATCAAACGTTGTTTCATAACAATCTCTTTGAAAAAATTCTTTTAGGCCAAGAAGTCATGTGGCGACGCTGTCAGCCTCCGCCTGCGCCCCAGTTTTCCCGAAACGTCGCTGACGCCCCGCGTATTCCTCCAAGGCCTCAAGAAACTGATCCCTGCGAAAATCCGGCCATTGAGTATCTGTAAAATAGAGCTCAGCATAGGATAACTGCCAGAGCAAAAAGTTGGAGAGCCGCTGCTCACCGCTGGTCCGGATCAGCAAATCCGGGTCAGGCTGACCTGTGGAATAGAGATGGTCACTGAACAACTGCTCATCAATATCCTCCGGCTGCAACTCACCGGATGCACATTTCCGACTGATCTGCTGGACAACCCCGATCATTTCTGTTCGAGAGCCGTAGCTGAGGCAGAGATTCAAGCGCAGCTCGGAACAGTGCGCTGTCTCGGCAATGACCTTGTCGAGCATATTGCGCACATCATCAGGAAGGCGATCTTTCTGACCGAAACATTGCAGGCGGATCCCGTTTTTCTTCATAGTATCCAGCTCGGACTTTAAATACGTCTTCAGCAGGGTCATGAGGCCTTTGACCTCCAGGCCGGGACGCTGCCAATTCTCCGTGGAAAAAGCATACAGGGTCAGATACCTGACCCCGACCTCACGAGCTGTTTCTACCGCCTCACGCACGGAATCCGCTCCAGCTTTATGGCCGAAGAGTCGGGGACGATGACGCTGTTGGGCCCAGCGACCATTACCGTCCATGATAATAGCCACATGTTTGGGAAGCGGGTCCGGGTAACGAGTTTCATCCATAGTCTTCAAAGAGGCTAAACCTCCATAACCTCTTTTTCTTTGCCAGCAGCTATCTCGTCGATCCGGGTGATGAATTCATCCGTCACCTTCTGCACCTCTTCCTGATAGCGAAACATATCGTCTTCAGAAATTTCCTTGTCGTTCTTTTGTGTTTTAAAGGTATCGTTGGCATCACGCCGATCATTACGCACACCGACCTTGTACTCTTCTGAAATTTTCTTTACCTGCTTTACCAATTCCTTGCGCCGTTCTTCAGTCAACTGAGGAATATTGAGGCGGATAACCTTGCCGTCATTGGCCGGTGTGAGGCCGAGATCCGACGTCATGATGGCCTTTTCCAAAACAGCCAGCATTTGGGGGTCCCAGGGCTGGATCACAATCATTCGACTTTCAGGAACCGTGATCGTCCCTACCTGATCAACAGGCAGGTTGGAACCGTAGGCGTTCACTTTAATCCTGTCCAGCAGGGTTCGGGAAGCACGACCGGTTCGGATACTGGTCAGCTCTCGTTTCAGTGCCTCAACCCTTTCCTCCATACTCTCTCTTGCCAGCTCTACAACCTCATTTGCCATAACATCCTCCGGTGATATATCTTGTCCAATCTTTTATAGGCTACAAACACTCCTGTTGTGCGACAACGTTGTGTGAGACCAGGAAGTATAATCAATTTTCATTATTTGCAAAGTTCATTTTTTCTTGTCGGTGCAAAAGAGGGGGAAAGGGCATGACGGTATCCTGAAAGTATACCGCAGAATAGGGAAAATAAAATGAAAAAGAGATGAGAAGCGGAGGGGACCTGTAACCCTATCGCCTGAAAGGCGTATATTGGTCAGCTCGGGGTAACGGGCTTGCCCAGGGTGTTACCCTGGGCTGGTTATATATAACCCCGTTGGGGTATGGGATGCATATCGTACCCGGCTTGACAAAATCAATGGAGTCTGCCCCTATTGATTCCCTTACGATCTCTTAGAGCAAACGACAATCATAAGCGGAAAATTTACTGTCCTCTGTCATGAGATAATACCCATTGGCAATGGATTGTGCGATCAGCATTCGATCAAAAGGATCTTTATGATGAAAGGGCATTTCTTTGAGTAGCAGAGCGTCCTGTCCCCGGAAATCGAGCTGTTCAAAGCCGCTTTGCCGAACCATGTCAACCGGGTCGTAATCCACGTTCAGTTTGCCGATAGATGCCTTGATCATGATTTCAGCAAGAGTGATTGAACTCACGTAAACAGTGTTTGTCAGCGTTTCCAGTTCAGCCCGTTTACCGGCTTTGATTCTGGACGGATCGGCAAGTGCCCACAGGAAGATATGGGTGTCAATAATGATCTTCATTGCTTCTTTGTCTCGTCGGCCTCGCTCGGCCCATAAAACATTTCGTTCAGCACCTCATCTTCGTCCATAATATCGTCTGGCACGTCAATCTTGCCTGCAAGGAGACCTAGTTTTCGTTTTCCTTTTATTTTATAAGCGATTATCTCTACAAGGGGAAGATTGTTTTTGGCGATTATGACCTCTTCTCCATGACAGGCAATGTTCACTAATTTTGAGAGATTTGTTTTTGCTTCGGAAATATTGACGATCATGATGCCCTCCTGTGGTGAATGCGTTGATCAATTTAGTCTATTGTACCAAACAAGACCAAGTTGGTCAACCTTCAGGGGTCCCCAGGGTGTTACCCTGGGCTGGTTATATCTAACCCCATTGGGTATGGGATGCGCATCGTACCCGGCTTGACAAAATCAATCGAGTCTGACCCTATTGATTACGCCATCAGGCTCCAATACGTCTCGTTGGGCGGGATGCTTGAAGAGGACGACTCATGATCCTTCACGCAAATATAACTGCTGCCTTCGTACTGCATGCCGTCGCCAATCGCATACTGATAGCCGCTCTTCCATTCCCCGGTCCAGAAAATAGACGCTCCAATATTGGTCGTGCCCATCAATGGTACCACCACTACTTTCTCCGCCTGCACCGCCGAAGCGGTGAGCATCAGCGAGGCGAGGCACAAAGCCGTGAGCATGCTTTTTTCTGCCTGATATTTGATCTTGCTCTTCATTTTCCCCCTTCCTTCTTGATTGATAAATTCCGTCTCCCTCGCACCACCATGCCACATATTTATCCATAACACAAGACGATAGATATACTATTAACAACAATACCATCAACTTCTTTATGGGGAGGCGGAAAATATATCTTCTTTCTGTTACAGAGGTAAAAACAGCAAGGTCGATTTCTTTAGTGCAACAAAAGCGAAGAACAGATCAGATAAAATATACGACGGGGGGCGAACAGCAGAGAAAGGAAAGAAGAAGAGAAATATCGGCCCGAGCAACGAACAGGAGGGCTTAGAATCGCCGAACTACCCCGCCCTATGAGGACGGAGCAGTTTCTGCGGCGCAGAGGAGGGAAAGACTACTGATTCAACAGCTCACGCAGCCGTTTGGAAGGACGGAAAGAAACCATCTTCCGCTTGGTGATCATCATGGACTCACCAGTCCGGGGATTACGCCCACGACGGGGAGATTTATCACGCACGGTCAAGGTACCGAACTGAACCAGCTTCAGCGACTCTCCGCCCACCAGGGTTTCTTTCATGGATGCAAAGATCGTATCAACGAGCTCTGCGGAATTACGCTGGGACAAGTCGAGTTCTTTGTTAATCGCAACAGCCAGCTCCTTCCGGGTAACATTGCCTTTTTTCCCGTTACCTTCGTCGCTACTTGCTTTTTTCTTCGTTTCTTTTTTCATTTTACTCTTTTCCTTCTCGATATCGGCCGCCAAAGCGGGACATCAGTGCATTTACTATTTTTTCGTGAAAGCCGTCAACTGTTGCATCATCCAAGGTTTTTTCATCAGAACGATACGTAACAGTCAAGGCAACGCTTTTCATACCTTCATCAATGGGTTTACCGCTGTAAACATCAAAAATATCTGCATACACAACATGCTGTTTCTTATGCGCCCGTATCTCCTGCAACAGATCTCCGGCAGCCGCGCTTTCCGGCACCAGCAAGGCGATATCACGCTTTACTGACGGATAACGGGACAGGGGAGTAAATGCCTTCTCAATAGTCGGCAACTCCAGCAGGGCATCCAGTTCAAACTCAACAAAAAAGACCGCCTGCTTAATAGAAAATGCCTGGGCCGCCTGTCTACTCAGCTTGCCTATCAGGCCCAGTTGATTCTCACCATCCATAATACGAAGAGAAAGGCCTGTATCCGCATAGGAACAGGTACAGGTACACTCTGGGGCAGCTGATGATGACGCATCGCCAGCCCCGTCAACAGCCTGAAAGGTGATATCCCCTGATTTCCCTTGGAAACGCAGGGTCTGCAAAAGACGCTGGACAGCCCCTTTCATATCATAGATATCAGCGTACTCTTCGGAAAAATAGAGCGGAGAAGAGGCCGGATAACGGGCTCCGCTGACAACCGCACAGAGCTGATAGCGCTCTCCCGGCTGTTGCTCGACAGAACGGAAGGTAAACACCTTACCGATCTCAAAAAGACGAATATCAGCTTGTTGGAAATTAATATTGCGCCGAATATTTTCCAGGATGCTGGGCAACAGCATAGTACGCATCACCGACTGATCCTCTGTCAGCGGATTAAGCAGGCGCACGCATTGTCTTCGGGGATCCTCTGCACTGAGCCCCAGCATGTCATAATGTTTTTCCGCAACAAAGGAGTAGTTGATGGCCTCGTAAAAACCGGCTCCGACAAACACGGATGCTGCCTCCTGCCGAAGCTGACGCATGCCGTCCCGTTGCGGATAATCCATAGAGATGTTCGGGCGTGCCGTCGGGATCTCATTATAACCCACCAGCCGAGCCAGTTCCTCCACCAGATCAACCTCGCGTTCAATGTCCACTCGAAACGCAGGCACTGTCACGGTCAACATTGCGCTGTCTTCATCAGCCACTGTAAAATCAATACTGCGTAAGTAGGTGGCAATCTGCCGACCGGTCAGAGTAATGCCGAGCAGGGAATTAATCCGCTCAACCCGCAGGTCCAGTTGGAGCAGCTCTTTTTTGCCGGGATAGAGATCCACCCCGTCTGCAATCTGGGCATCAGCAAGCTCACAGATGAGCTGCGCAGCCCGCTCCATTGCCTCAATCACGCCATCCGGGTTTATTCCACGCTCAAAACGGTAGGAGGCCTCGGTGGAAAGCTTCAGCGTACGGGCGGTACGACGCACAGAAACCGGCTCAAAACAGGCCGATTCCAGGAGAATCTCTGTTGTCTTCTCGGTCACCTCGGAATGCAACCCGCCCATGACGCCTGCCACGGCAACAGGTTTTTCTCCATCACAGATCATGAGCATATCCGACTCGATTTTCCGCTCGCTCTGATCCAAGGTCGTAAAGGTCGCCTCATCCGTCCGAGGACAACGTACCTCAATGGTCTTGCCTGCAAGCTCCTGAAAATCAAAGGCATGAAGGGGCTGACCGTATTCCAGCATCACAAAATTGGTAATATCCACGATATTATTGATCGGACGCATCCCCACAGCAAGGAGCTGTCGTTGCAGCCACCAAGGGGAGGGTTTGATCACAACATCGGTCAATTTGCGGGCAGCATAGCGGAGGCAGAGTTCCGGCTCGCTGATCTTGACGGTGAACTCAGAGGTGGAATCTCCCAGTTCAGGCAAGGACGATACCGGCGGGGTGACCTTTTGCTCAGTGAACCCGGCAACCTCACGGGCAATACCGAGCACAGCCGTACAATCTGGGCGATTGGGGGTGAGATCAATCTCAATCATGGTGTCGGAGAGTTCCAGCACCTCGGCCAGAGATTGTCCAGAGGCCAAGGTGGAATCCAACTCGATAATTCCGGCGTGTTCTTCGCCTATTCCCAGCTCTCGCCAGGAACAGAGCATACCCATAGAGACCTCGCCCCGCACCTTGGCCTTTTTGATCTTCATTCCCCCAGGCAATTTAACGCCGGGACGGGCAATAGCTGTTATCAGGCCGGGCCGTACATTGGACGCGCCACAGACAATGGGTACTTTTTCCTCGCCGATTTCCACCTCGCAGAGACTGAGTCGATCTGCGTTGGGGTGTTTTTGCACGGAAAGTACTTTTGCCGTTCGGATAGCATCAAGGCCGACATATAATTCCTCAACCGCATCAACTTCCAGGCCGAGCATGGTCAGACGTTCCGCCAGCTGATCAGGAGTCAGACTGTCAAGAGAAATATACTTACCAAGCCAGCTGAGGGTAAATTTCATGGGAATATATCAATTCGTGAGGTAACGGTTCAGAGAACGTGATGACCGGGCTGCTTTACCCGGCTATACAACGGAAGGATTAAAACTGATGAAGAAAGCGAAGGTCATTTTCGTAATAAAGGCGAATATCATCAATACCGTACTTCAGCATGGCGATGCGCTCTACCCCGAGACCGAAGGCAAACCCGGAAAACTCGTCCGGATCATAGCCGACCATTTTCATAACCTCCGGGTCGATCAAGCCTGCTCCGAGTATTTCCAGCCATCCGGTTCGCTTACAGACCCTGCATCCTGCTCCCTGGCAGATAACACAGGCAATATCCACTTCCGCACTGGGCTCAGTAAAGGGGAAAAAACTCGGACGAAAACGAAGGGGTAAATCCCCTTTGAAAATACGACGGGTAAAGGTGGTGAGCACTCCTTTCAGATCGGCAAAGGAGACGTTACGGTCAACCAGAAATCCCTCTACCTGATGAAACATAGGTGTATGGGTGATATCGGAATCACAACGATACACCTTACCCGGAGCAATATAACGGAGGGGGGGCTCCTGATTTTCCATAATCCTGGCCTGCATAGGCGAGGTATGGGTCCGGAGCAGCAGCGAGTCAGACACATAAAAAGTGTCATGCATATCCCTAGCCGGATGATGCTGAGGAATATTGAGGGCCTCGAAGTTGTAATAATCGGTTTCAACATCCGGCCCTTCGGCAACAGCAAAGCCCATCCCCTCAAAAACAGAGCAGATCTCTTCCATCACCTGGGTGACAGGATGGAGCTTACCACAAGGAAGAAAGCGGCCAGGCAGGCTGAGATCAACGGCCTCAGCCGCATCTGCCTGCTCTCCGGCTGCTATCTCTTCCTTTTTCACAAGAAAGAGTGCTTCCACCTCTTTCTTCACCGTATTTGCCAGCTGACCAAGACGAGGCCGGTCTTCCTTGGGGGCTTGGCTCAGCTCCTTCATCACCGATGAAAGAAGGCCTTTCCGCCCAAGAAATGTAACCCGGAACTCCTCTAAGCTCTGCTGGCCGCTGATGGCAGACAAAGCCTTGACAGCTTCGGCTTTCAGGCTTTGCAGTCTGTTTTCCATTATGCGCTTCTTCTCTTAGCTATCAGGCTGCTGCTTCAAGGCCAGCGGCTTTGACAATCTCAGTGAATGCGCTGGGATCAACAATGGCCAGATGAGACAACACCTTACGATCAAGTTCGATTCCTGTCTGCTGGAGGGCGTGAATCAGCTTGCTATAGCTGGTATCATTCAGCTGAGCAGCAGCACCGATACGGGTGATCCACAAGCGACGGAAATTACGCTTATTGGTTCTTCTGTCCCGATAGGCGTAGCACAACGCGCGATCAACAGCTTCTGTCGCGGTGCGATACAGGCGACTCCGGCCTCCCCGGAACCCCTTGGCTTGTTTTAAAACTTTATTTCTTCTGCGGCGGGCCTTAAACCCGCGTGTTACGCGTGGCATCCTTACACTCCAATTACAAAAATTACTGAAAAATAAATCTCTAACTCATCCGAAACCGATACTCTTCAAAGCACGGTCTTCCCGGCCTCAGTTTAGAGGTAGGGAAGCATACGTTTGACCGCCTTGGTGTCGGCTGCATCAATTAATCCGCTCTGGCGCAGATTACGTTTTCGCTTGGTTGATTTGCTTGTCAGAATGTGAGAGGTAAAAGCCTTACTTCTCCGAATCTTACCGGTACCGGTTGCTTTAAAACGCTTAGCCGCCCCTCGGTTCGTTTTCATCTTTGGCATGATACTTTCCTTGTTGTTCAAGAGCCTGAAAAAATCTCAGAAGCTCGTTTGGTTTATTACTTTTTTCGATCGTTCTGCGATTAATCAGGCTTTCGGACCGACAAACATAACAAGCTGCCGTCCTTCCATTTTCGGCTCCTGCAGAATAACACAGTCTTCACGCAGGTTATCGGCAATCTTACGAATCGCCTCAAGGCCAACAGATTGAGCATAGATAATTTCCCGACCGCGAAACTGCATGGTCACTTTGACCTTATTCTTCTTCTCAAGAAATCGCTTTATCTTCTTGATCTTAAAATTCAGGTCGTGCTCTTCAGTTTTGGGACGGAACTTAATCTCTTTTGTTTCAATAACCGTCTGTTTTTTCTTTGCTTCCTGTTGCTTCTTTTTTAACTCGTACCGGTATTTGTCGTAATTCATAATTCGACAAACCGGAGGCTTGGCCTTATCTGAGACCTCAACCAAATCAAGCCCTACATCATCAGCAAGCTGTCGTGCTTTTGCTGTAGAAACAACACCGATCTGCTCGCCTTCAGCCCCGATCAATCGGACTTCTGGATAGCGAATCGCCTCATTGATCTTAGACTTAGGTTCTTGCTTCTGCGGAAGTTTTCTGCCTCTTCGTTTAATGTTCGGATCCTCCTGATTAATCCAATACCAATACAGCCTGTCAGGCCGTCCCCTGTTCGCACTCCTTGCTCACCAAGTCCGCAAACTCCTGCGGTGTCATGGGAGGCAGGTTGTCTCCGTTGCGCTTACGTACTGTTACGGTACCTTCTTCCATTTCCCGATCACCGATAATCAACATATACGGCGCCTTCATCATCTGGGCTTCTCGGATCTTATAATTGAGTTTCTCATTCCGCAGATCCTGCTCAACCCGAACCCCGGCCTGACGCAGCTCAGTATAAACCGTAGAGCAGTACTCGGCCTGGGCATCTGTTATATTTAAGATCCTTGCCTGCTCTGGAGCCATCCAAAGCGGGAAAGCACCGGCGTAATGTTCAATCAGTACCCCGATAAAACGCTCAAGAGATCCCATCAGAGCACGATGAATCATGATCGGCTGATGTTCAGCCCCATCCTGACCGGTGTAGGTCATACCGAAGCGCTCAGGCAGGTTAAAATCAACCTGAATAGTGGAACACTGCCAGGAGCGACCCAGCTGATCCTTGATCTTGATATCAATTTTCGGACCGTAAAAAACACCTTCGCCGGGATCTACCTCATAGGCAAGACCTTTTTTCTCCATAGCCCCTTGCAGGGCCTTGGTGGAGAGATCCCAATGTTCATCGCTGCCCACATATTTTTCCGGTCTGGTGGACAGATACACATCATAATCGGCAAAACCGAAGGTCTTGAGCACCTGGAGATTGAGATCAATAATATTGAATATTTCTTCTTCCAGCTGATCAGGACGGCAAAAAATATGGGCATCATCCTGAGTAAAACCGCGCACCCGCATCAGACCGTGCAGGGCACCGGTACGCTCATAGCGATAAACCGTTCCCAGTTCGCACCAACGGACAGGAAATTCCCGATAACTATGCTTTGTTGCGTTATAGACCCCGATATGAAAGGGACAGTTCATCGGCTTGAGCTGATAAGCAACCTCATCAATCTCCATAGCCGAGTACATATTCTCGCCGTAGAAATCAAGATGACCGGAAGTCTTCCAGAGATCCTGACGGGCAATGTGCGGGGTATACAGGAGCTCATACCCATTTTTATAATGGGCATCCTTCCAATAATCTTCAATCAGCTTACGGAGCAGAGCTCCGCGTGGCTGCCAGAGAATCAAACCGGGACCGACCTCATCCTGGATCGTGAACAGGCCGAGTTCCTTGCCGAGCTTACGATGATCTCGTTTTTTGGCTTCTTCGATACGATTGAGATATTTCTTCAGATCTTTCTTATCAGAAAAGGCTGTGCCGTAGATCCTGGTCAGCATGGGATTACGTTCATCCCCGCGCCAATAGGAACCAGCCACCCGCAACAGCTTAAAGCTCTTCAGCCAGGAGGTATCGGGGATATGGGGCCCTCGACAGAGATCAATAAATGCACCCTGCTGATAGAGGGAAACGGCCTCCTCGCCCTTTTCTTCCAAATCCTTGAGCAGCTCAACCTTATAGTCTTCTCCCTGATCGGCAAAAAATGCCAGCGCCTCAGCTATGGGCATCATACGCCGTTCAAAAGGCAGACGTGCCTTGACGATTTCAGCCATCCGTTCTTCGATAGCAACAAAATCATCTGGGGTAAAGGCGGGATCACGATCAAAATCGTAATAATAGCCCTCTTCAATAGAAGGACCGATAGCCACCTTCACATCCTGACCAAAGAGCTCTTTCACAGCCTGGGCCATAATATGAGCCGAGGAATGACGGAGAATATGCGCTCCTTCATCGGAGTCAGCCGAAACAAGCTCAAGCACCGTATCAGCCTGCAAGGTCGCGGACAGATCTGTCGCCTCTCCGTTACAGAGCACAGCAATAGCCTGCTTTCGCTGCTTCTTGGAGAGCAGTTCTTTCAAAGCCTCCTGCGCCGTAATACCGGCGGCAACTGCTTTGGCTTCTTCTCCGGGTATGGATATGGATATATCGGTCATGCTGTCTGTCAAAAAAAGTCTGCTGAGTAAACAGCCCGGCCCCCCTTTTTTTTTGGGGGCGGGGTGTCAACATGATTGAAGGATCTTCTTTAAAAGTACACCGCAAGCAGCAGGTACCGACCCCGGATCTTCGCAATAAAAATATAAAAAAGGAAAGGCTAATAAGTCGGTGATGTTCTCGCCGACCCTTAGCCTTTATGTAAATTGGTAGGCACGGGCGGTTTCGAACCGCCGACTTCTACCATGTCAAGGTAGCGCTCTCCCACTGAGCTACGCGCCTGCAAATTATTTGCGTGCTGTTTTCCTGCTTCAACATTCTTTGCCCTTTGCCGTTACTCTGCAAGCGCATAAATATTGAAAACGTTATGTCAATTACCAAGGAATGAATTTGATGTCAAGCAAAATGAAAAATTATCCCCCCTTGGCAGGTAAAAAAATGCATTTTTTCACATCCAGAGCCAAAAAAGCTGCTACTCGGGGTGTTACCCCGAGCTGATGCATACAGCCCCTTTGGGGCATGGCGGTGTCGTCATTTTGTAGGGGCAGGCCCCTGTGTCTGCCCGGTTCGAGCATCCGGGAGATTCAAGGCAGACACATAGGTCGGCCCCTACACCGAAAATCCCCTGTCCCGGAGGGACATACGCCAATAGCCCAGTAGAGTGGGCAATGAGAGATAACGTGAATAACGTTAGCGACGTGACAGCTTTTACATCAGAACAGGTTGGGAGGAACCGAAATATTTGCCCACACTACCCTCTCCGCAACCGCCGCCAGCGAAACCAAAACCCAAATCCACTCAGAACCAGCCCGCCAGCGACAACTACATAGCGAGCCAACTGCACATCAATCCTGACCAGGGCAGTCAGCACCAGTAAGCCCCCTATCCCGATCAGCAGCCAATCCGTGGCCACAGCAATTGCATGGCTGATCTTACGCCCGAGCTCCTGCAAAAAGCCCATCAGGTACGCTCCACCACCGTATAGAGCAGATCCTCGCCCTGCTCCTCGACAGTGACAGCACGCCCGTCATTTATCGCGATGACCCGATTCATCCGCTCGGCGATCTTCTTCTCAACAAGAAAGCTGAACTGCTCTCCGCTCGCCATCTGCTTCAGACGTAACCTTACGTCCTTATAGCCCCTTCAACAGTCGCCGCGATAATCCTGCAACCCTGCATCCTCTCCTCTCTCCTCTCCAACATGCTCCATCATTGCCTTCCTTGCGCTGACTTCTTACTCTGCTCCCAAGGCCTGACCACGATAGTGGAAATGGAGTTCTTGGGCGACCCGTCAATAAACTTATCCGAATAGGTCAGATAGACCAAGGTATTCCGTTTGGGATCATAAAAACGCACCACCTGCATTTTCTTGAACAGCAGGGAGGTGGATTTACGAAAAACCCGGTCCCCGTCGTCCTTGCCGTTGCGCACATCCCCAGGCAAGGTGATCGGCCCGGTCTGACGACAGGCAATGGAGGCGTCCGATGTATCTTCGGCTAGGCCCACGGTTCCCTTGATGCCGCCGGTCTTGGCCCTGCTCAAATAGCAGGTGGCCCCGCTGATATGGGGATCATCAAAGGCCTCGATCACAATCTTATCATTGGCCCCGATCAGCTTAAAGGTAGTGCTGACCTCGCCTATGGTTTCGGCCTGCCCGACCGTGGCCCCTATGCCCATAACGAGCAGGGCAGTCAGGAAAGCACCTGTTCTGCCTGCTGACCGCATCATTGCTTTTGTCCTCATCACATGAGTTCTCATAACATTATCCTCTGCTGAATTTTATCGTCCTGCATGCATCCGATTAACCGCACTGAGCAAGGCCTTGATTGAGGACACGATAATATCC
>CBFDDU010000095.1:0-13513 GCA_965603655.1 uncultured Candidatus Electrothrix sp. | reverse complement strand
CTCCTGGTCCTGATACACTGCGTGCATGGCCTCGGAGTAGTTGGTTCCCAGTTTGAAGATATGTCCGACTTCAATCCCCTCGGTCAAGTGCAAGGCGCCCTGACAGACAGGGCAACGATCCTGCTCCGTGATCTGACGGAGATCATCCACAGCAACCGGGGTGAAATCCCTGCCCGGATTGACACCGGTCAGGTGATGCCCTTTTTCATTGGCTCCGGCAACTGCATTGATCATGGTCATAACCTCTTGATCCGCGACCAGCTTGATGGGAATATTGACCGGTCCGATATAGCCTACAGGCAGTTTGGTCAGCTTCCAGACCGTATCATCTTCAGCCAACTCAACCTCAGCGGCATCAAGCAGGTTTTTCAGCTTCACGGATTGCACCTCACGGTCCCCGCGCACCAGCACAGCCACCGGTTCCTCGTCAGCAAGGTAGATCATGGTTTTAATGACTTCCTTGGGCGTAACGTTAAGGAAGTCTGCCACCCGATCGACTTTCTTCATTCCTGGTGTTTCGACTTTTGTGCAGTCCTGTATTTCGGTTGCCGAGCCGCCTGCCGGGCTGTCTGTCGTCTCAGTCTCAGCGAGAATCACCTTGGCTTTTTCTACATTGGCAGCGTATTCGCATTCCTGACAAATGACCAGGGTGTCTTCTCCTGTGTCGGCCAATACCATGAATTCATGGGAAAAGGATCCGCCGATACTGCCAGAATCCGCTTCCACGGCCCGGAACTCAAGCCCGCAGCGTTGAAAAATACGGGTGTACGCATCGCGCATAGTCTGGTAACTTTGACCAGCTGCTTCATTGCTGACGTCAAAGGAGTAGGCATCCTTCATGATAAACTCGCGTCCGCGCATCAGGCCGAAGCGGGGACGGATTTCGTCGCGGAACTTGGTCTGAATCTGATACAGATTGACCGGAAGCTGGCGGTATGAATGCAGTTCGCGGCGGGCAATATCGGTAATAACCTCTTCATGGGTGGGGCCGAGACAGTACTCTCGCTGATGTCTATCTTGGAAGCGGAGCAGCTCTGGGCCGTATTTTTCCCATCGTCCTGATTCCTGCCAGAGGTCGGCAGGCTGGACCATAGGCATGAGCAGTTCTTGGGCACCGGCTCGGTTCATCTCCTCACGGACAATGGTCTCGACCTTTCTGATTGCTGCCAGCCCAAGAGGAAGATAGGTGTACAGACCTGAAGTCAGTTTGCGAACAAAACCGGCCCGCAGCAGCAGCTGATGACTGATAACTTCGGCTTCGGCCGGTATTTCTTTGGCCGTGCGGATGAGCATCTGAGAATAACGCATAATAGAGTAGCTGTACCTGATGGTTAGATTTTTTTAATTGCAAGAAAGAGAACGGATCTGCCCGCAAAGAGCGTTATACCTGAAGCCTTATGATGTACGGGGTTATGTACGATGCGACTTCACGTCGGTTCTGTCAGGCCGGGAACAAACAGCCGGAAAGAGCTTGAAAACCTTATTCAGCTGAACAGGTTACGTTCTCTCCCTCAAAATACCATAGAACCTTCTGAATGACAATGGACTTCAGCGCAATGGTTTGTTCCTGTCGCGTGGATTTTTTGAAGAAGAGTCTCGTGAAGGCAAAACAAGTTCTCTGTTTGACTTCGCTTCAACTCTTCTGATAGTATAAGAAAATAATGCATGCTTCCCGTTGTATTTTTTGAAAAAACTGATCAGGAGAACAGGCATTGATTATTCACCGTTGTGGAAAAGTGAAGTTACGCAGTCATGTTATGCTGTTGTGGACATGCCTGACCTGTATTCTTCTGGCGACAGTTTATTTCGTGTTCACCCTGCTTATTTATCGCCACTGTCAGGAGCAGACCCGGGATCGGATTGAGCAGGGAATTATGACCCTGGAGCAAAGGTTGAAACAGGGAGGGAGAGATCTGTCTCAAGCTTTTTGGGCGGAACGGATTACTTCTGAAATTTTGGACCATATTGCCCATAAGAGCGGGTGTGATATTTATCTGCATGCGGACTCTGGGGATTTGCAACTGCTTGCAAGCAGTCTTGCTGCCGGTGATCCGCTCTTGTTTCTTGATGATTATTCGGTGGACGATTTGCCGGTATTGGGCACCGGGGTTAAGCAATGGCAGGCTCGGCAGATCAGCGATGAAAACAATATCATCTACGGAGCTCGACTTCCTGAAAGGGGAGGGGGGCATGCTGTGTTGTTGTTTGCACAGTCGCTGGATTTTGTTCATCAGGGTATTGCTATGCTTAGAGAAGTTCTTGTAGTTGTTTTTGTTATAGTCTTCTTGTTATTTCTTCCTGTTGTGGCATTTTTCGTCCGTCATTCTGTGACTCGCCCTGTTGATCAGCTGATTGTCGCGATGAATTCCTTTGATACAAGACACAATCCTCCGCTTGATGAAGAGGTGGGCACTGTCGAGTTTTCTTCCCTCGCTTCTGCGTTTAACCGGATGGTGAGGGTGTTGCGCCATCATGATCAACAGGTTAACATCCTGTCCACAGCGGTTGAACAGAGTCCCTCTGCTGTTGTGATTACGGATCTTGAAGGGAGGATTGAATATGTTAATTCCAAAATGGAGCAGTTGACCGGTTACACAGCTGAGGAGCTGAAAGGTCGTTCGACCAATGTTTTTCAATCAGGAGATACTCCAGATGAAAAATATGACGAGCTTTGGCTAACTGTTACCAGCGGCAAGGTCTGGAAGGGTGAGTTACTTAATAAAAGGAAAGACGGTGTCCTGTCCTGGGAATCAGTTGTTGTTGCTCCTATTTTTTCTGAAGAGGCGACAATTATTAAGTTCGTCGCCACCAAAGAGGATATCACCGAGCGTAAACAGACCGGGGAGCTCTTGCGGCAAAGTGAGAAAAGATATCGCCAGACTTTTGAAACAAATATGGCAGTAAAACTGATTATCGACCCGGCAGACGGTACTATTGTCGAGGCCAATCAGGCCGCCGCCTCTTATTATGGGTATTCAGTAGACCAGCTTGCCGCGATGCGGATAACGGATATAAATCAGCTTTCTCCCGAAGAAGTGCGGGCGGAAATGGTCAGGGCCGAGCAGGAAGAACGGCCGTCTTTCAACTTTCACCATAAATTGGCTTCAGGAGAAGTACGTAATGTGGAAGTGTATTCGGGTCCCCTGCAAAGCGGAGAGCGGACATTGCTCTACTCTATTATTCATGATATTACAGACCGCGAGCAGGCGGAAAAGCAGCTTGTTGCGGCAAAGGAACAGGCTGAATCCGCCAATCGTGCCAAATCTGTTTTTTTGGCGAATATAACCCATGAGTTGCGTACCCCTTTAAATGCGGTTCTCGGGTATGCACAGCTTCTCGGTACAGATAACACCTTAACGTCGAAGCAGCTGAATAACGTACAGGTTATTAGGAATTCAGGTGAATACCTGTTGATGCTTATTAATGATATTCTTGATCTTTCAAAAATAGAGGCAGGGAAAATAGAACTCGTCCCAAGGGTGTTCAGGTTACCTGATTTTTTTTCCAGAATAGTGGATGTTTTCAGGGCAGAGGCAGAATTTAAGGGGGTAACGCTACAATGCCGAGAAGACCCTCAGCAGCCGACATTTGTGCAGGCAGATGAATTACGAATACGTCAGGTTGTTTTCAACCTGCTCTCGAATGCGGTAAAGTTTACCCCAAAAGGGGGATATTGTCTTCTGCAATCCGAGGTGAGAAAACACAGTGAGAAGGAAGCATTTGTGAAGGTTACGGTGGAGGATAGCGGACCTGGTATTCCACAGGCCAAGGCCATGCAGGAAGAAATCTTTGAGCCCTTCCGGCAAAGTGGAGAGAGATTGCAATACTCGGAAGGCTCCGGGCTCGGCCTTGCCATTAGTCGTAAACTGGTTCGCCTCATGGGAGGAGAACTACAGGTCAAGAGCCCGCTTAATCCGCAGTACCAGCAGGGTGAGGAATTTGAGGAACCTGGAAGTCGTTTTTTCTTCACAATCCCGGTCGAGATTATGGAGCAAGAGAGACCGGATCAAGAAGTCCAGCATGTTGTTACCGGGTACAGTGTTATCAAGGGGGGGACCCCAAAGAAAATTCTCATTGTCTCCGGGAGTACATCAAATCAGATTGTTCTGGAAAATATCCTTTCTCCTTTGGGCTTTCAGGTGGATGAGCTGGTCACTAAAGACATGTTGGCTGATGTGTGGGAACAGTTTAGGCCCGACGCTGTTCTGGCGGTACTACCTAATGCAGAATGTGAAGAGCTGGCTGTTTTGCAGCAAATAAAAGAGCAGGAAAACATGAAGCTCTTGCCAGTGATCGCCCTTGCCGATGAAGCGGTTTTTTCCGCTTTAGAAGAAAAACAACAGGAAAATCTCTATACAGCCCATGTTGTCAAACCGTTTTCCGGCTTTTACCTGCTCTCTGTTCTGGCGGAGCACCTCCCCATAGTGCTGGTATATGATAATGACGGAGAAAAAGCCGAGAAGAGCGAGCAGGAATTTGTAGCGCCTTCGTATGAAGAACTTGAGGCATTGCTTCTCAAGGTCCGGCAGGGTGATGTGGCTGGGATTAACCGGCAGGTTTCCTCTTTATTGTCGATGGATTCTGGGAAGTATACGGAGTTTGCCATGCAGGTTAAGCTACTTGCAGAAGATTTTCAACTGAATATGATCGCTGATTTAGTCAAGCAATACGGAAATTTTTCATGAACCATCAGAAAAAAGATATCATTCTGATCGTAGACGATCAGCCTATTAACCTTAAGATTTTGCTCTTTTTTTTGCAGGAGCAGGATTTTGAGGTTCGTATACTGCAGAGCGGTGTTCAGGCTCTTGCTCTGTTACAGGAGACGCTTCCTGATATTATCCTTCTTGATGTGATGATGCCGGAGCTGGATGGCTTTGAGACCTGTCGTAGGATTAAAGCTGATGAGCGACTTGTTGATATCCCTGTTATCTTTATGACTGCCCTTGATACCGTAGAAGATAAGGTGACCGGTTTTAAAGTTGGTGGTATTGATTACATCACAAAGCCCTTTCAACAGACAGAGGTTTTGATTCGTATTAATACCCATATCAATCTGCGCAAAAAAGCCTTAAAACTCAAGGAGACCCAGGAAGAACTCCTTCTTCAGAAAAATAAGCTGGAGGCCCTGATCAATTCCATTCCAGATCCCATCTATATCAAAGATATGAATAATAAATATATCAGTTGTAATCGGGCATTTGAAGAGATGACAGGGAAGCCGGAGCAAGAGATTGTCGGGAGAGAAGACTCGGTTGTTTTTTCTTCGGAAGTTGCTGCTTCTTTTCGAGCAAAGGATCAGGAAATGCTTTCCTTTGGGGAAGTAAAACGAACCGAGGAGTTGATTGTCGCTCCTAACGGAGAAAATCTCTTTTTTGATATTTGGAAAACGCCCTATATTGGACCTGATGGTAAATCGCTGGGCTTTATAGGTATATGTCGTGATATTAATGAGTTGAAGAAGGCGCAGCAGGAGGCTGAGGAAGAGCGGGAGCGACTCAGTGTGACCTTGCAGTCTATTGGTGATGGGGTTATCACCACGGATGTGCAAGGGAAAACAGTATTTATCAACAGGGCTGCAGAGCAACTGACAGGCTGGGACAATACTGACGCTGTCGGGAAACCTTCTGATGAGATATTTAGAATTTTTGACGAAAAAACTGGCGAGAAAGCTCAGAACCCGGTTGCGAGAATTTTACGGGCCGGGAAGCGATTGGCCCTGTCTCGAGATGCTGTTTTGCAACCTAAGGATGGAACAAAAATAAGTATAGCTGACAGTGGGGCTCCTATCCGGGATAGAGAAAGTCACGTTATTGGTGTTGTTATTATTTTTCGGGATATAATGCAGGAAAAAAAGATGGAGCAGGAGCGGGGAAAAATTCGTAAGCTGGAATCAGTTGGAGTTCTTGCCGGTGGCATTGCGCATGATTTTAACAACCTGCTTTCCGCTATCCTTGGTAATATTGAACTGGCCTCCTCCGGGATCACAGAGGATAGCAGGATATCGTCCCTGCTTGCCGATGCGCAGAGGGCCACAGAACGAGCAACAAAATTGACCTATCAACTACTGACCTTTTCCAAAGGTGGTGAGCCGATTAAGGAAAAAACTTCTCTACCCGATTTGGTCAGTGAGTCAGCGAATTTTGTTCTGCACGGCTCTCAGGTTTCCTGTGAATTTTCCTTTGCCGACGATCTGTGGATGATCTACGCGGACAGCGGACAGCTGAGTCAGGTTATTCAGAATATTATTCTGAATGCTAAAGACGCCATGCCCAACGGCGGGAGGATAAGAGTGGAGTGCAGTAATGTGAAAGATCTGGCTTCAGGCCTGTTGTTGCATCGGCATAAAGGAAATTTTGTCCAGATTACTTTTCAGGATACCGGCGCCGGTATTCCCCATGATATCATAGATAGTATCTTTGACCCGTATTTTACCACCAAGAAAGAGGGGAACGGGCTCGGGCTAGCTATCTGTCATTCTATTATCAAAAAACACGGTGGTCATGTTACTGTCCATTCGGATCCACAACAGGGAACAATCTTTTCCATATATCTCCCTGCTCTTCCCGCCCCTGAAAGTAAGGCGGCTGAACAGCAGGGTCAGGAGAAGACGGTCTCTTCAACAAAAATTATGGTTATGGATGACGATTTGATGCTGCGTAATTTGGCCCGGTCCCAGCTGGCGGCGTTGGGGCATGATGCGGTCCTTGTTAAGGACGGAGCCGAGGCCATCAGTACGTATCAGGAGATGCAGGAGGGTGATAGCCCGATTGATCTTGTTATCTTGGACCTGACTATTCCCGGTGGTATGGGGGGCAAGGAGACCGCACAAAAACTTCTTCAGCTAGATCCGGAGGCGAAACTCATTGTTGCTAGCGGCTACTCCAATGACCCGGTCATGGCGGGATACAGTGAGTACGGTTTTCGGGCAGCGGTGTCCAAGCCCTTTACCCTTAAAGAATTGCGCAAGGCCATTGCTGCGGCTCATTAATGCTTCATTGACGGCAGAGGAAGAGGAGGTTTCAGGTTGGCAAATGCTCATTTTTCCTCTGCCGAGACCCATTATTTCCTGCGCAACGGAGAATAATAATGCTTCTTTTAGTAAGAAGGTAAGGTGTCTGTGCTCATCGTTTTGCCCTTGTTTTTCCCGTATACATACAGTAAGACTTGCCACAAGGATTATTTCCATAGCTGGAAGTATTCCTGCAACCGTTCATTTGCGAAACTCTATGCAGGTTGCATCATCTGATCGCCTTTTTTATCTGCGTAGGAACGGACCGTAAAAACCCTTTATTTTTTCTTTTGAACGAGATGGAATTATAGAGCGGTTACTGTCCCTACTGGATTCCAAGAACCGTATATATTCTGTAACTATGTTGGATAACAAAAAAATATTCTCTTTACTGCTGCTTGCTGTACTGCTTCTGCTGATACCCGGTCGGGACTGCTGGGCGGCAGCCGAGGCAGAGGCTTCTTCGACCGGAAAAGCGGTCAATGTACAAGCCATCTGGTCTGTCACTGCAGCACATCCCGGTGATCAGGCTGTTCTCGCTGTTGTTCTTCAGATTAATAAGGATTTTCATGTTAATGCGGATGAACGGCAGATCATCCCGGTAGAGGATCTTAAGCTCTTTCCCACTAAAGTTGCTGTAATCGGAGCTGATAAAGGGTTCAAGATCGAAGCACCCCTTTATCCTTTGGCAGTTCCTCTTAAGGTGCCTTTTCTCGCTGAAAGAGTGATGTCCTTTAAGGGGAAGACCATTGTTTACCTACCTGTCCGTCTGGAAGACGCTTTGTCTGCCGGGGAACAAGCAGGATTGAGCCTGCAAGTGCAATATCAGCCCTGTTCCGCAGAGTATTGCCTGCTCCCGGAAAAGATCGAGATTGAGACGAGTTTGCCAGTTGTCGCTCCGGACACGGTGGTTGAAAAAATTCATCAGGAGCTTTTTGTCGGCTATGAACCCGGACTTGTCCCGGAGGTGTCCAAGGATATAGCCTTTGGTATGTTTGGCTGGACCTTTTCTGTTGATAGCTCCTCTCAAGGTGGGGTGGTCTTATTATTGCTTATTGCGGCCTTTGGCGGCATGCTGCTTAATTTTACCCCCTGCGTGCTTCCCCTGATTCCCATTAAAATCATCAGCCTTTCCTATGCAGCGAAAAATCGACGGCAGTGTATTCTGCTCGGTGTCTTTATGTCGCTGGGTGTCCTGGTGTTCTGGCTCGGCTTAGGTGTCCTGATCGCGCTGGTCAGTGGGTTCAGTGCCACCAATCAGCTGTTTCAGTACCCTGTTTTTACTATCACTGTCGGGCTTATTATCGCCGTCATGGCCGGGGGAATGTTTGACTTCTTCTCCCTGCAATTGCCAGCATTTGTGTATATGATTCATCCAGAGCAGGACACCTTGAAAGGCTCGTTCGGTTTGGGGATCCTTGCCGCTGTTCTTTCCACCCCCTGTACGGCACCCTTTATGGGGGCTGCAGCAGCCTGGGCCTCCACCCAGCCTCCTGCCTCCACCTTGGCTGTCTTTGCCGCCATAGGTACAGGTATGGCTTTACCCTATTTCCTCCTCTCTGTTTCACCACATCTGGTCAGTAAAATGCCGAAAACCGGCCCGGCCAGTGTTCTAGTTAAGCAGGTTATGGGGTTATTTATGTTGGCCGCAGCTGCCTATTTTGTCGGGGTCGGGGTGGAAGTGCTTCTGTCCTCTCCTGCGGATCCGCCGGGGAAACTTTATTGGTGGCCGGTTATGTTTCTTTCTCTCTGCGCAGGCGGTTGGACAGCCTGGCGCACAGTGCAGATTGCCTCGGGGAAGAAGATAAAATATTTTTTTACCGGGCTTGGGCTGGCTCTTATGCTGGTTTCTGTGCTCGGGGCATTTCGTCTTACCCATACCGGCCCCATTGATTGGACCTATTATACACCGGAGCGTCTTGAAGCAGCCCGAGAAGAGGGGCAAACCGTTGTTATAGTTTTTACTGCGGAATGGTGCCTGAACTGTAAGGTTCTGGAGCGGGGAATATTGGATAGCCCCAAGATTGTCAAGCTTCTGACTGACGAGCGGGTTCTGCCCATGAAAGTTGATATCACGGGGAATAATCCAGAAGGCAAGGCGAAGCTCAAAGAAGTCGGGAGCCTGACTATACCGTTATTGGTTGTGGTGGACGCAAAGGGGAAGCAGGTGTATAAGAGCGATTTTTATACGGCTAATCAGTTGTATAAGGCGGTACAGGGCACCTTGAAGTGAGCTGGGGGCCTTCTTCGCCTTCAGGGGAGAATAAGGGATGCAATAAGAAAAATATTGCCCTTTATGCCGGGTGTTTCGTAGGGGCGAACCTATGTGTTCGCCCTGTTATTCCGGGCAGACACGCAGGTCTGCCCCTACATCGCCTGCTTATTCTATTGTTCGCACGCAACGAACGTAATTGAATACATAGCGCAGGTCCCCCTGCGGCCCGAAATATTGCGGGTAGTCGTCAGGATTCCCTCCTTTCGGATCACTGCGCTGGGCCCCGGCCCCATGCACATCCAGCAGCATATCGTTCATCATACCTTGGGCCTCGCCAAAGGCGATATAGATAGCACCGTCATAATGATTCATTCCGTCCTGATGATTGGTTCCGGTCCAGAAGTAGGGGTACTGAGCGTTTTCGTCTGGATCAGTAATCTCAGTTGTGAAAAAAAGAGGATCAATGGCCGGTGAAGCCGTGGTCTGCGGCGAACGCGTATAATCGACAATGCTTTGCAGCTCCTTGGCATTGGGCAAGCGCCAATCTGAATACCCGGCTAATTCCAGATTCTCAGCATATTCTAAAGCATCGTGCCAGTCCAAAGTAAGCCCCTCATCTGCCTGCTGCCACATTAAGCCCGTTGCCAGATCGGAGATGGTTCCGTCTCCATTATCTATAAAGTTGTTTTTTCCATACTCCGTATTACCCCTGACCAGGCGAAAATAGGCCTTGCGTTCCTGCTGTGTACCTGGCTCATATTTGGGATAGCCCTTGATCCTGCCGTCGATAAAGTTCACCCCAAACACTGTTGCATCTCCGTTCATGGTGGTGCCGACGTATTCGGTCCCTGACCAGGTTTGGGCGTCAATGAGGCGCTGGCCGTTACTGGTATCGCCAAAGGGCTGGGTGAAGTAAGCTGTATCCAGGTACAGGGTGTAGGTCTCTTCGTTTTCTCCATCTCCATTGGCTCCGGTAAAGAGGATCAGGGAGTAGAGCTCTTTGATGGTCGGGAGTCGCCAGTCCGTATAGCCTGCCAACTCAGAGCTGTCAGCTAGAGCATTAGCCTCTGACCAGGTCATCTGATCACCCATGTCCTGTTGCCACATCAGGTCAGTTACATTATCTGTCACTGTGCCGTCTTCGTTGTCGGCGTAAGAGGGCTGGTTGCCGGTGTAGGTCCCGTCCTGGCCATAGAAATCCTCTCCCTCAGCAGGGGCTGAGATGATTTCGCTATTGTTGTAGAAGTCGGTCACGCCGGTGTCAACGATGGGGTAGGGGAGAGAATCTTCTTCTGCGGAGTTTTTGTTGAGCAGGAGCATGTAAACGGCAGGCAGGGCACCGGTGCCTGTTCCTGCCGTTGCGGTGCTTGTTGGGCCGAACGGAAGGAGGATTGTCATGCCTCCGAGAGGCAGAAGGGTCAGTAGGGTGGTCGCGATGGTTCTCTTCAGCGAAGAGGTGAGTGTCTTTTTCATGATTCCCTCCTTGGGGTGCTGGGACTGTTATGATGCGTTTTTTCTCCGGCTGCATTCTTGCTTTTGCTCTTAACTTAGCAGAGGAAGATGACAGGATGGGGGGAGGGAAGATGAAAGGAATGTCATGTGTGCAAGGGAAAGGCGTGCAGCAGGAAGCTGGTTCTGTCGAGTTAAACTGGGGGCACGGAACATAGAGCGAGTCCCGGTTCGGTTTGGACTCAGGTTCTTTTTTTTAGATCCTCTGCCACCTCTCCCAATTCCTGCGAATCCCCCAAAAAAAACTCACCCTGTTTGACTTTTCTTTTTCACTCGGCTATAGTAGCAAACCTGTTTGCGGTCTGCTGAATTTCGTTGTGAAGAGTGCAGACCTTTTTCTTGTGTTATCAGAATAGCGATAAGGAGTTGACCGTGGCCAGTGTCGTGGTAGTTGGAACCCAATGGGGTGACGAAGGAAAAGGAAAGATTGTTGATCTGCTGACCAATCATGCGGATTATATTGTTCGGTTTCAGGGCGGTAATAATGCCGGACATACCTTGGTTGTTGAGGGAAAAAAATACGTTTTTCATATTATCCCGTCCGGCATCCTCTATGAGGATAAAATGTGCATGATCGGCAACGGCGTGATTGTTGATCCCGGCGTCCTTCTTTCAGAGATGGATGAACTGAGTAGCAAGGGCTTGCCGGTGACACCGGAACGCTTGATGATCAGCGAAAATGCTCATCTCATCATGCCCTACCATCAGATGCTCGATCAGGCCCGCGAGGCTGCTCTATCCAAGGGAGAAAAAATAGGGACCACCGGACGCGGTATCGGTCCCTGTTATATGGATAAGGTCGGGCGCGTGGGAATGAAGGCCGGTGACCTGCTTGATGGACAGCAGTTTCTGGATAAACTGCGCAGTAATGTGGAAGAAAAGAATTTTTACCTGACCAAGCAGTATAATGCCGAACCTGCCTCTTTTGATAAGATTCAGGAGCAGTTCGAGTCCTTTGCAGAGAAATTAACTCCGTTTATCGGAAATGTCTCTATGGTCTTGGATAAGGCCAGAAAGGCCGGAGAAAATATTCTGTTCGAAGGTGCTCAGGGAACCCAGCTTGATATTGACCACGGAACCTACCCCTTTGTTACCTCTTCCAATACTGTTGCCGGTAATGCCTGCATCGGTTCGGGCTTCGGTCCTGCCCATATCGACGAGGTGATCGGCATCCTCAAGGCCTACACCACCCGCGTAGGGGAAGGGCCTTTCCCCTCTGAACTACCCGAGGGAGATGTTGTCGGTGATGCTTTGCAAAACAAGGGTGGAGAATTCGGGGCAACAACAGGGCGTCGTCGTCGTTGCGGCTGGTTGGACATGGTTGTGGCCAATGATGCTGTACGCTTGAACGGTCTGACCGGTTTGGCGATTACCAAGCTGGATGTCCTCTCGGGACAGCCTGTTATGAAGATCGGGACGCATTACGAGGTCGAAGGCCAACGCTATGACTGTATGCCCGGCAATATTCGAAAAACAGCCTTGGCACAGCCGGTCTATGATGAAGTGGCGGGCTGGGATGAGGATATCTCGGCTGTCCGCGATTTTGACGATCTGCCGCAGCAGGCCAAGGATTATGTCAAGCGGATTGAAGATATGTCCGGGGTTGCCCCGGTGATTGTTTCGGTTGGACCGGATCGGGCGGAAACCCTGTTGTTGCGTAACCCGTTTGAGAAATAATTGATAAGGGATTCAATACGAATTATCCCTTATGCCGGGTACCGTAGGGGCGCCCCCTTGTGTTCGCCCTGAAGGTGGCCCGTGATTTCTTCGCATTTTTAGATTTTTTCTGATTATATTTGAGAGGAGAGAGTGCCTGGCGAATTATGTTCGTCAGGTTCTTTCTGTTCAGGAGAGTGGAGTATGGCTCGTATTACCGTGGAAGATTGTCTTGCCCAGGTTGGTGATGATAACCGTTTTGCCTTGGTGCATCTTGCTGTTGAGCGGATTCGTCAGCATCGTAAAGGAGAACCGTTCCTTGTCGAGGGCAAAAACAAGGAAGTGGTTATGACGCTGCGTGAGATTGCCAGCGGAGATGTGACCTTTGATAATATTAAGGATCTTCCTGCCCGGCGGCGTGCCAAAGAAGCAGAGGAACGAGCTGGAAAGACCAAGAAAACAGCTGAAACCGAGCAGGAATAATTTGGGACATTAGAGCCAGCTATGAGTAGAGATTATTATGAAATCCTGAATGTCTCTCGGGATGCTGACGGAGATGTCATAAAAAAAGCGTATCGCAAGCTTGCGATGAAGTATCATCCGGATCGCAATCCAGATGATAAAGAGGCAGAAGATCGCTTCAAAGAAGCTGCTGAAGCATACGAAGTGCTCAGCGATGCGCAGAAACGGCAAGTTTACGATACCTACGGGCATGATGGGTTGAAGAACACCGGTTACTCTGGGCCGGGCAATGCCAGTGATATCTTTTCACATATCAACGAGATGTTCGGTGATATGTTCGGATTCAGCGGTGGTCGCTCCCGGCAGCGGGACCCCATCGGACCGGTTCAGGGGAATGATCTTCGCTATGATCTGGAAAATTCCTTTATGGACGCGGTGCACGGGGATGACAAAGAGGTCGAGATCAGCAAGCCTGAAACCTGCTGGACCTGTGATGGTTCAGGAGCTCGTCCTGGCCATCAGCCGCAGACTTGTCCGACCTGTCAGGGGCGAGGACAGGTACTCCGTTCGCAGGGCTTTTTTCAAGTCAGCAGCACCTGTCCGCAATGTCGGGGTGCGGGGCAGATTGTGGTTGAACCCTGTGCTGATTGTAAGGGCGA
>CBFDDU010000094.1:0-14044 GCA_965603655.1 uncultured Candidatus Electrothrix sp. | reverse complement strand
GTTCCGGTCGCCGTGGTCTCGGTGATCAGGTTAGGTTGCCGGGCGGATTACCGCCGCTCACTCATCTATTCCTGCTCTAGAAAATCAATCGAGTCCGACCCCATTGATTGTTTCTGGGAATAGTCCTTGAGTCAACCTGCATATGCCCCATGATCTTCCTCGGAAACAAAGCAGGCCTGGCGATTGTTGCCACGTTGGATGACATGAACCGGTATGCCTATGGGAGATATTCTCGGGAGTCGGGGGTATTGTTTTTTCAATTTGGTTAGAGGCGTTGTGTGTAAATCTATAATTTACCGTGTCCTAACGCAAGATTTAGACCCCTTTTATTATTGGGGTGGTCAGGGACACAGGAAATCTTCGTTTTCCTCTTGATTTTACTTATCATAGATGCCCCTATTGCCCTCTCGGGAGATAACGTTGGAAGTTTCATATAAAAGCAGTATACTGGAGGGAGGCGTACACCCTATCGATGAAAAATCAAAGAGAACAGCATATGAAAGACCGTACCCAGCAGATATTTACAGATGCTCTGGCCATGCCTCCTGTTCAGAAGGCCGCACTTATCGAAAAGCTTTTTGTCAGTTTTGACTTGGAACGGCAGAAAAAAATTGACCGGCTATGGGCGGGAGAAGCAGAAGCCCGGATTGATGCGTTTGAGTCCGGGAAGATATCAGCCAGACCGTTCAGTGCTGTGTTTGCAGAACTTAATGCGTAATGGGCATCAGTATACTGCCGCAGGCAGAACAGGAATTTTCCGAAGCAGTTGACTGGTATAATGATAAATGCCCCGGCTTGGGATACGAATTTGCAGCGGAAGTGGCCGCCACGCTTGAAAGAATCTCCAATTTCCCAGAAGCGTGGCCGAAAATTTCTCGTCGGGCCAGACGCTGTATGACCAGTAAGTTCCCCTTCGGTGTCATCTATCAAGTTCGGAAAGACAGTATTTTAGTGCTCGCTCTTATGCATATGAAGCGTGACCCTACATCTTGGCAGGAACGAGTCGAGTAAAGAAAAACGCAGTTTGTCCCTTATTATTACTCGGGAGCCGGAGCATTTTTTTTCAATTTGGCTAGATGACTTTGCGCATTAAGTCTTTAATTTTACGTGTCTTGCTAATTGCTCGTTTCTTTAAACGTGGTCTGTCCCCTATTTGATTCTTTTGGCTTGAGGCGTCTTACGGTCAGCCCTACCGGGGAGTACACAGAAGGTTAATATTATTGGTTATCATTACCCAGGCATGAATTTCCACTTTATATTTCTGGGAATACTTCTTGAGCCAACTCGCATATGCGCCATGATCTTCCTCGGAAACAAAGCAGGCCTAAAGATTGTTGCCACGTTGGATGACATGAACCGGAATGCCTATGGGGATATTCTCGGGAGTCGGGGTATTTTTTTCAATTTGGTTAGATGACGTTGTGTGTTAACTACACAATTTATAACCCCTTTTGCTCTACCTGTTTGTTGAGTTGTTGGGTCTTGCTAGCGCATTGGTTTACAACGGAAAGAACAAATTTTTTCGCAACATTCAATGGTATGAGGTCGGTATGCAATGCCTCTATTTTGCTAGCCATCATTTTGCCTTTATCGTTTAATTCCGAGCTACACTCCATTGAGTGAGACTCTGTCACGAATAAATCCATCTCAAGTTCAAACTTTGAGTAGTTGCGTCCTGTTATCGATTGCAGCAAATCTAGCGTAGAGAAAAGCTCAACATTTCGTTCACGATACTCATCAAATACTTTGTCGATCAGCTTGATATTTTTTTTAAAATCATCATCAGATATTAATAATGCAGAATAATATCCCTTGTTTGTCAAGTAATCAATTAGATAATCGGCAGTAAAATAATCCCCATTCCTTATACTGATAACGGCGTAAAGAAAAATTATATCTGGGTATACTTTATCTTTTTTAGCAGCGAGTAGTAAGTGATTATTATCCGAGAATATAATGTCAGTAGTAACATATTGTGAGGATAGATATTTAGTCGCCTCATCATATTGCTTATTAAGTATGAGTTCACCTATTCTCTTTTTTTGATCTAGAAAAAAGTCGAGCGCGTCATTTTCTGTGATCGTTATTTTTATCCCTAGCGCATTACGGTTTTCTAAATATGCATTGACCCCTCCTGCGCTATTGTCTATCTGAGATAATAACTCTCTTGTATGGTAGTGATTCCTATATAAAAATGCCAACTCGCATGATATATCATAATAAAGAGTATTCTGATGTAAGCCTTTACTGACAGCCTCATTAATAAATCTCTCGACATTTTTTTGGTTGAATTTTACTAGGGTTGATGCTCCCCTAAAACTAGGCATTTGGGTTATTATACCTAGTATGCTTCTAAAGTCATTATAAGATAATTCGTTCCATCTAGAATACGGGCTCGCTAAAATAAGCATAGAACGTCTATTGTTTTTTAAAGAGAAAAAGGGAATCACGTTTGTGTTATTGGGAGCTAGCAGAGGGTCCACATTGAATACCGCATTGTGAACATAATTGATTGCAATTTTTGCTTTTTGGTTTACTGGCGCTTCGGACCTTAACTTTTCCAAGATAAAACTAATTGTTACGCCATTGTATAGTGTGAATGTGCGTAGTTCTTCTTTGTCTCCTGTCCAGATTAAATTGTATAATTTATTGATTATTTTTGTTAAATCTTGTTGCGAATCTATTGATTCTGATTTGGAGCTACCTGCAAAGCTAAATGTAGTGCCAAGAAATATCAATAAGAAGGATAAAATTGTAATGATATATTTATTCATAATTGCTCTCAATAGACATTAGGAGATATGAATGCTAAAAAATAGGATTTGTCTGATATAACTTCTTGGCGTTTTCCCCGCCCATCATGAATTTCTCCTATTATCCTAAATTCTATTATGCTATTTAATACTGAGTTATTTCCTTCCACCAATAGCGTAAAATGTTCGGTCGAGTTGTCTGTAATTTCAATTAGGTCATCAGTAATCAAGTAAATGGATTTAAAGGAGTTTACTTCTACTTTGTATTTATGTGGTTCTACAAAAGGTAGCCACGTATTCAGAAACATATCGTCCTTAATCGGATATCGTTTAATTATTTCTAGATACAGTTTGTCAATGTACTGGCTCAAACTTCCCTCGTTAAAATAATTTGCACCTATTTTTATCCAATTTGCAGCTAACACAGGATATTCTGTAGTGAACTGTGTTTGAGGAACTATCCCCCTTTTACCAAATTTTCCACTAATGTCCTCTCCACTTGGATCTGTAGTAAATTTCCATTTTGATCCTGTGAATAAAAAATCATGGTTCTCTAAAGAGTTGGTGTGGTATGAAACCATTCCAGAGGTCATGGATGCGTGATCGGATGATTGAATTGTAATCGTAGTGTTGTTGCCCTGAATTTGAATGTTATCTTTGCCATCGTGAATAATTTGCGTTGAAATTTCTGCGATACCGGCTTGTGGACAGGCAAATAGAAATAGTACGAAGCATGCAACTATATGTTTAGTTGGTTTGAGTATTGATAGAGTTATCATCGCCTTGAATTTGTATGTTATTGTTAGATGATCCGAGTAATTGGGTTTGGCTTGAAGGAGTGGGCTGGGTAGTAACTGTGTGTGGGGGGGAGACAGAATTGTTGTTACTTGTGTTATTAACATTTACGGGATTATGTAGTGTATTTTTGTCGGATGTCTTTGGAATGATGAGGTAGGGCAATATAAATCCAATAAATCCAAAGATCATGGCTATCAGCGCCAATGTAAATAGTCGATCAATTGAATGTTTAATGATTTCGGCGCTAGCACTTTTAGTTATTGTTGGAAAAATGCTATTATCTATCAAGTACTTTAGAGTAAAAAATAGTATTGCTGCGAAAAGTCCACCAAGGCTAAGAGGGGTGGATAATGATGTAGCGATTTTAAAGAGTTGCTCCATGAAATTTACTTTTTGGGTTTAGGTTTTTTTTCAAGAGGCAAGGGATATTTTTTGTTATGGGAGGGCGATGTTATGGGTAATTCATGCTTTTGCATCGATCAGATACACGGCTTGAATTATCCCTTCTTGCATGACTCACAAACCACCCCACCACTTTTATGACACATCCCAGTCAACCCATGCGGCGATTTCCGCTGCCGTCGTTTACTAAAATTAATAATCAAAGCAGCAACAAGGATAACAATAAAACTAATCCCGAAAGTAAGCAAGAAAATCTTCATCATCCCCCGAAGTCATCCATATAGATACTGTCCTCTTCCACACCCAACTCGGTCAGCGTTTTAATCAGGGACTGGGTCATCACCGGCGGACCGCAGGTATAGTACTGAATATCCTCGGGTGCCTCGTGATCCTTGAGGTACTCTTGGTACAGGACATTATGGACATGTCCCACCGATCCGGTCCAGTTATCCTCTTCCTTGGGTCGGGAAAGGCAGAGATGAAAGGTAAAATTAGGATACTTATCTGAAAGTTCGGTAAAGTCCTTAAAATAAGGAACCTCCAGTAAAGTGCGGCTGCCGTACCAGTAGGATATCTTGCGGCTGGAATGCCGACCCTTCATCAACTCCAGGATCTGGCTGCGCAGGGGAGCCATGCCCGCCCCGGCACCCACGTAGATCATTTCCTGCTTTCCTTCATGGATATAAAAATCTCCATAAGGGCCGGAGATGGTGACGTCATCGCCCGGTTTCAGATTAAAGATGTAGGATGAGGCCTTGCCCGGAGGCAGGGGAAGCTTGCAGCCCTGGGGCGGACAGGCAATTTTAATGTCCAGCTTAATCAACCCTTTTTCCCCAGGATAATTGGCCATGGAATAGGCCCTGGTGATGGGCATGGTCAGGTTGGATTTATACTGGAAGAGGCGGAATTTACTCCAGTCAGCCAGGAATTTTTTATTAATATCAAAACTCCGAAAGGACAGGGCATGGGGCGGGATATCAACCTGGATAAAGCCGCCCGGTTGAAAATCCATTTCCTCGCCCTCGGGCAGCTTGAGCACCAGTTCCTTGATAAAGGTGGCGATGTTCTCGTTGGAAACCACGGTGCATTGCCATTTCCGGGTTTCCAGCATTTCCGGGGGGATTGCAATTTTCATGTCCCGCTTGACCTGGACCTGACAGGCCAGCCGCATCCCCTGTTTGGCCTCCCGCCGGGAGATGTAGCCCCGTTCCGTGGGCAGGATGCTGCCACCGCCTTCATGGACCTTGACCCGGCATTGTCCGCAGCTGCCGCCGCCACCGCAGGCCGAGGAGACAAAGATCTCTTCATTGGCCAGGGTGGTGAGCAAGCGACCACCGGGTTTGACCTGGAGCTCTTTTTTTTCGTTGATTTCGATGGTGACTTCCCCGTCGGGCAGGAGCTTTTTCTTCGCCAGCACAATCAGGGTGACCAGCAGAAACTGAAGAGCGAGAAAGGTAAGAACAGCGGCGATAATTTCCAGCATGCTGTGATCTCTTTTAAAAGGATATTCCGGCCAGGCCCATAAAGGCGAGAGCCATGAGGCCGGCAGTGATAAAGGTCAGGCCGAGGCCCCGTAAGCCGGCAGGCGGATCAGCATATTCCAGCTTTTCCCGAATCCCGGCCAGGGCCACCACGGCCAGCAGAAAGCCGCCGCCGGACCCGATGCCGTAGAACACGCTTTCCCCAAAGGTGTATTCCCGTTCCACCATAAAGAGGGTGCCTCCCAGGATGGCGCAGTTGACCGTGAGCAGGGGCAGGAAAATACCCAGGGTGTTGTAAAGGGCCGGGAGAAAGCGATCAAGGACCATCTCCAGGATCTGGACCACAGCGGCGATAACCCCGATGTAGATCAGCAGACCGAGAAAGGTCAGATCCAGGCCGGGAAAACCGGCCCAGGCCAAGGCATCCGGCTTGAGCAGGTGATGATAGATCAGGTTATTGATGGGAACAGTGACGACCTGAATGAGCAGAACCGCACAGCCCAGACCGGCAGCGGCATTGATTTGCTTGGAGATCGCCAGAAAGGTACACATCCCCAGAAAAAAGGAGAGCACCATGTTCTCCATAAACAGGGAGGTGAACAGTATTTCAAAATAATGGAGCATCAATCCCTCTCCTGTTGGCCGGGATACACCGTGCGTAACGCCCAGATAACCAGAGCGATGAGGAAAAAGGCCCCGGCAGGCAGGAGCATCAGGCCGTTGCTCTGATACCAGCCCCCGTCGGTGACCAGGGGCAGAACCTCATGGCCGAAGACGGTGCCGCTGCCCAGCAGCTCCCGACAAAAAGATACGGTCATCAGGATAAAGCCGTAGCCCATCCCGTTACCCAGGCCGTCGATAAAGGATTTACCCGGCGTGTGGCTCATGGCAAAGCCTTCGGCCCGGCCCATCACAATGCAGTTGGTGATGATCAGGCCCACATAGACCGAGAGCTGCTTGGCCAGATCATAGAAAAAGGCCTTGAGCAGCTGGTCCACCAGAATAACCAGGGTGGCGATCACGGTGATCTGGATGCCGATCCGCACGGTATTGGGGATCTGATGGCGGATCAGGCTGATGATCAGGCTGGAAAAGGCCACCACCAGGGAAAGACAGACCGACATGACTAGGGCCGTGGCCATATTGCCGGTTACGGCCAGGGCCGAGCAGATCCCCAGCACCAGCAGGGCAATGGGGTTGCGTTGGAAAAACGGGTTAAGGAGCAGTTCTTTTTTTTGTTCAGGCATCGTTGTTGATCCCTTTTTTTTGTTTGTCCGAAGGTTGTGCAATCCTGTAGGGACACGGCATGCCGTGTCCCTACAATAATAACGACACCACCATGCCCCAACGGGGCTATATCTAACTAGCCCAGGGTAACACCCTGAGTATATAGGGCACGGACGCATCCGGGTTGGTTGCTCGGGGTGTTACCCCGAGCTGGATAAATATAACCCCTTCGGGGTACGTGGCCCTTATTGACCTGCCGTAGGGGCGACCGGCGGTCGCCCTTGTATATTGGGCGTTGTAGGGGCAATGCTATCTGTCTACCCTTTTTTTCTGATCGGCGACATGAAGGGCGGACACGCAAGTCCCGCCCCTACAATTCTAACGACACCACCATGCCCCAACGGGGCTGTATATAATTAGCCCAGGGTAACACCTTGGGTATCTATGTCCTTGCCCTGAAACAGGGCATTTATTTTTTGAACGATCCCTTATATCGTTCCAGAAACGGACCAAATCCGTGTTCGCCAAACCAAAAATGCATAAGGTTGTTGACTCCGTTCATGGTCAGGGTGGCCCCGGATACCCCATCCACTTGATACGGGCCTTGTCCTTGCCCCTTCACAACCTGGATGGCCGGTTGTCCATTTTGGTCATTTGGGCCCTTTGAGTCATAAAGCTGTTTCCCCTGCCAACCGGCCTGCCAATCAGGATTATCTATCTCACCGCCCAGGCCGGGGGTCTCGCCGTGTTCATAAAAGGTGATGCCGCTGATGGTGGAGAGATCCGCAGATAAGGCCACATACCCGTACAGGGTGGACCAGAGGCCCTTGCCGCGAATGGGTAGGATAACCTTGTCGAGCTGATCAGCCTTTTTCACCAGGTAGACCAGAGAAAACTTTTCCTGGCGACTGAGCCCGGCTTTATCCTCTTCTCTACTTAGCTTTCTGCCGGTTTCATCGTTAAGAGCAGCTTGGAGCTGATCAAACTCGGCAGGGTCCAGTGTTTCCGGCGGGACAAAATCACCGTCTGCCAGTCGGACGATTTTGGCTTCTACCTGCTGAAACAGGGTTTCCACATCACCTTTGCCCTGATAGAGCCCAGCGGCTCGGAGAATGTTTTTCTTCTGATCCAGCTTGCGGTTTGCCTCCTGTCTCGGTCGGAGTCCTACTGCGGCTCCGGCAACCAGAAGAGAGCAGATGAAGGCCAGAACCATGACCGCAGTAAAGGCAGCAGCCGGTGTTTCCTTATCCATGCCGGAGCCTCCTTTGCCTGATGTTAGCCTGGATGACCGGATAATCAAAGAGCGGGGAAAAGACATTGCCTAGGAGGATGGCCAGCATCACCCCTTCAGGGTAGGCCGGGTTGATCACCCGGATCAGGATGGCCAAGGCCCCGATAAAGAAGCCGTAGCACCATCTGCCGATATTGGTATGCGGAGCCGTGACCGGGTCCGTGGCCATGAAGATGAGGCCGAAGGCGAAACCGCCCAGGACCGGGTGCCAGTAAAAGGGCAGGTTGATGAGAGCATTGGTCGGCGAGGCGATAAGCTGGAAGACTAGGCCTAGGCCCAGACCGCCCAGGAGCATGGCGAGCATGATCCGCCAGGAGGCAATGCCGCAGACCAGCAGCAGGGCTGCCCCGAGCAGGCAGGCCACCATCGAGGTCTCGCCCATGGAACCGGGGATAGTGCCGACAAAGGCATCTGCCCAGCTAAAATCGAGGTTGGCAAGAGGGGTGTCAGCAGGGGCTGCTGCCACCTTGGCCAGGGCGGTGGCGCTGGACAGACCGTCCACGCCCACCCAGACCGTGTCGCCGCTCATCCTGCTCGGGTAGGCGAAAAAGAGAAAGGCTCGGGCAACCAGGGCCGGGTTCATGAAATTACGGCCCACTCCGCCGAAGACTTCCTTGGCGAAAATGATGCCGAAGCTGATTCCAAGAGCCACCTGCCAGAGGGGCACGGTGGGAGGCAGGGTCAGAGGAAAGAGGAGGCTGGTGACCAGAAAGGCCTCAGACATCTCGTGGCCTCGGCCAAGGTTAAAGATGACTTCCCAGATTCCGCCTGCTGTCAGAGAAACAAGATAGATCGGGAGAAAAAAGAGGCTGCCGTGGATCAGGTTGGCAAGGAGGCTGTCTGGAGTGCAGTGCATACCCATTGCCGCCATGACCGCGCCGCGCCATCCTGCCGGGCTTGTCAGGCCCAGGGATTGCAGGGCCAGATTGGCCTGGTAGCCGGTGTTCCACATGGCCATGAAGACGCAGGGGATAAGGGCCATGACCACCAGGATCATGATCCGCTTCAGATCCATTGCGTCCCGGACATGGGGCGCAGAGCTGGTGGTGTGGCGGCTCCCCATGAGAAAGGAGTCCAGCGCGTCAAAGGCTGGGTACCAGCGCTCGAAGCGGCCTCCCTTGTTGAAGAGGGGGGCGGTTTTTTGTAAGAGAGAGTTCAGAAGCTTCATGTTGAAAAAACGCGCTTGCTGTATAGTAACAAAAATGTTATCATATGATCATGAAATGGCGAATTAAATATTATAGTTCAAAGCTCGAAGACGAGATTCTGAATCTACCGGAAGGTCTGCTTGCACGATATTTGCGCCTTGCGGATTTAATGATTGAGTTCGGTTCAAATCTTGGCCTTCCGCATACAAAGTCGATCGAAAAGGGTCTGTTTGAGTTACGAGTGAAAAGCAAAGAAGGCATCGCAAGGGTTTTCTTTTGTACAAAAGTCGGCAAGAAAATCATAATGCTTCACTCATTTGTCAAAAAGTCACAGAAAACGCCCAGGAAAGAAATCAACATCGCAAAGACAAGAATCAGGGAGGTGTTAAACGATGAATCATTCTGAATTAAAAAAGAAAGCACTCAAGAAAAAAACTGTCCGACTCGCTTATGAAGCCTTGGAGCCAGAATTCTCCTTGCTTCGTGAACTGTTAAAAGCTAGGCGGAACGCCGGGCTCAGCCAGGCTGAAATTGCCGAACGCATGGGCACCAAGGCTCCGGCAATAACACGATTGGAGTCTTCATTGAGTAGTGGTAAGCACTCTCCTTCGATTGCAACATTAAAAAAATATGCAGGCGCATTGGGTTGTCATTTAGAGATTAAGCTTATTGCCGATCATTAGCCTCGGCAGGATGTCGTAGGGGCACGGCATGCCGTGCCCCTACTACCCAACTTTACGCTACCCATCCTCTTCTATCCTAGTCAAGACCTCCCGCAACATAGGCCCAAAGTTATTCTTCCCTGGGCAAACAAAACTGCACAGGGCTAGGTCTTCCTCAATCAGTTCAAGGCACCCCAGGGACGCCGCTTTTTCCGTGTTACCGGTGGCAATGCTCTTGAGCAGGGACGTGGCGATCAGGTTCAGCGGCAGAACCTTTTCATAGGTGCCCATGGGCAGGATGGCTCGTTCTCCTCCCCAGCTCGCTGTGCTCAGGGGAAAGGTGGTTCCGGCTTTTTTCGTGAAGGCGGATAGGAAGATGGGCAGGGAGGAATAGCGGTTGCCTCCCGGACGCAGCCAGTTCAACAGGCTGGAGCCGTCTTTTTCGGGCAAGGCGCAGATCTGTTGCTGATAACGTCCCAGGTAACCGTGAACGTTTTCTTCGCCCATCCCATGCCCGTTGAGAACTGAGCCTGCAATCAGGCGGGCCTGGGGATCAGCGATCTCGTTTTGACAAAGCTCCGGAACAGAGGCCCCGGCCAAGGTTTTTATTAAACGCGGACGTTGCATGGACGGACCTGTCAGGGCGACAACTCGTTCTTCCCACAGCTTGCCGGTACGGAAGAGATGACCGATTGCAATCACATCCTGATAGCCAATATGCCAGACTTCCTTGCCGGATTGAACCGGATCAAGAAGATGGATATGGGTCGAGGCGAGCCCGGAGGGGTGAGGGCCGGAGAAGGTAGCAACTTCAAGGTTGGGTACATTGCAGTCTGGCAGGTCCATGCCGGGTGCGCAACAGAGAAAGGTCTTGGGCGTCAGGGCATGGAGGGCGTGCAGGCCCAAGAGGAAATCATCTCGGTACTCGTTGATAATGATAGCCGGGTCCGCAGCCAAGGGTTGGCTGTCCATAGCTGTGATAAAGAGAGAGACAGCTTCAGCCTCTGGGGCAGGCACCTTGCCATAGGGCCGGGTTCTTAGTGCTGCCCATTGCCCGGATGCAATCAGGATTTCCTTGATGGCATCGGCAGCAGGTAGCTGTTCAGGAGCAGGGCAGGGCGAGGTAAAGGAGAGTCGTTCTTCGCCCTCCAGCTCAATCACCAGGGATTCAAAGTGACGACGCGCTCCCCGATGGATGGCTTTCACTTTACCCGGAGCAGGGGCAGTAAAACGCACGCCCGGATTTTTTTTATCGGTAAACAGGAGCTGACCACTCGCGACCTGATCGTTAACCCGAACTTTCATAGTCGGTTTAAGGCCGACATAATCAAAGCCGAGAAGGGCCACCTCGGTGACCGGATTACCCGCCTGAATGGCCTGCTCCGGTGTACCGCTGATGGGGATATCAAGCCCCTTGGTTATGGTGAAATCCATAAGAGTGGAATCCATTTCAGCCTGCAAAGCCGTCAGTTTTCTGGACCGTTAGATCCTTGCCTATGAACAGCCCTTCACAGCCCGGCATGCCTGCTAGTAGATCCATACTATCTGCTTTACCGAGAACCATGCAGCCGGTGGCCAGGGCATCAGCCAAGGCTGCATTGGGAGCGGTAATGGTGCAGCTTGCCAGCTCCGGCGGAGAAAACCCGGTCTTGGGATTGATGATATGGTGCGAGAGCAGGTCCGGGCTGAACGGCTGAAAATAATCACCTGAGGTCGCCACAGCCATGTTTTCCCCAGTGACGGTGAGGAGCTCTCTGGGGATCTCGGGTCGAGGATTCCTGATGCCGATTCGCCACGGATCTCCTTGGGGCTTGCTGCCGCTGACCAGTAGGTCGCCGCCTGCTTCCACCAATAGCTGCTGAAAACCAAAAGATTTCAGGGTGGCAACCCCTTGATCTACTATATAGCCCTTGCCGATGCCGTCCAAGGTTATGCCGAGGTTCCCTGCTGTACCCTTACTGTCTAAGCGAATCTGAGAGGAGGTGAGATGAAGCTGCTCCTGACCGATATTGCGGATAAGGCTCTGGATAAGATCCGGTTGGCTGCGGAGGTGTTCTTTGTGTTGCTGGTACAGGGTCAGGAGGGGCAGAACCGTAATGTCAAAGGCACCGGCAGTTTTGCGATGTACGGTATCAGCCAGCTCCAGCACGGTACGCAGTTCTTGGCTTGGGTGATCGAGCGAGCCGGTCCGGTTCAACATTCCGACTTCGCTTTCCTGCTGATGACGAGAGAGCTTTCCTTCAAGTCCCTGCATCCGGGAAATGGTGGCCGTGATTGCGGCCTCGGCTTGGTCCCGGTCCTGGCTGTACACCGTGAGGTTGAGCTGGGTCCCCATAAGAGGAAAGGATTTTCTGACCGTCAGGAGCGGGGGAGCGTCAGGAGAAAAAGGAAAAAAGCGGGCAGCACCAGCAGCGCTGGCAAGACCAGCTAGGGCCGCAATATGGAGGAAGGATCGACGGGTCAGGCTGCTTCGCGGGTTTATCGTGTTGTTCATGGCAGGTGTCTTCCTTGGAGATATAACAAGTAAGCAAGTAAGAGGAAGTTTTTCGTTCCCTCGCTCCTTCATAGTGCTCAAAGGGAACGTTAGAACGTTATAAGGGCACAACGGATCAAAAATACTCCATAAGGTACGACGTAACCAAAGAAATACACACCTACTCCTTTCCTTTTATTCTGTCAAGGTAGATTTTATGATGATGAGCCCGGCAAAAGTTTGAGACGGACAACCGCTCAATCTTTCTATGCAGGAGAAGTGCCGGAAGGTGCCAGCGCGGAGTTGGCTTGATATATTGCCCACTGGTCGCTCGGAACGGCTGACTCACCGATCTCTTTTAAGATTAGCCCTTGATAGAGTATTATTGATGGTTTCCTGATAGAATACATGAGTTTTTTTTGATAAGAAGCATAACAGACATTTGCAGTAACCCATGGTAGATTTTCCCTTGACATTCCTCAAACAACAAATTATTAAGTGACACACTCTCAAGATAAACTAATGATTATTGAGAGGGCGATGGTGAAATTTTTAGGACGAAATACAAAGATAGCAGTCGAGAAAAAGTTGATCTGTTCAGGCGGGGATACTGATTGAGTGTTGCTCATTTTTGAAATTAATTTTAGTGGTAGATCTTAATGTGATGGCGGATGAACGCTGTCATAATGAAAATCCTATGAGGAGGTAGTTAAATGCCAAGTTACGTAAATCCAGAGAAATGTGATGGTTGCAAGGGTGGTGATAAAACCGCTTGTATGTACATCTGCCCCAACGACCTGATGGTGTTGAACACCGAAGAGATGAAGGCATACAACCAGGAGCCGGATGCATGCTGGGAGTGTTACTCCTGTGTTAAGATCTGTCCGCAGGGTGCTATCGCTGTTCGCGGTTATGATGACTTCGTACCCATGGGTGGTCAGGTACATCCCATGCGTTCTTCTGATTCCATTATGTGGACCATCAAATTCCGTAACGGCAATATCAAGCGCTTCAAGTTCCCGATCCGGACAACCGCTGAGGGTTCTGCCAATGAGTACGCCGACACCAAGGGTGCAAATCTTGATGACGAGTGTCTGGTGCTTGAGGGCGAGTTGAAGAAGCCCACTATGCTTGCTTAGTCCTGAGTAAATATAATATTTCTAGTATTTCATATATAAGGAGATTTGAATATGGCGTTACCAAATAAGCCGAAAGGTGAGTTGCCTGCTATTGCCAACCCGGAGATCGTAGAGCATGAAACCGATGTACTGATCGTCGGTGGTGGTATGGGAGCTTGCGGTGCAGCTTTTGAGATCAAGAAATGGGCACCTGCCGATCTGAAAATTCAGTTGGTTGATAAGGCTGCTATGGAGCGTTCTGGTGCAGTTGCTCAGGGTCTTTCCGCTATCAATACCTATATCGGCGAGAACGAGATTGAAAATTACGTCAAGATGGTTCGTAATGACCTGATGGGCGTTGTTCGTGAAGATCTTATCTACGATCTCGGTCGTCACGTTGATGAGTCTGTTAAGCTGTTCGAAGAATGGGGACTGCCCATCTGGAAGAAAGCTGAAGACGGAACCAACCTGGACGGCGCCAAGCCTGCTCCTTCACTGCGTGAAGGTGGTACCCCGGTACGTACCGGTAAATGGCAGATCATGATCAACGGTGAGTCCTATAAGTGCATCGTTGCCGAAGCTGCTAAGAAAGCTTTGGGCGAAGAAAATATCATGGAGCGTATTTTCATCGTTAAGATGCTGCTGGACAAAAACAAAGAAAACCACATTGCTGGTGCAGTTGGTTTCTCTA
>CBFDDU010000093.1:0-14486 GCA_965603655.1 uncultured Candidatus Electrothrix sp. | reverse complement strand
TTCATAAATGGTACGGTGCCTTTCATGTCCTTAAAAATATTAACCTGACGGTTCAACGGGGGGAGCGGATTATTATCTGCGGTCCCTCCGGTTGTGGAAAATCAACCCTTATCCGCTGTATAAACAGGCTGGAAAAGCATGAGCGGGGGATGATACGAGTAAACGGGACAGAGCTCGATGACGATCTTAAGCATATTGAGCAGGTTCGTCGTAATATAGGTATGGTTTTTCAGCAGTTTAATCTGTTTCCGCATTTGACTGTGCTGGAAAATTGCTGTCTGGCCCTGATTTGGGTCCTCAAGATGCCCCGCAAAGAGGCTGAGGCTATTGCTCTGAATTATCTGAAACGGGTCAGGGTGGTTGATCAGGCCTATAAATATCCGGGGCATTTGTCCGGCGGTCAGCAGCAGCGGGTGGCCATTGCCCGTTCTCTGTGCATGAATCCCAGTATTATGCTCTTTGATGAACCGACCTCGGCCCTTGATCCAGAGATGATCAAGGAAGTGCTGGATGTTATGGTGGATTTGGCAAAGGAAGGCATGACTATGATCTGTGTCACCCATGAGATGGGGTTTGCCAGAACCGTTGCGGATCGGGTTCTTTTTATGGACTCCGGTGAGATTATCGAGGAAAATGATCCTGAGAATTTTTTCTCCAATCCGCAGTCCGAGCGAACCAAGCTGTTTTTGGGGCAGATTTTATAAGGGGTATAGGGGGATTATCTAGGGGAGTTTATGAAAGATTTTATGCTCATGGAGCCGACAAACCTTACCTTTCAAGAGTTGTTCAGTAACGGGATGCGGTACGCTGTCCCTCGATTTCAACGTGATTATGCCTGGGGTTTGGAGCAGTGGGAGGATTTATGGTCCGATCTCGGTACCTTGCCTGATGAGCGTTATCATTACATGGGGTATATAGTTCTTCAGAGGAAAGAGCAGTATCATTTCGAGGTCATTGATGGGCAGCAGCGCTTGGTAACGGCAACCCTGATTATCCTGGCGGCAATGAAACAGATTCAGGATTTGATTGATGCCGAACAGGATCCTGAAAATAATAAAGAACGACTTGATGAATTACGCAGCAGGTTTATCGGTTCTAAAGATATTGTTTCCTTAAAAGTGAGCAGTAAGCTCTCATTAAATCGTAATAATAAACGTTTCTATCGAGCTGTCTGCTCTCAACTGTCAGCCCCCAATGTTCGCGGTCTTACCTCCACCAATAAGCTGGTAAAAAAATGTTTTGATTTCTTCTATAAACAAAAAATAGGAGCAGCAGGGCATGAAATTGCCGCCTTTGTTGAACAGGTCACCTCTGGGCTGATGTTCACTCGAATCGTTGTTCAGGATAACCTGAACGCCTATAAGGTTTTTGAAACATTGAATGCCCGGGGTGTACAATTGTCCACCCCTGACCTGTTAAAGAATTATCTTTTTTCCGTCATCACCGGCAAGGATGACGTGCCGGATGAGCAATTAGATGAACTGGATGAAGACTGGTCAGCTATTGTGGATCAGCTGGGAGAGAATACGTTTACTGACTTCACCCGCTATCATCATAATTTTCAAAAAAGGCTTGTCACGAAAAAAGGGTTGTTTAAATCCATCAGAGAATTGGCTGACACGCCGGAACGCTCGTATTCTTATGTGCGCTCATTAGCTGAATTTGCTCCTGTATATGCCTCATTGCTCAGTCCCTATGACGAGTGGTGGGCCTTGCAGGGAGGGGAGTATCGATCGGCACGCCATTATCTGGAAGGCTTGAAATTGTTTAACATTAAACAGCCCTTTACCATTTTGATGGCGGCCTTCAAAACTTTTTCTGCTGATGAATTTATTAAGCTGCTCCGCTATCTCTATGTCCTTTCCATTCGCTATAATGTGATTTGTCGTCATTCGCCCAATGAGCAGGAGCGGAGCTATAATCGAATAGCGATGCAGGTGTTTCATAAGGAATTCACGCGGGCAAGTCATGTGAAGAACTCTGAGGAATTTAGAGGGTTGTATCCCGAGGACAGCAGTTTTACCAATGCGTTTGAGTTTTATAAGTTGCCCAGTAGAAGCTCTTCAAAAAAGATTCGTTTTTTGCTGGCAGAGATTGAGCGGTCTCTGGGGCATGAAGTTGATTACACCAAGACAAGCCTTGAGCATGTCTGTCCGTATAATCCAGATCAAGGCTGGTATGAGCATTTTGGTCAGGGAGCCAACGAGATAGCTGATCGTCTTGGTAATATGGTTCTTTTGGAAAAAGATGATCTGAAAAGGAGCACCTTTCTCCAGAAAAAGGAATCGTACCTTCTCACTTCATTTCGCTTGGCGCATAAGGTTGCGGAATATGAGGAGTGGAGCCTGAAGAATGTTAATTTGTTCCAGGAATGGCTTGCCTGTCAGGCGGCCAAAACATGGAGAGTCGATTAATAAGCACAAGGCATCAGGGGCAGCCCCTCACTCCTTAAGCTTAACATACAACTCCCCATCCCGAACCTGAATACTCTCCACCCCCTCTCCCAGGCTCTGCCAGAAGCCCGGCTCGCCACCAAACTCCTGCATAAGATCAATATTCTTCAAACCACCTAACCAGGCATTGGGGATAGGAACACCCATCACAGAAACCCCCTTGAGGACCACCACCGGTTTACCGTCGCGATAAGCCAGTTCTGCACCGGCCCGAACCCGGAGGGTCTTGCCGCCCATAATCGGAAAATCAGGATCAACCGGGATCAGTAGGCGCAGGCTCACCAGATCAGTTGCTAGGTCCACAGCCATTTTTTCCGCCAGATCAGTGTTGTTCGCCAAGAGTCCGTTAAGCTCACGCTCCGTGAAGGTGATTTCCCGGTTTGCGCCCTTTTCGGAATAGGCTTCTGGTTTTAGGGCACCCTGCGCATCATAATCATCCGGCTGAGGAGTGAAGGACCGTGCTCGTGTATTTGCCGGGGAGACGTTTCTGTTGCGGGAGCGGGGTGAGTCTGTAACGGTATCGAACTGACTGAGCTTTTGCTCTAATTGTTGTTCTTCCTGCTGGCTCAGCTCCACCGGTGTAAAGGGAGAAGGAAAAAGCCAGGTTTTGATCGCAAAGACGGTGAGCAGGGCAGTCAGGACCATTGCTCCAGCAACGATACATAGCACCTGTTTTAAGGAAACCCCTTGTTTTTTCATTACCTGTTCTGTCATGATGTTTTTCCTCCCGCTAGTCTCTCTCGTTGTGGCTTACTGAACATCAATAATATGCACGGCGCAATAGAGCTCCTGGCCTGCCAAGGGATGATTGAAGTCCACAAGAACCGTGTTCTCCTTCACCTCTAGCACCTTGCCGTTAATGGTTTGTCCCTTAGGGCCGTTGGCGTGTATGAGTGTTTCCGGAACAAGTGAATCCGGCGGCAGATCAGTTTTCGGGATCTCAAGCAGGGCCTCGGGGTCGTGCGCACCAAAGGCTTGGTCGACAGGGAGAATGATATCCTTTTTCGTACCTTTCTCCAAACCTGTGACCGCCTGCTCCAGGCCGTCGATCACCTCTCCTGTTCCCTGGACATAGGTGACAGGCTCATCACCCGTGGTGGTCTCGATGACATCGCCGTTTTTCAGGCTCAGGGTGTAGTCAATAATAACGGTTTTACCAGCTGCTATTTTCATAATACTTTTTTGGTGGTTCTGGTTTTGCTGTTGTTGCGAAGTTCAGGAGCTATCCCCTGCTTGCGGTGTAGGTTATACATTGCTTTTGTTGTGTGCTCGTATCATTTATTGACCGTGTTGATCAGCGGTATTCCGTTGGCTCCAGACGGAATATAGACCGTGGTATGGTTGGGTGACGAGGCCATTTTTAATTGGGCCTGAATGGCCTCGTGTTGCAGGTAATTCTGGGTCAGGGTCGTATTGATAATCTTCTGCGCTTCAGCAATGCCCTTGGCCTCTTCGATGCGGATTTCAGCGTCTTTTTTAGCGATTTCTCGTTGGGTCTCTTTTTCATCAAGGAGCTGTTGGGCCGCCAGTTTTTTCTCAACCGCCTGGGTCACCACAGGGGGATAATCAATATTACCGACCACACTGGAGACCAGGATAAAGGGCGTTCCTTGGAGATGTTCCTGAAGATCAGCTGCCACTGCCGCAGCTATTTCTTTACGCTTTTCTTTGATCTCGCGGCTTTTGAGGTATTGAACATGCTTGCGCACCATGGCCCGGAGCGGCTCTTTGATATAGCGCTCATAAAAGGCCTCACCGGCGTAATCCTCCACAACTGTCCTGATGGTTCCCGGTTTCACCTTGATGATCGACTGAAAGCGGAAGGATATATTTAACTCGTCCTTGGCCAGAATCTTAAAATCTTCTGGATAGGTCTTGGGGCGAAAATCAACATTCATGACCTCGTTCCTCCATAATGATATACCGTAATTGGAAGGGCCTTTGAGTTCGCCGCGAAAGCCGCCTTTGCCGAATATTCTCGGCTGTTCGTAAACATAGCCTTCATGTCCTGCCGGAGTGTTCGGGTTTGTGCCGAATATCCCCAGCAGAGCAAAGAACCCCACTGAAAAAATCGCAAGGAGGACAGAGATTGATATGCCCGCTTTTATTCCGTTATGCCGTATCGTCTGATTCATGTTGTTTTCTCCTTGAGTAAATCGTTTGGCGTAACGGTTGTTAGCCTTGCTTTTTTTCCGCGTCATTGGATCATGGCACAAAGCCTGTCGTATTGCTGTTCAATGGAGTGGGCTAGGGCGAATTGAATTCGAGCCCGGAAAAGATTTTGTTCTGGATAATTGACCTTAAAATAACAGTTATTGACGAGATAATCGCTATAAAAGCGAAGGCCGAGCTCAAAACTGATCAGCCAAACACTGTTGACAAGGAGACGTTTATCCTCAGGAGTGAGCAGGTCGGCAGCTGTTGCCAGATATCCCTTCACGGCAGCGGCAAAAAAGTCCGCCTGAAAGAGGATATCCTCTGGATTGTCCACTTCTTCTCCCAGGGGGTTACAGCAGGAGCGGAGGCAATCGCCGATATCATGGAGCAGGAGGCCGGGTCTCACCGTATCCAGATCAATGAGGCTGATAACGCTCTTTGCATCTGCGGAAAAAAGGAAATTAGCAACCTTGGGATCAGCATGGATGACTTGCTGGCGTATATTACCATGTTTGCTGGCTTTTTCCAGGAAAAAGGCGTCTTGCCGGTGGCGCTCAATAAACTCCCGGCAGTCCTCAGCCTCAGGATTTTGGGGAGCAGAGCGCGCGTGGTCGTATTGTGCAAGATAGCGGGGGGTGTTGTGAAATCCGGGCAACGGATCTGTCAGCGATTCCGGGGGCAGGGTGGTAAGGAGCTGGTGAAACAGGCCAAGGGCGGCTCCTACCTCCTCGGCCTGGCCGGGCGTGCTGATTGAATGCAGGGATAGGGAATGGTCAATATGAGTAAGGAGACGCCAATAAGCGCCTTGACTGTCTTGGTAGCTTATTGCTCCGGCCGGATTGCTGACCGGGCGGAAAAGGGTAAAATTACGGCCATGCAGCTGGGGCAAGGTTGGAAGTCGGGCGTGGAGCTGGGCATGGATATGCTCGGTTACCTTGTGCAGATTATCCTGAACCGCGACCGGGTCAGGAAAGACAGACGGGTTCAGGCGCTGAAGGATATATTGCTTTCTGGACTGAAGAGTGAGGCGCCAAGTATCGTTGACAATCCCCCCGCCCAAAGGCTCCAGGCTCGCAACTTCTTCGTGGGGGAGAAAAAAGGAGGCTGCCTGTCCGCATGCTGCGGTCAAGGATCCTGCTCCGTCTGTTTGGTTTGATAACGGGTGTATTTATCCGCCCTCCCTTTGGCCTGCTCTGCCGGATATTTTTTATTGTTGATCTCCAGCTTTTTCTGCGCAGCTTCCAGGAGGTCAATATCCAGTCGTTCCGCCATGCGGACGAGATAGATGAGCACGTCAGCCATTTCCATGGACACAGCTTCCTGCTGCTCTTTATTGAGTTTGTCGCTTTCTTGTCGGCTCAGCCACTGGAAATGTTCCACCAGCTCAGCCGCCTCCACAATAAGGGCCATGGAGAGGTTTTTGGGGCTGTGGAACTGGTCCCAATTACGCTGTTCGGCAAATTTGCAGACTGTAGCGGTCAGCTCAGTCAGTGAATCAGCAGAGGAGTCACTGGAAGAATCGACCGAAGAATCAATAGAAGAGGTAAGAGACGGATCTGGAGTCATAGAAACGGAACCGAGGAAGAAGGAACGCTCCCGAGCCGAAGCTTGGGAGCGCGTAATGTATTCTGCTAGAAGTGTTTTGCTATTTTTTTACCCGCAGCACCACGTATTTGCTGTACTCCCCGGCCCGAATTCGTAGGAGGAGCTGGTTCGGATTTTTTTCCTTTTTAACCGCTTTTTTTAGGTCAGTCATGTTATGAACCCGTACCCTGTTTACCTCTTCGATGAGTTGTCCCGGCTGAATCCCCACACTATCGGCAGGGCTGTCTGGGGCAACCTGGGTGATAAGAATGCCTTGGTCTTCATCGTAACCGAACTGTTTGGCAAGCTCAGGAGTCAGTTCCTGAAGGGTCAGGCCCATATTATCGAGGAGAGAGCTGTTATTTTTTCGTAAGCGCATCCTGGTGGCCCGACTGAAATCAGCCGGTTGCTCAGCAATAACGACGCGTATATCTTTTTTCCGGCCCTCCCGGAAAACTTGCAGGCTCACCTTGCTGCCCGGAGGGGTCATAGCGATGCGATTACGCAGACCTGTCACGTCGGTCACTTTATCGCCGTTAAGGGACAGGAGGATATCGCCCTGTTGGATGCCACCTTTTTCAGCAGGCGATCCCTTGGTGACCTCGGCAATCAGAATGCCGTCAGCCTTGTTTACTCCGAAGGATTGGGCAAGGTCCTCATTCATATCCTGAATAGCCAGTCCCAGCCAGCCGCGCGTTACTGTCCCGTTGCTGCGCAGCTGTTCTTCAACAGACTTGGCCATGTTGACAGGGATGGCGAAACCGATCCCCATATAGCCGCCGCTGCGGGAGAAGATAGCCGTGTTTATTCCTACGGCTTTGCCGTGAATATTGAGCAGCGGGCCTCCTGAATTACCAGGATTGATGGCGGCATCTGTCTGAATAAAATTTTCATAATCGCTGATACCCATTCTGGAGCGTCCCTTGGCTGAGACCACGCCGACAGTGACTGTCTGGCTCAGTTCAAAGGGACTGCCGATGGCTATCACCCATTCGCCGATTTCCAACTTGTCGGAATCTCCCAGGGCCAGGGTCGGTAAATTTTTTCCGTCGATTTTAATCAGGGCGACGTCGGATTGAGGATCTGTCCCTACCACTGACGCTGTGAATTCCCGTTTATCAGCCAGTCTGACTCGTATGGTGTCGGCATTATCCACGACATGATTATTCGTTAAGATCAGACCGTCCGGAGAGATAATGAAGCCGGAACCGGCTCCGTGCTGCTTGAACGGACTTGGTTCCTGGCGAAAGCGATCAAATTTTTTCCCGAAAAAATGTTCGAAAAAAGGGTCGTTGAATATGTCCGCTTGGCCGCGCCCGTCGAAGCTTCTGTTTGTTTTCTCCACCCCGATATAGACCACTGCCGGTCCGGCTTTTCGAACAACAGAGCTGAAGGCCTTGGCTGAGCGATCCAGCATCGCAATATCATTATCCTGACTTGCTGCTCCTGTCTGTGTCGTCAGCAGAAAAAAACAGAGTGCGAAAACTGCCATCATGCTCAATCGTGTCAATCGTGGAATAACATGCTTGTGTTTCATTGTTCTTAACAACTCCATGCTGTTTGATATTATGGATAATTCCAGGAAGGCGCTTTCTCGCCAGATCTCCCTGTTGGCGAACAGCTATACTGTTATACCTTCCGGCAAAAGCGTCAAGAGGGAATTGCGGAAATCAGGGGTTCTTTCGGAATAAAATTTTACGAAACCACAGGCAAGCTGAGACGTTCTGTTCCATTTGATCAATTGAGATGGAACGAATTTTGCTTACATATATTTCGGAGGTAATGCGTTAAAAAGGAAAGATTTTACTCGTTCAGTGTTTACCTGCTTGGAATGTTATGCTTTCTGGTGGGGTTGGTTTTGGATCGCAAGATTTTTTTTATGCGTGTGGAACACGTTCCTTGAAAAAATATTTCCTCTTTGTTATATTTCTGACTTTTTTTATTACAAGATTGTAACTTTGTTTTCAATGAAAGAGGAAGGAAATGATTAACGGAGCGGATACCGCCTTTATTTTGGCGGCAGCAGGACTGGTGTTGTTGATGACCCCTGGATTGGCCCTGTTTTACGGCGGCATGGTGCGCAGTAAGAATGTACTGGGGACCATCATGCAGAGCCTGATTATGATATCGCTTATTTCGTTTGAGTGGGTGTATATCGGCTATTCCATGTCCTTCGGGCCGGACGTGGGCGGGGTTATCGGAGATCTTTCTTGGTTCGCCCTCAAGGGGGTAACCAATGCGCCCAGCCCGGATTATGCGACCACGATCCCGCAGACCGTATTTATGATCTACCAGTGCATGTTTGCGGTGATCACGCCCGCTTTGATCGCAGGGGCCTTTGCCGAACGGGTGAGGTTTTTGCCTTTTGCGATCTTCAGCCTGCTTTGGGCTGTGTTGGTGTATAACCCGGTCTGTCATTGGATTTGGGGCGGAGGCTGGATGTCTACCCTTGCCACCCCGGTCCTGGATTTTGCCGGAGGTTTGGTCGTGCATGTCACCTGCGGTGCAGCCGCATTGGCCGCCATTCTGGTCATCGGGCCTCGGCAGGGTTTCGGCCGGGAAAATTTTCTCCCGCATAACCTGCCCATGACCATGCTGGGTACCGGCCTGCTGTGGTTCGGATGGTTTGGTTTTAACGGGGGGAGCGCCTTGGCAGCGGACGGGGTTGCTGCCACTGCTTTTGTTGCTACCCACCTTGCCGGAATGGCCGGAATGGCAACCTGGACATTGATGGAGTGGTTTGAGCTCGGTAAGCCGACCACCTTGGGTGCTGCATCAGGGGCCATTGCCGGTCTTGCCACAATCACCCCGGCTGCCGGTTTTGTCGGCCCTCATTCGGCCATCATTATCGGTCTCATTGCTGGAGTGGTATGCTTTTTTGCCGTCAGTATGAAATCCAAGCTCGGTTATGATGATTCCCTTGATGTGATCGGTATTCACGGCGTCGGGGGTCTGGTCGGCAGTTTATTGCTGGGTGTTTTTGCTTCCAAGGCAGTCAATCCGGGCGGGGCTGACGGTTTACTGACCGGAAATACGGCCCAGCTGGTTGCCCAGGTCATCGGGGTGGTCGTTGTTGGGGTATATGCTTTTGTAGTCTCTTGGATTCTCGTTAAGGTCCTCCATGCGACTCTGGGGATGCGCTTGACCGAGGAGAATGAGGTGCAGGGAATGGATTATACCGAGCACTCTGAGACAGCCTATAATTAACAGGCAGGAACCGGTTCATTTAACTGTTTCAACTTTCGAATTCTCGTTGTATGTTGGCGTCCATGAAGCTGCTGATCGCAGCGGGCTGAAATGTCTGCTGGATGGAAGCCGGAGCGAGATACTACTCAATAAGAAATAAACAAGAGAGAGCCAGATGAAAAAGGTTGAAGTTATTATAAAGCCTTTTAAGCTTGACGCTGTGAAGACCGCCCTGAACGATATCGGTATTAAGGGGATGACCATTTCCGAGGTGAAGGGATACGGTCGTCAGAAGGGGCATACAGAAATCTATCGCGGCGCTGAATATAAGGTCGATTTTCTGCCCAAGATCAAGGTGGAAATTATTGTTGAGGCGGAGATGGTGGATAAGATAATTGAGGTGGTTGTTGAGGCTGCTCGCACCGGCAAGATCGGTGACGGAAAAATCTTTGTTCTGCCTGTGGAAAAAGTCGTTCGGGTGCGGACAGGAGAAACTGACAGCGAAGCTATCTGATGTCCTTGGAACTGCATGCACAGCGGCAAGCCCTGGAAGAACTCTGGGAGCAGGGGCTGAGCGGTCATCAGCTGCTTGAGCAGCATACGGAATTGGTCGATGGTTTTATTATTGACCAGTTTCATGCCTCTCCGGCAGTCAGGCAGGCTCGCGGAGAAATTGCCCTTGTCGCCTTGGGCGGATATGGCCGCCAAGAGCTTTATCCCTATTCTGATGTGGATTTGCTCCTGCTCCATGATCGCAAGTCCACAAAGGATATGCAGGCGGTGGCGGAATCCATCCTCTACCCTCTTTGGGATGGGGGATTTGAGGTGGGGCATAGTGTGCGCAGCGTGAAAGACGCGATTCGCTTTGCCAAGGAAGATTTTATTTTTGAGGTCTCTCTCCTGGATTCCAGGCTGCTGGTAGGCTCGGAATCTCTGTACCGAGAGCTGCTGGATCGCTACCAGAAAAAGATTCTCTACGGTCAACGGCAGAAGTTTGTTCGGACGATGGATGAACTGTGCGTGGAGCGTCGCCAGAAATACGGTACCCATGCCTACCGGCTGGAGCCCCATATCAAGGAGGGGCGAGGCGGTATGCGGGATATCCAGGCCATGCTCTGGACAGCGAAAGCGGTCTTTGGTCTTTCCGGTCTTGATGCTATGGAGGATGCCGGAATGCTGACCTCGGTAGATCGTTGCCGCTTTCAGGAATCCTGGAACATGCTGGCCCGGATACGCAATCGACTTCATTATATCAGTCGCCGCCATAACGATCAGATGCATTTTGAATTGCAGGAAGAAATGGCTGCCGCTTTCGGCTATGAGGATCGGATGGGCATGTTGGCGGTTGAACACCTGATGCGGGAGGTGTACGGGCATCTGCAAACCATCTCCGTGGTGACAGACCTCTTTTTTGAGCAGGTCCATGAGGTGCTGGGGTTAAGCGAAAAAGACAAGGGCGAGCAGGAGGTTGAACGGGATATCTCTGTTCGGGCCAAAACCCTGCGCCTGACAGCCACAGACGGTCAGCTTGCTGAGCGGCCCGTCGTGCTTATGCGTCTTTTTTTACAGGCTGTGCGTAAGGATCTGCCTGTTCATCATAGCAGTCGTCGGACAGTCACTCGGAACCTGCACCTGGTGGATGACCATTTTCGTTCTTCCAAGCGAGTCGCCAATGCCTTTATCGGTCTGCTGACGGAAAAAAATAATCCTGCGTCTGCCTTGGAAACCATGCTGGAAATCGGCCTGTTGCCCGCCTATATTCCGGAATTCGCTGTTGTGGAATCCTTGGCCCAGCATGATCTGTATCATATATACACAGTGGATCGTCATCAGATACAGACGGTGGCTGAGCTGTACACCTTGCGTCAGGAAGAAAAGGAGCTCTTTGCCTCCCTTTCTGGCCCGAATCTGCTCCATGTGCTGTACTTGGCTGCCCTGCTCCATGATATCGGCAAAGGACAGCGCAAGGATCATTCTGTTTTAGGAGCTGATCTCATTGACGATGTCGGGCAGAGGATGGGATTGGAAGAGAAAGAGCGCGATGCCTTGTCCTTTCTTGTTCGCCACCACCTCTTTCTCCCGGAAAATGCCCTTCGCCGTGATCTTGAGGATCAGGATTTTATCCGGGATACAGCTGAGCTGATCAAGGAGACAGACGTGTTGACCATGCTCTACCTTTTATCTGTGGCCGACTCTAAGGCTACAGGCCCTTCGGCATGGTCGACTTGGAAGGCAACGTTGATGAGTGACTTGTTTCTCAAAGTTCGTTCCTGTCTGGAGGCGGAGTGTACCAGAGATAGCGATGTTGAGCAGGGCGAGGAGCAGGGAGCGGATTGGTTGCGGGAACAGATCAATGAGCTGCTTCAGCCTGATGAGGCTCCGTTGCGGATAGCTGTGGAAGACCTGCCGCCAGATTATTTGGTCAGTTTCACACCGGAAGTGGTCCTGCAGCATCTGCGACTTCATCGGGATCAGGCAACAGTCCTTCAGCAGAAAGTGTTGCTTTTTCCGGAAAAGAAACAGGGATCCTGGTCGCTTCTCATGCTTTGTCGAGACAGGCAGGGCTTATTGGCCAAGCTGTGCGGCGTGCTGGCCCTCCATAATCTCTCGGTGTTGGCTGCTCGGATTTTTACCTGGCCCGACGGAACAGTGGTGGATATGCTGGACCTGGCCCCGGAGGCGGTAATTGCATTTGATGAGCAGGATTGGAACGGCTTGGAGCGGGATATGAATCAGGCAGTCAATTATCGCCTGGATGTTGGGCGGAAACTGTATAGCAAGCTGGAATCCTCGATCCACGGGCGGCGGCGTCAGGTGCAGCAGCTGGCCAACAAGGTGATCATTGATAATGATGCCTCGGCTCGCCACACGGTTATAGAGGTCTATGGCGATGATCAGTCAGGGACCCTTTATCAGCTGACCCAGACCCTGTCTGACTTCCATCTGGATATTCACCGGGCCAGAATAGCCACCGAGGTTGAGCAGCTCATAGATATTTTTTATGTGACCACAGAAGATCAAGAGAAAATAAGCAATAAAGAGCTGCTTGATAGGGTTAAAGATGCCTTGTTCCGTGTCATCTATGATGGGGAGGAGGGGCTGTAAAGCGTTTGATTATCCGGCCTGCCGGAATTTTTTATAATGTTCCTCCTCCCCTCTGGGGAGGAGGAACAAGAGATAAACAAGAGATGAAAGCTGCGTTGGGCGACTCTCAGGAGTTACCCGGTATTTTTATGTAACCACCTAAATGTAATAAGGAGATCAAAATGGGCTGCAACAATAATACGACTCGTGAAGAGATCATGAAAATTATCGAGGAGCAGAATGTGCATTTCTTTCGGCTCCAGTTTGTTGATATTTTGGGTAATATGAAGAATATTGCCATTCCGTTGAGCCAGATTGAGAAAGCCCTGGACGGTATGATGATGTTTGACGGCTCCTCAATCGACGGTTTTGTCCGTATTGAAGAATCAGACATGTACCTGAAGCCGGATTATGACACCTTCACCGTCCTGCCTTGGAGAAACCAGAGCGGCACCAATGCAGCTCGGATCATCTGTGATGTGGCCAAGGCTGACGGTACGCCCTTTGATGGCTGCCCGAGGAACAACCTGAAGCGTGTTCTTGCTGAGGCCAAAGACATGGGGTACACCATGAACGTGGGAACCGAAGCAGAGTTCTTCTTGTTTGAGCTCAACGAAGACGGTACCGGCAGCACCGTTACTCATGATGTGGCTGGATACTTTGATGTTGATCCCGCTGATAAGGGGATCAACTGTCGTCGCGATATCATCGAGACCCTAGAGGCTATGGGCTTTGAGATTGAGGCCTCTCACCATGAGGTTGCTGAAGGACAGCATGAGGTTAACTTTAAGTATGCAGATGCCCTGACAGCCGCAGACAACACCTTGACCTTTAAGTGGGTTGTTCGTTCTATTGCTGCTGAATACGGTCTCCATGCGACCTTCATGCCTAAACCGGTTTTTGGTATCAACGGTTCCGGTATGCATTGTAACCAATCCCTGTTTAATGCAGACGGTACCAATGCCTTCTTTGACGAGAATGGTCCGCTGAAGCTTTCCGAGACCGCGTATCATTACATTGCAGGTATGGCGAAGAATGCTAAGGGGTTTGCTGCGGTGACCAATCCGCTGGTTAACTCCTACAAGCGACTGGTTCCGGGTTACGAGGCTCCGGTGTACGTTGCATGGTCTGCTTCCAACCGTTCTGCTTTGATTCGTATTCCGGCTTCACGTGGAGTGGGAACCCGTACTGAGGTACGCTGTCCGGATCCTGCCTGTAACCCGTATCTGGCCTTTGCCATGATGCTGAACTCCGGTTTGGACGGTATCAAGAATAAGCTGGAAGCTCCGAGCCCAGTTGATCAGGATATCTTCTCCATGACTGCTGCTGAGAAAGAAGCTGCTGGTATCGAGAGTCTGCCTGCAAGCCTGAAAGACGCTCTTGATATCCTCAGAGAGAATCCTATTGCCAAAGAGGCTTTGGGTGAGCATATCTTTGAGATGTTTCTGGAGAACAAGGAGAAAGAGTGGGATTCCTACCGTACAGCGGTTACTGACTGGGAATTGGAGAATTATCTGAACACGTACTAGCAGTCCTGCTCCGCGATGTACTAGCGGATGCATCAAAAGACTGATAGAGGGCGGCTTTCACTGAGTGAGAGTTGCCCTTTTTTTTATTTAGCATAAGAATTTAACAGGGTACGTCTCCTGGGGAGCATTCCCTATTTATTAATTTCACCGCACTGTATCAACAGTCTGTAAATATTAACATAGTAAGGACATGCTGGCTTGTAAAAACAGAGAAACATTAAGCCCCGGTAGCTTTTGGGCCAATTCAGCTAATGATTTTACAGGTACTTATTCAGCGATTAAGAATCAGGGAATGCTCCCCGTCTCCTGTTATATCTATCCTTGCTGGTTCCCCTGACTGCGTCATCACCACCATGCCCCAAAGGGGCTGTATGCAATCAGCTCGGGGTGTTACCCCGAGAAACCGACTCATATTGTTTGCCCAGGGTGTTACCCTGGGCTGGTTATATATAACCCCGTGGGGTAAGGAGTGCGCACATCATACCCGGCTTGA
>CBFDDU010000092.1:0-14574 GCA_965603655.1 uncultured Candidatus Electrothrix sp. | reverse complement strand
TCTCTTCAGGTTTTTCTTCAGGAAAAGGACTGTGCAATGGGTATTCGTTTTAACGCTGATCTGCCGAGTTTCCATGAGGCGCATTTTTCTTTGCCAAAAAACTCAAAAATTTTCAAATTACTCTCTCTACCTCTTTACCTAGTAGAGGAACTGAATAGAATCCTTAGAGAAATATGTCAAAATGACCGGTTTAAAACGGTAGAAGGATAACCAGGGACACTCACCACCAACCTTCAGAATCACCGACAGTCGTTTCTGAGCACGGACCGGTGGCAGCCGGACCAAGGGCAAGAAACACCGATTTTGTTGTTCTTGATAGATGTTGAGTATTCTTTTATAAATGATACTGAAGTGTTGTCATTCTGCTTGTGAGGAAAAGTTATGAAGCCGGTTCAGCAATGGGAGAACACTTCTCCGCATGCCCTCCATTTCCTGCATCAGGCGCGGGAGGAAGTACATCGTTTGCTTCCTGATGCGCAAGTCATTCTGCACGGTTCCCGTGTCCGCCAATGCAGCCCGACAGGACTCTGACTGGGATTTTCTGATCATCGCTGATCATCCGTTGGCCGGAGAGATCATAGCAAAGCTGAAGGATGGGCTGTATGGCATTGAACTGGGACATGATGATGTGGTGAGCAGTAGTATACGGAGCAGGCAGGAGTGGTCTTCGCCTAAATACGACGCCTTGCCGTTCAGAACAATCTTTCTTTACTCCTCTGCCAGGCAACAAACTCTGCAGGCCGGATGCGGTAACGGGCAATGATTCCCATATGCAGACGGCTGATTTCTTTTTTGACCATTTCCACAAAAGCCAGCCGCTCTGCCTGAGCAAGTCGCCTGTCAGCATAACTGCTGATAACCGCTTCAGCATCCAGGCGACAATTCCGGACTATGTTACCTATGAGTTCGTGCATCTCTTTTCTGTAACGCAGCCTGAGCGGGTCCGGATCTGCCAAACTTTTCCTGACCGCATTGTACTCATTTGCTGAGCGTTCGTAGGCCCATATAAAGAGGTCACGCAGCAGTTCATACCGATTCATTTCATAGACTCCCAATTGGGCGTCAATATAGGCGCGTTCAGGCACATCCAGGAACGTCAGCGGACAAAGGTTGTTTTTGATGAGTGAAATATTTGCACCGAGCCGGGATACTCTTTTGTTGACATCCTCAAAAGGCTGTAGATAGGGCAGTTGCACCATAATAAAAAATGCCTGCTCAAGAGGATCTTTGATTGTCGCTGCCTTATCGATGATTTCCCGGAAACATTCTTCTATGAGTTGCGGCATTGCAAGTGGCACATACACAGAACCGCCGATATGTACGGGGCGCCAGCGCAAACGTCCACTGCTTTCCGGGTCAGGCATCAGGTTTTCTGACAACAGTCCGTGGAGACTGAGAAAGGTATAGGTGTCAAAGCCAATGTCGTCAGCGCCATCAATAAGAAGTTCGATTGCCGCTTTGTGGTTGAGGATCATTTGTGCTTCCTGAGCACCCTTGCCTTCAGCATATTGGCCCAGTTCAATGAGGCGTTCTGTGTCGAGCCGGGAGTAGGTGTTCCCCTCCAGGCGGCTGGAGGCCCAGGACAGATCAATCAGCAATCGGCTTAAAATCGCGCGGCCATAGGTGCCCGCAGGATGTTTTTGTTCTTCTGTTTCACCAATGTGATAGAGGTGAGCACGGAGCGAATCGTCCAGATAATTTGTTTTGCCGGGAATGTAATCACTCAAAAAGCCCCGTTCATAGCCTGCCGGAGTTCGGCCTGTGCGGCTTTGTCGAACATAGGCCATAATTTCGCGGCCTTCTCTGGAGATGGGAATATAACGCTCATAATCTTCCCTGGCCTTATCATCTGTGGGAGTTATCAGCTTGTCATGCTGGTCTGACCTTGCAGGCAGTCTGTAGAGCGTCGCTCGGCCCTTACCGACAACGGATATGTGTCCTTCAGCAGCCAGCGCTGTTAGCCACCGTTGAACTGTTCGTTTGTGGGGAGGGGCTTGCAAGCTCTGTATAATTTGCCTGACATCAACACCCTGTGGATTGTCGGCTAAAATTGCCAGAACTTCTTTCTGTTGCGGGGTCAAGTCAGTTTTTGCCATCTTTATTTCCTTGGTTTAACCTTGGGAGACGAATTGCCATACTAAATCGCGACATACTGCGACAGTCATTGTGTCGCTATTTGTCGTGAAAGGCAAGGGAAAGGATGGGCTGTATAATATTGAACTGGAAAATGATGAGGTGGTGAGCAGTATTTTGCGGACGGGAAGCGGTGATCAAGGCGATCATTGAACGGGGCTGACGGGATGCTGACAGGCATCCCCAGGGGGGAGGAGAAATCAAGAGGAAGTTTCAGCTTCTCTTTCTCCGCTCCTTTATTTCAGTCACAATATCGTCTAAGCTCATTTTGTCGAATACCTTTTTTCTTTCTTTCGTGTAATCGCCGAACCCGGTTGTGAACTGATTCAGAAAGCGGATGGTGTCCGCCGTTCCGAGCTTGCTGCTTAATAAAGCAATTGCTTTCATATTTATATCATTCAACGTTGCCGCTGTAGCACTCATCTTTCCATCTCCTGTAACAGTTCAAGGATTGAAACAGTTTTGATTCCGAGGTCGTCTATTCTTTTTGCCTTTTTCAAAAATTTATCGTCGCAGGTACAGAAAAAATCAGCTTTCAGCACTTCCGCCGATGCAAGATGAAGGGCATCTATCGGTTTGATTCCGAACTCGGTGAAGATCCTTGAGCGCTCTTCAATTGCATCATTGAGCGGGATAAATTTGCTTCGTTCGTCCAGCACCTTCAGTGTGAATTCTCTACGAAAAGTATTGCTTATTTTCTCCGCCTCATAAAGCGAGATTTCAGATGAAAGCAGCCTGATCTGCCCGGCTTCAATCAGCGAGAGAATGTTCAGGATGATTTCACCCTCTACCGCAATCCTCAGCTGAGTTCTGTCATCAAGCGGTCGCTGAATGCAGCAGTTATCAAGATATATCTTCATCATATATTCACTATACAGTAATCATCCTGTGCAGGTAAAGAGGCAAATCCACAATCATCCCGCTTTCCGCTCCTCAAATCAACAATAAAGTACCGGCACCACAAAAACCGTCAGCAGAGCAATAATCATTCCGCCAAAGGAAGGAATAGCCATAGGCACCATGATATCCGAGCCCCGGCCCGTGGAAGTTAACGTGGTTCTCCCCTGCTTATGGTTTTGTTTTTCCAAAGTTCATGTTAAAGTTTAATTTCAATTTAACATAGGAAATGCACACCACTTGATTTTGACGAGTTTCTCCTCTTTAAAGAGGAATCCCGTCTTCTTCAGGCCAGAAAGCTCTTTCGGGAAAATCCAGATGACGCTGTATTGCCGCGCATTATGGAGGCATATCATGACCGCTTTCTTGGCCTGTTGGAAGAATACCTGATTTTCGGTGGCTATCCCGAGGTCGTGCTCTCCGAATCCAAGACGGCAAAGGCGGAAAAACTCAACTCTATTGTCACCTCGTATATCCAGAAGGACATCAGAGAGTTCGGTAATATTGAAAATATTGATGGCTATAATAATCTGCTGAAATACCTTGCCGTCAATACCGGGGCCCAGTTCAATTTGACTTCTGCGCAATCAACCGTTGGTCTCTCCGGGCCGACCCTGAAAAAATACCTTGATCTGCTTCAGGAAACCTTTATCATTAAAGAAGTCCCGCCATTCTTGACCAATAAAAATAAAGAGATTTCCAAGAGTAAGAAAATATTTTTTACCGACACCGGGATACGCAATCTTCAGATAAAGAACTTCAATATTCCGTCACTGCGTTCGGACATAGGCCCTCTGTATGAAAACTATGTTTTTACCGTGCTGGAGCAGGATGCGGATCTTCTCACATCTAACTATTTTTACCGAACCCAGGCCAAGACGGAAATTGATTTTATCACGGTCAGAGAACAGCAGTGTCGGCTGATTGAAGTGAAGGCGGGAACCTTTGACAGGCCGGTCAAAGCGATGAGTGCTTTTGAGAAGAAATATCAGGGGCAGTTTGCCGAAATCAGCAAGACTGTTGTCAACAGGTCGTGCCTTGCCCGGAAGAATGGGTTTCGTTTTCTTCCGGCTTGGTTATTGTAAAAAATGATTTTCTGCACGGTTCCCGTGTCCGCAATGAAGCCCGGCAGGACTCTGACCGGGATTTTCTGATCATTGCTGATCATCCGTTGGACAGAGAGATCATAACAAAGCTGAAGGATGGGCTGTGTGATATTGAACTGGAAAATGATGAGGTGGTGAGCAGTATTTCACAGAGCAGGCAGGAGTGGTCTTTGCCTGAATACGATGCGTTGCCGTTCAAAAAGGCGGTGGAGAGAGGGGGTGGGATTATGAATTACAAGAAAGAGATAATCCGCTACCGGCTTGAATGTAATGAATAAACCTGTCGGAAAGGAAAGAGCAGTGTTCCTGAAACGTGGTACGTTCCCTATTTCTTCCCGCATCCCTTATTATCCGCTTTCATCCTTTCTGTAGGCTCAAGAAATATACTCATAGGAACGTTATTTAGGTGTCCAGAGCTTCCAGACTTTATAAGTAAACGTTGAACATTGTTATGGGTAAAGCCCCACTGAGGGATCAAAAATTTTAGTCGTGCTTTAAACAAGCTTTCTTCCTGTTTGTTATATGATTCATGGATATTTTTTGTACCTTTTTCAAAATCAGACTTAAACTTGTCAAGTAGAGATACGCTCGGTTCGCTTTGTTTTTCTTTCGTATGAATTAATACTTCTTGGAACAGTTTTCTCAACGCCCCAAACTTAGCCACCACAGCTTGATCCAAATTAAGGTTTGGATCAGCACTTAAAGTATATTGATGGTTGTTGATAATATCTGTCAATGGTTTCATTAAATAAGATATTTGCCCTCCATTAACAGACTGAGAGCGGACAAACTCATCCCAGCGGGTTTCACTATCAGTCAAAATTGCGGAGCCTGTTATCTGCGCAGTAAAAAGAGCCATTTCAAAATTTGGCGACATACTACTCATCATTAACTGCCCTCTTTCTTTGCAAAGATCGTCCTGCAGGAGGGCTAATGGGTCATTATCATTGAGCTTTTCTATATACTCGACAATACTATAGATTTTTTCGCTTGTAAGATCTGGGCTAGAACGTTCTATCTGATGTTTAAGCTGTTCTTTTGTTTGACCTCGCATTATCCTGAAAAAATCCTCTTCCCCTAACTTCATTATCCGTTGCTTTTCAGATTCGTCACTTGGTTGGTTGCTACGTCTATCTTCAGCCATATTCATCATTTCGTGGCGAAGAAAATTATCAAACATACATGGATCTGGAATAAAGTTTACCTGACCAGATCTAACGAATGGCTCGATAGACAGGAAAAAAAATATATTTTTAAATGTTTGATATTTATGTTGATGAGGATTTTCTAATGGGCTGAACTCCTTATTTACAGCTTTGGGATGGACAAATGGATGCTGGATAATTATCTCATCAAAACATGGAATGGTTGCCAATGGAAGAACTATAGTTCTTGGATCTAACATGCCTGTATATAGAACGCGAAGCCGATTATCTGGTTTTGGAAGCAACTTGAAGAGATTTGTTTCTATTTGCCAGAGCGACCAGTACAAATTGTAGATATCTACAATTTGATCATTACTTAATTCTCGCCTTATGTCATTCCATGTTTTCCCCTTGTTTATCCCAAGAATGTCATATACACCTCTGTATAGAATGAGATTACGCTCACGAATACTTAGCACATCCCATGCCGATCTATCTTTTTCGGGCTTATCAAGACAACACTGCTTATATTTTCTTCCACTCCCGCAACCACATAGTTGATTTCTTCCTATCTTCTTTGGAACTTCCTTGCGTAAATATTTATTCTCTGGATATTCACGCCCAAATTCATCTTGATATAAAGTTGTTCCATCTTCATACCCAACAAAAATTTCACCTCCAAAATAATATAATTCATCTTTCGGTGGCAGAAGGATTTTTTTTGCTGAATTCCATGTTAAATTAGCTTGTCGTTCGGGATACAACCATTCTTTTTTTTCTGCTGCAATATATCTTTTAGCTCTTGCTTTTAATATCAGATTAATCGCAGAAACCTCGCACTTATTTAACTTTCTTGTTCTGATATATTTGTCGGTGCGAACCAAACTTTTACGCATGAGTTTGGGATGAGTACGCAATTCAGTCGGGTCTATCAAGACGGGAGATTTTGCATATTCGAGGTTAGTAAGAATAAGGCAATGGTTTTTATCTAACGGAAATAACGTTTGGCTCGCTTTTAATTGAATAGAGGGATCATTAGGATATTTACATAGGGCATGTTTTGGATTGCAAGCATGGTTATAAATTGTAACCGGATGGTCTGAAATCAAAAACTTGATATCAGAGTGTTCTGCACTCACTATCTCCCTCACCCCTTCCATCCATATCGCACAATGTAGATTTCTAATGGACTGCATTTCCATCATTAATTCAACTTGATCAAGCCTTGGATACTGAACGCTGATCCAGTCTAATCCCTTTGGCGTTCGAATTTTCTGAGTATCAATAAACGAAAAGAAATTAATAAAGTACTCATGCCAACCGCGCATATCGGTATCAATAAATGCGCGTACTGCCCTTGCTCCTTCATCATCGACTTTCCCGAATAAGAATCTTTCTATATCATCGTTTATATATTTTCCGAAAAATGTCGTATATAAGTCCGTTTGGTAAAAGCATTTTGAAGTGGGCCAATGATTGAGATCTTTATGAGTTTTTGCTGTTCCATCTTGTAAGGTAACTGGTGTTCCGTCTGGATAAAGAATTTTATCGGGGGTTAAGTCGAGGTAGTATAATTTGCCATCAGGATTAGTGAGAAAACCCTTTTGATACCATTGAGGCACATAATGATTATCTCTGGTTTTCGACATTTTAATTTTCACCTACATTTTTCCTTTTATTAACCCAAGTTGTGACCTACAGTATAGTAAACAGGGGACAGACTACGTTTATTCCCTGTTTACATCATAACAGAAGCAGGTAACATGGTTTCTTGAGCAGCTCAATGTTTTTTTGTAAAAATAAATGGATGGAATTATCTGGCGGTGTTGCTTTCTGGGAATTACACTGCGCCGCAACTAAATTTCAGGTCAACGGGAAAAGCTGAAGCGAAGAACAGAGGTGGAATATCTCAGCATCGAAAGCCTCAAGAACTTTTACCGTCCCCTTCCCGCAAGAAGAACAAATCACCCCACCAGTCCGATGATACATCTTGGTCACCCCATGCGGCGATTTGCCATAGGCACCACCATAACGAAGAGGATTTTCAGGTTCGTTTTCTCCGCTCCTTGATGTCACTCACAATATCATCCAGACTCATCTTATCAAACACTCTTCTTCTTTCGTGTAGTCGCCGAATCCGGTCGTGAACTGATTGAGAAAGCGTATTGTGTCCGCTGTTCCGAGCTTGCTGCTTAACAGAGTAATAGCCTTGATATTTATATCATTCAACGTTGTCGCCGTAGCACTCATTTTTCCATCTCCTGTAACAGTTCAAGGATTAAAACAGCCCTGACTCCGAGGTCGTCTACTCTCTTCGCCTTCTTCAGAGAGCTATCATCGAACCCTCTCCTCCTCAACCCAACAATACAACACAGGCACCACAAAAACAGTCAGCATGGCAATAATCATCCCCCCAAAAGAAGGAATAGCCATAGGCACCATAATATCCGAGCCCCGTCCGGTGGAAGTCAGGATCGGGATCAAAAGCCAGAATGGTGGTGGCCGAGGTCATCAGGGCCGGACGGATGCGGCGTTGGGCCCCGTGCAGGACCATATCCCGGATATCCTGCCGGGTTCTCTCTTCCTTATCTTTGAGGCGGGCCTTGGATTCATCCAGATAGGTGGCCATCAACACCCCATCGTCGGTGGCAATGCCGAACAGGGCCAGGAAGCCCACCCAGATAGCCACAGAGAGATTAATGCTCTGGACCTGGAAGAGCCTGCGCATATCGGTATCAAAGAGTGAGAAATCCAGAAACCAATCCTGTCCATAAAGCCAGATCATCAGGAAGCCGCCAGACCAAGCCACCAGGATGGCGGAAAAGACCATCATGGTGGTGCCCAGGGAACGGAACTGGAGATAGAGAATCACCATGATCACCAGCAAGGCCAGGGGCAGGATCACGGAAAGCCGTTTCTGCGCCCGGACCTGATTCTCGTAATTACCCGCAAAGGTGTAGGAAACACCAGGCGGAATCCGCAGCTCACCGCTATCGATCTTCTCCTGGAGAAACTGGCGGGTCTGCTCCACCACATCCACTTCAGCAAAGCCTTTTTTCTTATCAAAAAGCACATAACCGGTGAGGAAGGTGTCTTCGCTCTTGATCATCTGAGGGCCGCGCACGTAGCGGATCACCCCTCAATGTTTTGCACGCCCTACAAGGGCTACAGGGCTGTTTTTCTCTTCGTCAGCGGATAAGAATGTAACATGAGGAGCCGTGTACGGATCCGTACGCACGGTTCTGTGGGCAGACGGGAGCCTCGGTTCCCTCTCTGACCCGATCTGATATTTTATCAGCTTCCTTCCCGCCCGGATTGACCGGAGCTGCTGCCCGTTTTCTCAATATACCTGCGAAGTTTTTGATCAAAGGTCAGTACCTCCTGCTGTTCAACAGCATGATATGCCCAGAGCAACGTGTCAACAAAATCAAATGATGTTACAGAATAGCACTCTAAGGCTTTCAGGAACACATCAGGTTTCTCGACTGCAACCAGCTGCCTGTTGACAAGTTCACTGAGATACTGCTGAATCTGCTCTCTATCCACTTTGTAGACTTTTTGCAGAACATAAACAACCTCGTATGCTGCCTCCATCGGAAGAAGCGTATCCTTCTCCTCAATGATTTTCGCTGCTTTTGCCGACAGGTCCGGGTGATCATCCAGCAGATAGCGCAGGACAATGTTTGCGTCAACAAGGGTCATGTTTTTCCTTTACAGCATCCTGCCAAGCCTCATGCTCACGGGCAATCAGGGATGAGTCCGCGTATCGGCGCAGGCAGCCTTGAAGACTTCTCTTAGGGGCTGTACTTTTTTCCTGATGCGCCGCAGAGAGCACAATAATCTCCACCTGCTGTCCCCAAAATTGTTTAGGAAGATGCAGATGAACCCGCCCATTTTTTACTGTCTGGATTTTTCGAATCGCTTCCATGTTGGCCTCATTCGGATATGCTATCAAGATATATCTTCATCATAATCTCACTATACAGCAATCATTCTGTGCAGGTAAAGAGGCAAATTCAAGATCATCCCGCTTTCCCCTCCTCAACCCAACAATACAACACAGGCACCACAAAAACAGTCAGCAGAGCAATAATCATCCCGCCAAAGGAGGGTATAGCCATAGGCACCATAATATCCGAGCCCCGGCCCGTGGAGGTCAGGATAGGGATCAGGGCCAGGATGGTGGTGGCCGAGGTCATCAGGGCTGGGCGGATGCGGCGTTGGGCCCCGTGCAGGACCATCTCCCGGATATCCTGCCGGGTTCTCTCCTCTTTATCCTTGAGGCGGGCCTTGGATTCATCCAGGTAGGTGGCCATCAGCACCCCGTCATCGGTGGCGATGCCGAACAGGGCCAGGAAGCCCACCCAGATGGCCACAGAGAGATTAATGCTCTGGACCTGGAAGAGCTGCCGCATGTCTGTGTTGAACAGGGAAAAATCCAAAAACCAATCCTGGCTGTAGAGCCAGATCATCAGGAAACCGCCGGACCAGGCCACCAGGATGGCGGAGAAGACCATCATGGTGGTGCCCAGGGAACGGAACTGGAGATAGAGAATGAGCATAATCACCAGCAGGGCCAGGGGCAGGATCACCGACAGCCGTTTCTGGGCCCGGACCTGATTCTCGTAATTCCCAGCAAAGGTGTAGGATACGCCGGGCGGAATCCGCAGCTCACCGCTATCAATTTTTCCCTGGAGAAACTGGCGGGTTTGCTCCACCACATCTACCTCAGCAAAGCCTTTTTTCTTATCAAAAAGCACATAACCGGTGAGGAAGGTGTCCTCGCTTTTGATCATCTGGGGACCGCGCACGTAGCGGATATCAGCCAGTTGATTCAGGGGGATATGCTCGCCTGTGGAGGCGGTGACCAGGATTCGTTCCAGGGCTTCTAAGGAGTCCCGCCGTTCCCGCTGATAGCGCACCCGGACCGGATAGCGTTCCCGACCCTCCACGGTCATGGTGATCATCTTTCCGCCCACTGCCGCAGCAATGACTTCCTGGACCTTGGCCAGACGGATGCCGTGGCGGGAGATGGCCTCCCGGTCAATGACGATTTCCAGATAGGGCTTGCCCACCACCCGATCGGCCAACACAGTCAGGGGCGAGACCGAAGGCACCTGTTTGACCAGTCGTTCCAGGTTCAGAGCCACCTGCTCGATGGTGGCCAGATCAGGCCCCTTGACCTTGATGCCCATAGGCGCACGCATGCCGCTCTGGAGCATAACGATGCGGGCCGCAATGGGCTGGAGTTTGGGGGCCGAGGTCACGCCGGGGATCTCGGCGGCCTGAACGATCTCGTTCCAGATGTCGTCGGTGTTTTCAATGCCGGGCCAAGGCTCCCGGTCCGGGTTGATGGCCGGATTAAGGGCGGTCCGCCAGAGGCGAAAGGGTTTACCCTCAGCGGAAGGGATAAGGGCTCCTCGTTCATCCCGCTCAAAGCGACCCTGAACCAGGTAGGGCATGCCGTCCCCGGCCTTGAGCAGCACTCCTTCCGGGCTACGGCAGAAATCCTTACGATCTGCCCGCCAAGAAAAAAGCAGGCGATTTCCCTGTTCATCCTCCAGATACTCTGGATGATAATTGATGATGGTCTCAATCATGGACAGGGGCGCCGGATCCAGCGGGGTCTCGGCCCGACCCAGCTTGCCCACAGCAGATTCCACCTCTGGAATGGCGGTGATGGCCCGGTCCTGAGCCGCCAAGACCTCCTGTACTTCCGAGATACCGGCATGGGGCATGGTGGTGGGCATATAGAGAAAGGAGCCCTCATCCAGAGCAGGCATGAACTCCCGACCCAGTCCGGGAAAGGCATGGACCAGGGTGATCATGGGACGGGTTTGACGAAGGGCATCCGGCAGCCAACCGGTGAGCTTCGGAACACCCAGCCAGACCGATGCTCCGACTAAGACAATGAACAAAGGGAAAATCAGAAAGATCAACTTCCAGCGTAGGAAGACCCGGAGAAGATGAGGATAGAGCCACTGAAAGAGCTGGAAAAAGCCTAATAAGCCGCCGATGAGCAGGGCCACAAAGAACAAATTCGCCCATTCACCTTTCTCAATCCCCAGGGGCTGCCAGCTCCGGGCCAGCAGCACCGTGACCAGCAGAATGACCAACCAGTTCTCCAGCCGGGTGAGGATGGGCAGGATCTTTGCGGACAAAAATTGAAGGATCAGGCGGTAGAGCCCCAGGCCGAGTAGGATTAGGGCCAGCAGGTGAACCTTCCAGGCCAGCACAGCCCCGGCAATGATCAGCAGGACAGGCAGGAAGAAACGAAGCTTCCAGGAGGCCTTGCCAGCTTTTTTGCGGCGAAAAAGACTATGGGCCAAGGGCGGCAATACGGTCAGGGCGATGACCACCGAGGCGATCAGGGCAAAGGTCTTGGTGTAGGCCAGAGGCTTGAAAAGCTTGCCTTCGGCAGCCTCCATGGTAAAGACCGGCAGAAAGCTGACCACAGTGGTGGCCACCGCTGTGAGAACCGCTCCACCCACCTCGCTGGAGGCCTCATAGATGATCTGGAGGGTGGATTCTTCCGGCCCGGCCTCGTCCAGCCGGGTGAGGATATTTTCGCAGATGATGATGCCCATGTCCACTATGGTGCCGATGGCGATGGCGATGCCGGACAGGGCCACCACGTTGGCATCCACACCGAAAAGCTTCATGCCGACAAAGGCCATGAGCACGGTCAGGGGCAGGAGGGCGGAGATGAGGATAGAGCTGCGCAGATGCATGACCGTGACCAGCACCACGATGATGGTTATCAGGATTTCCTCGCTCAGAGCGGTCTTGAGGGTGTCCAGGGTTTCGTGGATCAGACCCGAGCGGTCGTAAAAGGGCACTATGGTGACCTTGCTTACTGTGCCGTCGGCCAAGGTTTTGCTGGGCAGGCCCGGCGAGATCTCCTGGATCTTTTCTTTGATCCGCTCAATGGCCGCCAGGGGGTTGTCGCCGTAGCGCACCACCGCCACCCCGCCCGCCACCTCGCTGCCCGCCTTGTCCAGCACGCCCCGCCGCAGGGCCGGACCCAGGCTCACTGTGGCCACGTCCGATATCCGGATGGGAATATTATCCACAGCCTTGATCACTGACTGCTCCAGATCCTTGATGCTCTTGACAAAGCCGATGCCCCGGATCACGTATTCCACCCGGTTGATCTCGATGGTGCGTGCGCCCACGTCGATATTGGACTGACGGGCTGCGGCAAAGACCTCCTGAAGGCTGATACCCCGGTCGTGGAGGGCATCCGGGTCCACGTCGATCTGGTACTCCTTGACAAAGCCGCCGATGGAGGCCACTTCCGAGATCCCGGAAGCCCCCATCAGGGCGTAGCGCACATACCAATCCTGAATAGAACGGAGTTCAGCCAGATCCCAGCCCCCTGCGGGTTTACCGTCCGGGGTCCGGCCTTCCAAGGTGTACCAGAAAATCTGGCCTAGGCCGGTGGCATCCGGGCCCAGGGTTGGGCTCACGTTATCGGGCAGGGTACCCGGCGGCAGGCTGGAAAGCTTTTCCAGGAGCCGGGATCGGGACCAATAGAACTCCACTGAGTCGTCAAAGATGACGTAGATGGAGGAAAAACCGAACATGGAATAACTGCGCACGGTCTTAACGCCGGGCAGACCAAGCAGGGACACGGTCAGGGGATAGGTGACCTGGTCCTCCATGTCCTGGGGGGACCGACCCGCCCATTTGGTAAAGACGATCTGTTGATTCTCACCAATATCCGGGATGGCATCCACTGGCACCGGGTCGCGGGGCAGGCCACCGAGATTGAAATTAAAGGGCGCAACCATCAGGCCCCAGCCGGTTACGGCTAGGAGCAGGAGGGCCACCACCATCTTGTTGAGCAGACAGAAACGAATTATTGCGCTGACTGGGGAGGTGGCTGGGGGAAGTTGGTTGTGTGGAGGTTTCATACTGTTGCCCCAAAGGAGGAAAGATGTGGTTCAATTCATAAAGAGCGGCCTCTGTATTCTGTTGCAGTGTACCTCCTGCCCAGGAGGAAATAAAGGGTGAATAAGAAAGGTGCTCCTACGCCGTCTTCACCTCCAGCACATCCACCAGCCTGCCGCCGTAGCTGTTGCGGATCAACTCCCACAACCCGCTATAGTTATTAGACTTTTTCCTATACAAGCCACGTAGCTCTGCTTGGGTGCAACGAAAACGGGTAACTCCTTCCTCAAAATTGGGGCTAGGTGCTCAAAAATTCGAGAAAATAACATTTAAAACAATTGCAGAACAATAGTCAGCAGATTATAGTGGAGGAGCAGTGAGGTTGCTGGCTATCTCATCTGGCTCTTGACTAGAGGAGCAAGGCTGAGTTATTCAGAATCATCAGGATTACTTCTAATTAATCAGCAGGAGGAGCTTCATGGAAACCAGATTCATCTTTACGGCTATTACCCTCTTTTTCTCGATCTGCCTTCCTCATCTGAGTACAGCTGCCAACTACCCAAATCCCACGCATCAGGGCTACAAGCTTGATTGGTGTAAGACCTTTGAACACGAATGTGGAAAACCAGCGGCTGATGCCTTCTGTCAACAACGGGGACACCTCTCTGCCTTAAATTTCTCTAAGAAAAACAATTTGCAAGTCGAAACCATGACCATTCAGGATCATGCCATCTGTAATCCGCAACACCATCGCTGCGATTCATTTAACTTTATCGACTGTAAAGAAAAAAGCGCTGTCTTTAAGAGGCCAAAATATCGAGGCTATCGACTTGATTGGTGCAAGACCTTTGCACACGAATGTGGAAAACCAGCAGCCGACGCCTTTTGTCAACTCAAAGGATTCAGCAACGCTCTGAATTTTATAAAAGATAACGGAATCAATGTCGCAACTATGATTATTTCAAACAATGCCGTCTGTGAGCCAGCCCACCATCATTGCGATAGCTTCAAGGTCATCCGCTGCCAGTAAGGATTACGACGCAGAGGGCTTAGGTCGTCATAAGAAAACTGCTTGATCCTGGACGACGAAGGAAGAAGTAGGGACGGAGTTGAATAGCAAAAACCGTCCCTGCATCACAACACCGACTTAGGCAATCCCAACCAATTCCAACTTAAGCCAGCTCCTTCCCCACCAAGGGCGGATTGACATCCCTCCATCATAATTCAGTCCGAAAAGATGTTATCATAATATTGTAAAACTGTTATAATTTGGTAAAAACCTCTACCAATCGTGCAGACAGACTGGACATCATGAGCAATGGGCAATATCTTGGCCATGTCCGCAGGGGTGTGATTAAAAGTGCGGTTTTTTATGCAGCCTTCGCCACACTATCCCAATG
>CBFDDU010000091.1:0-14757 GCA_965603655.1 uncultured Candidatus Electrothrix sp. | reverse complement strand
ACCATGAACTAGAGAATCGTGAATTGCAACCTGATGAAGTATTAGTGAAACAGGGCGATAGGAATGATGAGCTGTTTTTTATCAACCATGGTATGGTTAAAACATTTTATCAGAAAAGTGGGCGGAAAGTCTATGTGAAAAGTCTTTCCGATGGTGACCTTGCCGGAGAAAATTTCTTTGATGCCTCGGTCTGGACTATCAGTATGGCTGCTCAGACCGAGAGTAAGATTTCCATTCTCAAGCGCTCTAGCTTTTCTCGTTGGCAGGAGGCCTTTCCTGGGCTTGAAGCCAAGCTGCGTGCATTCTATAATCGTTCCAATGATGTTCAGGATTTGCTTTTGCGGAAAGGGCTCAACCGTCGGGCCTTTGAGCGCTATCAGCTCGCACGTAAAATAGAATTTCAAATTATCAATAATCTCGGAAATTCTATGGGGCAACGCTTCAAAGGTCGACTCTCGGATATTTCGCGGGGTGGTCTTGCCATGAAGTTTCATCTTTCCCAAAAAAAGCATATTAGAGTCCTGTTCGGTCGTAAATTGCATATCTCTATCCCTGTTGCTGGTAAGCCTCCAGAGTTGAATGTCTACGGGACAGTTTTATCCATCAACCCGGCTGAAGAGGAGGGGAACGAGTATAAACTTCATTTTGTTTTTGATGCACCAATGGAGCAGGAAGTACTTCAGCAGGTGCTGGGATAGCAAATTTATTGCGCTGCAAGAAAATAATTATGATGTTTGGTTTGTTCCTTTTTGTTCATACGAGACCGCTGAGCCTTGTAAATTGCTTTTGGCAGGATTAAGGTGAATTTCTTTTCGGTTTTCCTAGAATGGTGTTCGTGCGGGAGCTATCTTTCTTGATTGATAGATTTTTTATGGGATTTTTTGGTTCGTTCCATTTGTGAGGGGATGAGTATTAAGGTTGTTCTTGTCCTTTTATGTTAGGATGTTAGTTCGCGAGGGGCCAGCTTGGCTGGTTTTATCAAGAGAGTAAAGAGACATGAAAAAATTGTACAGCTATAAAATATTCTTGACTGTTTTTTCAAAGTATCATATTTTGAATTTACAGTGAAGATATTGCTGTAAATAAAAAAAATAGTGAACGCGTTGCAAGGCAACGAAATCAAGACCCTATTACAAAAAGTCAAAGGAGATGGATATGAAAAAAGTACTTGTTGCCGGTGCAGCATTGATGTTAGCTGGTTCTATGGTTTCAGCAGCATCTGCTGGAAATCCTGGAGAGGCTCCTGAAGAAACAACAGGTGTTAGCATCAGCGGTGACGCTCGCGTTACGTATGTAGGATGGACAGATTACATGCGTGACACGAACGATGATAGTGCAAACGGCTACAGTGATTATTTCGAATCTCGTGTGGGCTTGAATTTTGATGCAGTAGCTACAGGTGGAACTTCCATTCATACACGTCTGTACTTCGATGATCAGGGATTCAATGATGATGTTATCTGGGACAGGAGCGGAGATGCTCAGGTCGGCGTGTCTACAGACTATGCCTACATCAAGGTGCCTCTGTCCGATACTCTGACCGTGAAAGCCGGGCGATTGCCTTTGAATTTTAGTCCGTTCTATGCCGGGGAGATTCGTCCGACCCGTATTCAGCTTATTTATGAGAGCGGTAACCTGAAGCTGGTACCATGGGTTGGTGTGGTTACTGAAGAAGGTAGTGGTCTTGATGATTGGAATGATAATGATTTCATGCAGTACGGTATTATCCCGGTTCTTAAATTAAATGATGCCTGGACTCTCAAAGGTTATTTTCGTTATAATGACGATGCAAGAGAATGGGCTACTGATCCCTCAACTGAGACCGTCGGTGGCGTTGAGGTTGCTGTGCCTGCAACAGCGCACAGTGATCGCTCCGGTTTTGATGGTTCTGTGAACCTTTCCGGTACAGCTGGTACTATTGGGCTTACCGCTGAACTTTCATATAAGGCTGCTGATGTTCAAGGAACCGAAGATGATGGCATCGGCGGATATGTCCAGGCCGCTTTCAGCATGCCTGGAATTACCCCGATTGTTCTTGCCGGTATGACCCAGGATGGTTTCATGGCTTTTCGTGACTTCGGTTTTGTTATGGTCGGTGGGAATGAGTCCACCACTGTTGTTGATGTAGGAAATCCTGATGGTGATCTCATGTTCGGTGCCTTGGTGCTGCTGCACGACATCAGTGATCGTTTTAGCGTCCAGGGTAACCTGCTCTATGCCGCCTATGACTATGAGGATGACAGTGTTGCTGCTGGTCAGCTTGATAGCGCAATTGAGGTATCCGGTGTGATGAGCTATGCACTTTCTGAAAGCACCAGCTTTGAATACAAGCTCGGTTATTTGGCTCCGACCTATAATGACGGTGCTGCCGAAGTCTTGGAAGATGCATACATCGGTCATGTTGCACGTATGAACGTCGAGTTCTAAGAGAATTCTCCACGTTAGAGTAATATCGTGAATGAAAAACGAGCCCTTTTTGTGGGGCTCGTTTTTTTTTGCTTTCATCGTCTTCTCATTTGCCCTTATTTTTAAGCGCTTGGTAAGGTCACTCTGACCTCTGTGCCTCCACTGTCCCTGCAACGAATGTGGAGTGTTCCCTGGTGATCCTTGACGATACGTTCTACCAAGGCCAGCCCTACGCCAGTCCCCGCCACTTTGGTTGTGTAGAAAGGGTCTGAAACTCTCTGCAGATCAGCAGCAGCAATCCCCATCCCGCTGTCCCGTACCGTAATTTGGTTATACTCTAGATCGTTTGTCACCTCGACCTCTAAGGTTCCTCCATTTTCCATTGCCTCAACTGCATTGCGTACAAGATGGACGAGGACTCTTCGTATCTGGTTGGGATCAAGCTTACAGGTTAACTGTTCAGGCACGATTGCTTGATACTTGATCCCCTGTTTTTCCATAGCCTTATAAAAAAGCATCAACGTTTTAATAATAAGGGGGTAGATAAGGACGCGTTCTTTTTGTATCGGTGAGGTGTCGACAAAGTTAAAAAGATCTTCTAAGGTTTGTTCAATGCGTGTAGCCTCCATAGTCATCATGTCGAAAAACTTTAACTGCTGGGGGTCGGTTGTTTTACGGCTGAGTAATCTGGCTGTGCCACCGATTGAAGTAATCGGGTTCCGAATATTATGGGCAAGTTGCGCCGCAACTTGGCCCAGTGCAGAGTAGCGTTCGGACTCGACAAGCAGATCTTTGTTCGCTTCAAGCTCGTGGGTGACAAGCTCAAGCTGTTTGATTTTTTCTTCCATGTCGGTATAAAGCCGACAATGCTCGATGGCAAGGCTTGCTTGGCTGGCAAAGCTTTCCAGGGCATGGATCAGCGGAGAATTAATTGTTTTTCCAGTCACAAAATGATCAGCGATAATCACCCCGAGTGATCGGCTTGAGGAATACAAAGGGACCACCACAAAGCTGTCTTCTTGGAGTAAGCCCATCAGGTCCACCGGAACTGGAAATTCACACTGGCCGTGGCAGACATTGATGGTTTTTCGTTCCATTGCTGCCCGGATCAATAGATGTTCTTTATTGTCCGAAGTGATACATAAGGCACGAACTATCTTGTTGACTTCGCTGTCTTCTTGGAAATCATGTCCTTTTATTGAATCGATAATATCTCGAAATTTTAAGTCTTTACTGTTCATTTCCTGCCAGATACGAACGGCGTCCTCACGGCATCCAGGGCCGACAGCCAGTCTTCCTTCGAGGACTGTTCCTGTTGGATCAAAGAGGGCCAAGAAGGCACGGTTGAATTTCAGGCCTTCTTCAGCCGTGATACCTACCAAGATCGCTTGCAGTATTTCTTCCAGCGCAGTCATGCTGAGGTAGGCCGTATTCATCTTCATGGCCAATTCGTGGAGGAGTTGAATCCGAAAATGTGCCTGCTCAAGCTGTTGTTGATACCGTCGGTTATTAATCTGTAATCTTCTTTTTTCGAGAACCTTACGCACGGTTTCCCAGAAGGTTGCGAGCTGTACAGGTTTGGTTAGATAGTCATCAGCACCATGTCGAAGGCATTCAAGGGCTGTATGGAGGTCTGTGGCCGCTGAAAGCATTATGATGGCAGTATTCGGACTTGCCGCCTTGATCTCGGAGATGAGCTCTGTCCCGTCCCCGTCAGGTAGGTTAATATCGAGGAGTACGAGAGCGATCGGGACTTCTTTCAGATATTGTCTAAATTCCTGGGCTGAACCGGCAGTTAATGTCGTTAAACCACGCTGGTGTAAAAAGTTTTGAAGAAGAATAACAATGGATCGGTAGTCATCAACGGCAAGAATGACTTCAGCGCCTTCAAGGAATTCATTATCGTCTAGCGAAACAGATGGTAAGCTCAGTTCAGTATCCGACATGATCAATCGTGGGTGTTATTGTTTTTGAATGGCAGAACAGTTCAGGCTGTTGAGAAGCAACTGTATCCGTTCTTTCCTTTATCCAGAAGATAACTCTATTCAATGTGGAAAAATGGTGTATTGCAGGTCATCATTGAAAATACACATCCTACTTGAGGAATCTTTAAGAAAATTCAGGAAGAGGTCTGTGGTTTTTTTTGTTCGATAGCAGAAAACTCTTCTTTTTATACCGTAAATTATATTGCTTTGCCCTGAAAAAGAACCGAAGGAGGTTATGGAAGGAATCTCGGATTGCTCGACAGGGCTCTCCGTGGTAAAGATTGTGCTGAAAAAATACTCTGCTTGTTTCTGCTCCACTATTAGAAACAGAAACGATTTCATCATCAGCTTATCAAATACATGAAAAATATTTTTGCAGATACCGGTCTGCTTGCCGAGCACCTTCCGAACTATGAACCTCGTTCCGGCCAGCTGGAGATGGCTGAGGCGGTTGCCGATCTGTTGGGGAAAGAGGGGAGGGAGGAAAGCTCTGGTCAGGACACTCCCCAGGCAAACTGTCTGATAGTGGAAGCAGAGACAGGGCTGGGGAAGACGCTTGCCTACCTTGTTCCGGCAGCTCTCAGCGGACGAAGGGTTGTTGTGTCGACAAACACTCGTAATCTGCAAGATCAGATCCTTAAAAGAGAAATCCCCTTTATCCAAAAGTATATTGCACCCGGCCTGACCGCGATGAGTGTCAAAGGACGGCAAAATTATCTCTGTCTGTATCGATGGCACCAGTTGGACGCCCAAAACCATCAGAGCCACCGGACAATTTTTCAGGACTCTGTTCAGGATTCGGTACAGGCAGGGAGAAAAGAAGGCAAGGCATTGTACAATAAAGTTGAAGGTTGGCTGAAAAGAACAGCTGTTGCGGACCGCGCTGAATTGGCCGGAGTAGCAGGAAGTTCTTTTTTTTGGCAAAAGGTTTGCTGTCTGCCCTCTTTTTGTCTTGGCGCAGACTGCCCCTACGCTGGTGATTGCTATCTGAATCGTCTCCGTCGCTTGGCGGCTTCCTGTCAATTATTGGTTGTTAATCATCATCTGCTCTTTTCCGATCTAGCTGTCCGGAAAAACGGTTTTGGCGAGGTTCTCCCACGCTACCAATCTGTCCTTATAGATGAAGCGCATCATTTGGAAAACGTGGCAGGTAATTTTTTTGGTTTTTCGTTTTCCAAATACCAAGTTATTGACCTGATAACGGACATCGAGCAAAGCATGCTGAAAAAAGGCGGTGGGGCCCAAACAAGCAAGCTGTATGCGAGCATTTTATCCGCAGCCAGAGCACTCTCCGGTTTGAACGAGCAATTTGCTACAATGTTTCCTGCCCGGAAAGGACGGTTCCCACTTGTGGACTTTTTTGCGGAATATCCTGAGTTGCAAAAGACCAGAAACGCGTTGATGACAGCGTTGAGCTCTCTTGCTGAGCAGCTTGGCAAGGCAAAAGGACAGGACGAGCCGTGGGGGCATTACGGGCAGCGGAGCCAGGACATTGCACAGCATCTTGATCAGATCACCTCGCCGGTGATCTCCAGAGCTGAGCAGGTCGAGCAGGCTGATGAGCAGTCCAACTATATTCAATGGGTTGAGCGGACAGAAAAAAATCTTACCCTGTCCGCGACTCCCATTGATGTTGCTGATGAGTTGAGAGCCACCCTGTTTGCCGGTGCAGAACATTGTCTTTTTACCTCGGCCACGCTGAGGACAGACGGTGGAAACGGAGGATTCGGATATTTTCGTCAACGGGTCGGAATACCTGAAGGCACGCAGACCTATGCTTTCCCCTCTCCCTTTAATTACCAGAAGCGCAGCCTGCTGTACGTTCCAAAGGATCATTTTCCCGAACCGACTGATTCTAACTATAGAAATGCATTGCATCTGGAAATATCGCGCCTTATTACCTGTTCCAAAGGCAGGGCTCTGGTGCTGTTTACCTCGTTTCGTGCTTTGGAGCTGGCCTGGCATAGCCTGCAAGACGAACTTTCCTATCCTCTGTTGCGCCAAGGAACCTGTTCGCGCTCCCAATTGCTGGATCGTTTTGCTGAAGACACAGATTCTGTTCTTTTTGCTGTTGCCAGCTTCTGGGAAGGCGTTGATGTTCCAGGAAAGTCTCTGAGCTTGGTCATTATTGATAAATTGCCGTTTGAGGTCCCCAGTGACCCTGTTATTATGGCTCGAATGGAGAGGATTAAGGCGGCAGGGGGGAATCCGTTTATGGAATTCCAGATCCCAAGGGCTATCCTCACGCTTCGGCAGGGGGTGGGGCGCCTTATGCGCCGCACCAATGATCGAGGGGTTATGGCAATTTTGGATGTTCGTTTATTCAGTAAGTTTTATGGTCGGCGCTTTCGGGCGAGTTTGCCGGGGGCTCCGATCAGCAGAGCTGTGCAGGATGTAGAAGAATTTTTTAACGGTGACCGATTACCCCTTTCTCAAGATATAAGAGAGTAATTATTTTGAAAGAAAAAAAGACAGTTCCAACTGTTGAAGATACAGTTTTTTTGATTGAATTTATACAACGGCATGCGGAACGAACCGAGGAGGCCATACGGCTGGATTTGGAGTCGGCCTTGGTAGGAAATGACCCGTTGCTTCTTGAAGTGCTTAAATATTCCTTGCTCAAGGGGGGGAAGCGATTGCGTCCTGTTTTGGCTATTCTCAGTTCAAGGCTCTGTGGAAGGAATGATGATGATAATCTTTATCTGCTGGCGGCGACTTTCGAGTATCTGCACGCAGGGTCCCTGATTCATGATGACGTGATTGATCATGCTGAAAATAGGCGCGGTAAAGAATCGGTCGTGAAAAAATACGGTATAGACGCTGCCATCCTTGCCGGTGATTGGCTTCATGCCCGCTGTATGCACCTTGTCGGCACCTTGGCAGGTCAGGAAGGGCTGGATATAGTGTGTAATGCGACACAGTCCATGGTTGATGGTGAATTTCTTCAGCTGCGTTACGCAGCAGATCCTACGGTCACCGAAGAGCAGTACCTTTCCGTTGTGTTGCGCAAGACGGCTTGTCTGATCAGCGCTACCTGTGAAATAGGTGCTTTGTATGGTCATGCCGATCCGACGCAACAAAAGGCCTTGGCTCGCTATGGGGAGAAAATTGGTATCGCCTTTCAGGTTGTTGATGATCTTCTGGATTATCTGGGGGATGAGCAAGCTACCGGTAAGCTGGTGGGCAATGATTTTATCGAAGGAAAAATGACGCTCCCCTTGATTCATGCCCTTGCTCATGTCTCGGGCTCGGATAAGGCTGAGTTGATGAAGGCAGTACAGAGCACCACCAGAGACAGTGCTGGCTGTGCAAGAGCTCGACAGCTTATGCACGCAGCAGACAGCTTTGCTTTTTCCCGTCAGAGAGCCTGTCAGGAAACAGAAAAGGGGGTTGCCGCATTATCCTGTTTTGATAACAGGCAGCACCAGGAGAGCTTGGCTGTTTTGGAGCAGCTTGCCGGATATATTCTGCGTCGAGATCGCTAAGGGATTCAACAGGAAATACTTTCCCCGCCTTATGTCGGGTTCCGTAGCCCCCCCTGTGTTTGCCCGAAGGATGACGGTTCAGGTCAGGAACGGGGGGGCTGTTCCTATGATCCTGCGCCTGAAAAGAGAATCTTATTCCTTTTCAGTTTCTCCTGGATGAAAGAGCACTCCGTCCTCGGGCAGTTCATTCCATTTCAGTTTAACTGGACAAGGGCGGACATCCCACACTTTTCGGGAATACTCTTTGACTGAGCGATCTGAAGAGAATTTGCCCATTCGGGCGGTGTTCATAATCGACATTTGGGACCAGCGTTTTTGGTCTGCATACAGGCGGCTGACTCGCTCCTGGCAGTCCATATAATCCTGATAGTCGGCAAAAAGCATGTACGGATCCTCATAGAGCAGGGAATCTATAATCGGCTTGAACAGCTCTCTATCACCGGAGGTGAAGATACCTGATCCTATCAGGTCGATGACTGCTCGCAAGGATTCGTTGTGATGATAATAGTCCATCGGTGTGTAGCCAGATTTCCGCAGCTCCATGACCTCCTCGACATTAAGACCAAAAAGGAAAAAGTTCTCCTCTCCCACCTCCTTTCGGATTTCCACATTGGCTCCGTCAAGGGTGCCGATGGTCAAGGCCCCGTTCATGGAAAATTTCATATTGCCTGTACCCGAGGCCTCCATCCCGGCCAGTGAGAGCTGCTCGGAGAGGTTGGCCATAGGGTAGACAATATGACCTATCTTGACATTATAATTCGGAATGAAAAAGACCTTGAGCTGGTTGCGCACAGCCGGGTCGTTATTCACCACCTGGGCCACAGAGGTAATCAGCTTGATGATCCGCTTGGCCATGAAATAACCAGGCGCCGCCTTGCCGCCAAAGACAAAAAGACGAGGAGTTATTTCAAGATTGGGATCCGCCTTAATTCGAGTGTATAAGGTGATGATATGTAGAATGTTGAGATGTTGTCGTTTATACTCGTGAATTCGTTTGACCTGGACATCAAACAGGGCCCTGTAATCAACATGGATATTATCGCAACATTTAATCAGGGCAGAAAAATCCTGTTTATTTTCTTCCTTCACCCTTTTCCAGGCATCTAAAAAGGGAGCATCATCAGTAAGTTTTTCCAGCTTACGTAACTCATCAAGATCTGTGATCCATTTTTCGCCGATGGCCTCGGTGATCAAGCGGGTGAGACGGGGATTGCTGACCGCTATCCAGCGGCGCGGGGTGACTCCGTTGGTCACATTGCGTATCTTTCCGGGGTACATGTCATTCCAATCTGCCAGCGTATGGCTTCGCAGAAGATCGGTATGCATAGCAGCGACCCCGTTGATGGCCTTGGCCCCCATGCAGGCAAGATTGACCATGCGAACAGAGCGCGGCTCGGTCTCGTCAATCACCGACATCCGTTCCAGTCGTGCATCATCGCCGGGATACCTGATCCGGACTTCATCGAGAAAAAGATGGTTCAGCTCGAAGATAATTTCCAGATGGCGAGGCAGGAGGCTACCGAACAGTTCCAATGACCATTTTTCCATAGCCTCGGGCAGCAAGGTATGATTTGTATAACTGAGGGTCTTTTTTGTAATCTCCCAGGAGACATCCCAGTCGTAAAGGTGCACGTCAATGAGGAGGCGCATCAACTCGGGAACGGCAACCGCCGGATGGGTGTCATTGAGCTGGCCTTGGAAATATTCATGAAAGTTTAACAGGTTGCCGTGGCGCAAAAGATGCAGGCGGATCATGTCCTGTAATGAGCAGGAAACGAGGAAGAATTGTTGTTCCAGGCGCAGTTTTTTTCCTTGAAACTGTTCGTCATTGGGATAGAGGACTTTGGTGACGGTTTCCGCCTGGATTTTGTCCTCCACAGCTCCGTAATAATCACCGGTATTAAAATCGGCAAAATCAAAAGAAGAGTGTGACTCCGCGCTCCAAAGGCGCAGGTAGTTGACGGTATTTACCTTGTAACCAGGAATGGGAACATCATAAGGGACTCCAGTAATGACTCGACCGGGCCGCCAGCGGATTCGGCGGATGCCTTTTTCAGTATGGTATATCTCAGAATGTCCGCCAAATCCTACCTCACAGGCCATGATCGGTTTTTTTATCTCCCAAGGATTGCCGGGATGTAACCAGCGGTCACTGAGTTCCTTTTGCCAGCCATCAACGATTTCTTGGTCAAACATTCCATATTCATAACGAATTCCGTAGCCAATGGCCGGGATTTCCAGAGAGGAAAGAGAGTCAAGATAGCAGGCCGCCAGTCTCCCGAGTCCGCCGTTCCCCAGGCCGGGCTCTTCCTCATGATCAATAATTTTTTTGAGATCAAGACCGCTTTCCTGAGCAGCTAGAGCAAAATCTTCATACAGGCCCAGGTTGACCAGATTATTGTGCAGATGGGGCCCGGTGAGAAATTCTGCCGACAGGTAGCAGACAATTTTAGGGTCTTTTTCCAGCAGGGTTTCAACAGAGTTCACAAAAAGATGCTGCATCCTGTCCCGCAGGGTATAGGATAGTGCAAGATAATAGTCGTTCAGGGTCGCCGTCCTCGTGGTGACCCCCTGCCGATAAAAAAGGTTGTAGGCAAAGGCCCTTTTGAGCTGATTAATGCGTTTCTTTCGCTGGTCATTCCCTGGAACTGATGTCATAAAGATTTCTCCGTAGTGTGCTCTATACGCAGTTTTTTAGCGGGCTGAGAAACTCTGTTGCCCAAAAAACGATGGGTGCTAAGGTGAAGAGATAGACCACGTTTCTTTTTGGATTGGTTGAAATTTTTTACAATCACGAGCGGGCGTGTTTCATGCCCTTTTGATTATACTTGTAATTTCTCTTACTGCAAAAACAATACCTTCGCCAAATGAGAAAAACGGATAAAAGTGCATAGCACGCCGTCTTGTAACTATCTGATTTCAGTTCATCACCAACGTGACTGATCAACTTCTCCTGTCCGTGGGTTTTTTCAACAGGTTTAAGAATCAGGTGCTTCTGGCCTTATCACTGAATGGATTAAAGAGCAGCAGGCCGGGAAATAATCTTGATTTGATAGGGTGGCATGTGTAAGTTTCACCATCTATCCAGATGGTGTTGCTTGTTATCTTTTTGTTTTGTTAGATGAATTGGATGTTTTTAAGATAAAAAGCAGATTCGGTAAAAAAAATTTTACAACCCGCCAATAATCTTTTATTATAAAAGGAAGGTTATTGAGTAACTTTCTATTTTAGAAAAAGACAAGGAGGAAGAAAATGCTGCAAGAAATGAAATCAGGAACAGTGAAAGTCGCGCTCATGCTTACTTTGGCTGCTTCTGCGTTCGCGGTGGGTAATGTTCAGGCTGTGGAGATTCCCCTGCCGACGAGCGACACGGAAATTCAAAATGTGGTCAGTGCTGTAAGGACTGATTCAATGGTAAAAGACATGATGAACGCCACCCGCGCGAATGTTATCACTGACATGTCTGCTAATATGCCTTTGATTGATCAGGTTATGGCAAAAATGCAGCCGATGATGAAAACCAAGATTATGGGTACCCAGATGGACGCCCTGAAGAATCCTAATGGTGGTATTCCTGGATCAATCGCTCCTCCTCCTTTCTAGGCCGTAGGAGATGATCTTATAAGGAAAAGGCGCGATTGATGTGCTTTTTTCTTTGTAAAAGCGGTTGTAAAAGTTCGTATGGGAGGTCTCGTACAGGCCTCCTGTAGGAATGGAATTTTTTTAAATAAGAGATAATTATTTAGGATCAATAATTTTATAAAAATATTTTTTGATGTTGTTTCTGTTGATGAGTAGGGAACGTAGGGAGATTTTTTAACCTAATAAATTATCAAGAAATAGCAAGTTGGTACAATCGAAAAAAAAAGGAGATGACTATGCTGCAATTAAAAAAACTATCAGTTAATCTTGCCTTGGCTGTTTCCTTGGCAGCCTTTGCAGGTAGTAACTCTGCACAGGCAGAGAATATCCATGTTCCTCTTCCGACCGACGATCCTGAAATTCAGGTAGTTGTGGATAATGTCAGAGCCGGTGTCGATGTGAAGGATATGATGCGCCAGACAAGGGATAAGATAAAAGAGGAGCAGGCTAAGAGGCTCCCTTTGCTTCGTCCTATCGGTGACGCAATAAGTGAGGTGGTCAGTACAAGAGTGCGTCAGGAAACACGAGACAGGACCAGAAAAACCCAGATGGCCGCAATGCAGGATCCTATGAATCCAGAAGGTATGCCCGATTTTATAGCGCCGAAATTCGAGTAATACAGCGAAAGAATACATAAGGAGGATATTTAGCAACCGTATAGAGGTACTGGAGATTTCACCTTTTTATTTGTGAAACCATCCCATTGGGATGGTTTTTTTATGCCTGCTAGTTTTGTGAGTACCACAGAGCTGAGGCGGATTTTTTCAGTAGCCCTCTTAACCCTCTGGAGAGAGGTTCGCGAGATTCCTCCCTTGACTTCCCTGTTCCTCTTGACTAAAGTGTCGCCTGTTTTCAGGTGTCCGCTACATATAATTATAGAGCGGATGAAAAGGGAACCCGGTGTGAATCCGGGACGGGCCCGCCGCTGTAACCGGGGACGAACCTGCATGATGTCACTGTCTTTTTTTTAAGACGGGAAGGCGCAGGGGAGGGAGAGCCGGAAGTCAGAAAACCTGCCTGGAAAAGATGTTCAGATGCCTCGGCAAAGGTCTGAACAGTATGGACGTTATCTGGGTAGAGAAGGGATATCCCGGATCAATTTTTTAATTGGTCCGGGATTTTTTTTGATGACCTGTCCAGATCAGGCCTCCCGGACCGCAATACAGGGAGGTTCCCATGAAGTTGCGTTCTCTTTTTCTGATCATGCTGCTATTTTGCAGCACAACAACCGCTCTTGCAAGCGAGGGATGGAAGGTGAAGCATAAAAACGCCATTGTCTTAGCCATGTTCGGCACAACTGTCGAGCCTGCTCTGCAAGGATTGCTCAATATCCGCACCAAGATGATGGAGAAGTACCCGGAGACCCCGGTGAAAATCGCCTTCACCTCCAATATCATCCGCAAAAAATGGCAGGAACGGGCCGAAGATCCCTCCTACAGGAAGGCGCATCTGGAAATCCCGGAAGAGGTGCTGCACGTTAAAACCGTGCTGGCCACTATTGCCGACCTTCAGAATGTAGGGTACGACACCATTGTTCTTCAGCCCACCCATATCGCTATGGGGGAAGAATTTCTCGACCTCGGTACCTATGTGGATAGCCTGATGCGCATGGGCACGGTGAAGAAGAAAAAATATAAGCCTTTTCATAAGGTCGTGCTCGGGCGTCCCGCTTTGGGAACCTATGGCCTGGATCATCCCTATGCCGAAGATATCACAGCTGCGGCAAAAGCTCTGGCTGCGGATGTGGACTTGGCAGCCAAGGAAAACGCAGCCTTGGTCTACATGGGCCACGGTAATGCGCATTTTCCGTCGGGGGGGGCCTATCTTGAGCTTGCCGACCGGATGCGGCAACTGTACCCGGAAGTGGTTACCCTTATCGGGAATGTGGAAGGCTTTCCCGCGCTTGAGGATGTGATAGAAAAGCTGAAACTGCGCGGTGTGAAAAAGGTGATGCTGAAACCCTGCATGGTCGTGGCCGGAGATCACGCGCTCAATGATATGGCCGGTACAGATCCAGAAGAGCCGTCCTGGCAGATGATCCTGGAAAAGGAAGGATTTGAGGTTGTCACTGTGAAAAAAGGGCTTGGTGAGCTGGATGCCTTTGCCGAGATTTTTGTCCAGAACGCTGGTGAAGCTGCCGTTGATGCGGGAATTGAGCTGAAATAAGGTTGCGGAAAACTATGGCTACACGGTCAGAATTCTCATGGGCAGCAGGGGGACTGCTCCTTCTGCTGCTCGCTGCTGTAGTTGTTTCAGCCACTATGGGCTTTATGCAAATCCCGGCCGCAACGGTTTTGCAGCTTATCGGGTATGCTCTGTCTTTCAGCGGCAGCGATGCCGGAATCGATCCGGTTGTGACGGCAGTGGTCATGGATGTGAGGCTACCCCGCATCTTAGCCGCTGTTCTGGTTGGTGGCATGCTGGCCCTCTGCGGTACGGTTTTTCAAGCCATTCTCCTTAACCCATTGGCTGATCCCTACACCTTGGGCATTTCCTCGGGTGCGGCCTTTGGTGCTTCCTTGGTCATTGTTCTCCAGGTTGTCGGTTTGGCCCTGCCCTCCGCGCTTTCCGTACCGATCTTCGCCTTTGCTGGCAGCATCGGTACCCTATTCACTGTCCTGGCCCTTGCCTCTGAAGACCGACGGCTTTCTTCAACCAGTCTGATCCTTTCCGGGGTGATTGTGGCGGCTATCCTGTCCGCTGCCATTGGTTTCCTCAAATTTATTGCTGACGAGCAGGTTGGAATTATTATTTTCTGGCTCATGGGTTCGCTCTCTGGGATCTCCCGCCAGAATATTCTTCTCCTGCTGCCGGTGGCCCTGATCGGTATGGCGGTCTGCCTGTTCTACAGCCGTGATCTCAACATTATGGCCACCGGAGAACGGGCCGCTGCCACCCTTGGGGTCAATACGGTGCGTCTGCGCTGGATTCTTCTTGTCACCTGTTCCCTCATGACCGCGCTCTGTGTCTCGGTCTCCGGAATTATCGGTTTTGTCGGTCTGATTGTCCCCCATCTGCTCCGCCATCTCATTGGCCCGGATAATCGTCAGCTGATCATTCTCTCCACACTGGGCGGGGGCCTGCTCCTGCTCTTGGCCGATACCGTCACCAGGGCTGTGCTGCCTGCTGAAGTCCCCATCGGGGTGCTGACTGCTCTCATCGGTGGACCCTTTTTTGCCTATATTTTTAAAAAACGACAGCAGGAAAATGGATAGTGGATAGAATTGGTTCTGATATCC
>CBFDDU010000090.1:0-14789 GCA_965603655.1 uncultured Candidatus Electrothrix sp. | reverse complement strand
GACAAATACGAAGTTGATGTTTTCCCAGTTGATCCATGTTGTATGGATCAAATTCTAATTGATTATTTTGAAGGTAAAAAGGCTTTTCGTAAACCGAAAAGCAGGGATGACTTCCCTGATGCAATCATTCTTACATCAATAGTAGATATTTTAGAACATGTTGATCTTCTTTTTGTTGCAGTGAGTGATAAACACTTTAATAATGCATTGAACCAATTTGATAAGATTACAACAGTTTCATGTTTGAAAGATTTTCTCAGCCTTCCGCAACTTGAAGATGCCATCAATGAACTAGATGCTGAATTTGATCGTGTCCAGAAAATCAAAAAGTATTTAGCAACAGATTATTGCAACGATAAAATAATAGACTATCTCTTTTCCAGCAAAGGAGACTTGACTTACTATTATTGGGATGAAAACGAGATACATGACCAGGATGATATTTTAAATATCAAACCTATTTCCATGCGCTTAGACAGTATCCCTTATAAGTCAATTGGAAATGTTCAATTTTTAAATATAAACTATCTAGAATACGAAGAAAAATTTACTATTGAATGTACGTTTATGGCTGAAGTTGATCTAAATATCGTTGCTTACTACAGGGACTATTTATCTATTGATGAGTTTAATAAAAAAAATTATATAGTTGAAAGCTTAAGCGATGATGAATGTGAACTTAAAGCACATGTGCATTGTGAGTTTCAAGGAATTATTTCAATTATATGTTACGAAGAATTAGCTTCATGTAATCTTGAAACTCATCTTCAATATTTACATACAGATGAAGCTCCAATTTTAATTGATGCAACTTTTGATAAGGTTATCTTATTGGAACATATATGAAATGTATAGGTTGAAAAACAAGGGGCCGAATCCGCTGTCCTTACTCTCTAAATCACCACAAAAACAGCAAAGGAACCATTCAGGGAGACACCCCACAGGGGGGGGGTACAGGTGTTTCCTTATGTCGATTTCCCTCTTCCCAAAAAGCCCCATACCTAGGGCTTGCCTCAAGGTTCAGATGAAAACCCAAAAATGACCCCTGAAAGTTTCGCTTTCTTCCCACCTGTAACTTTCCACCCGGTTGAGCATTAAGGAGCATATAAAAGCATTCTCGATATTTTCAGGCGATTTCAGCAGATTTGTTTTTTCAGGTTTCGGTTCAGGTTACAGGGGTGAACCTATCCAAAAAGGCAAGGACAACGGAAAGCCTTTGCTGAAGGTTAGCGGCTTGGTTAGTGGGTGCGGGGCTATTTGTAAGGAAGAACTTTCAGGAGGAAACAGCGGGGCATAAATCGCCAAAAGCCCCAACCTGCCAGCAATACGGATGGATACGAAAACATTATGAAATTCTCCCGAATTCCTGTTAAAATGAAGGCAACATAAAGTTACATTTCCCTATTGATTTCGATAAAAAAAACCGGTGGAAACTATGGGCGGCATAGGATCAGGCGAATGGATCAGATACGGTTCAAAGAAGAGAACCACGGAAGGGGAATATCAACTTGATATCCGCCGACTGAAGAAAGAAAAGCGACTCCGGGCCGGATCAACTGGTACTCTGTCATGGTCACGACATGGCAAGCAGACCGACTCTGTTGGCTACAGTATTGAAGAAAATCGAATGCTGTTGCATTATCGATACCACTCGAACGGCAGAGAACAGGAGCAGGTTGAACAGACGATCCCCTTTGATCGCACCCCGTGCAACTATGGCGGGCACCGGACATGGTTTCTTTGTCCGCAGTGCATGAAGCGGGTTGCGGTGCTGTACCGCGCGGATAAACATTTCCTCTGCCGTAATTGCCATAACCTTGGCTATGCGAGTCAGCATGTAAACAGATCTTTTCGGCTCATTCGGAAGGCTCAGAAGATACGACGGAGGCTGAATGCGCCGGGAAGCATTATGGAGCCGATCCTGTTCAAACCGAAGCACATGCACCGGAAAACCTTTGACCGGCTGAGAATCGAAGCGTACTTTGCGGGTAATGAGGGGTGGAGGATTGGAACAGAGAATCTGGAAAGGCTGCTTAATCACGCTGTCGAAAGTATCGGAGCATTACAGCGGGTGGATTGATTATTGCGATAGAGGGTAAATGAATCACAGTTCCGGTATATCCGAAAATAAATCCATCAACGGCTGATTGATATAATAATTGTACCGCCCCACCTTTGCCTTTTCCAGAAAGCCGGATGCAGTGAGTTGAGCAAGATACTTGCTTGCTGTCAACCGGGTAACCCGCAAATCATCCTGAAGGTATTCAATCTTGGTATAGGGATGCCGGAACAGGTTGTTCAATAAATCCTGATTGTACAGCTTGGGCAGTTCCGCCCGGATACGGTGTTTATAGTCCATCATCAAGTTTTTAATGGCCTTGATTATCCATATCGTCTGTCGAGCCGTACTTTCCACACCGTGCAGCATGTAAATAATCCAGCTTTCCCAATCCTCCTTATCCCGCACCCCTTGCAGCAGCCGGTAATACTCCCCCTTGTTCCTGATAATATAGCGGCTCAGATAGAGCACCGGCAGATGCAGCAGTTCTTCGGCAACCAGATACAGAATATTGATGATTCGCCCGGTTCTGCCGTTTCCATCATAGAACGGGTGGATTGATTCAAACTGATAATGGATCAACGCCATTTTCACCAAGGGGTCAAGGTCGCTGATTGTGTCGTCATTGATGAACTTTTCCAGATTGCTCATGAGCCGCACAATTTCTTGATGCTCCTGCGGCGGAGTGTAGACCGTGGCCCCGGTCTGCTGGTTCTTCAGCTCAGTTCCGGGCAATTTCCTGATACCGGCGTTGTTTTGCTCCAGCTCTTTGTGAATCTCCAAGATGTGATTGACGGTCAGCAGGCGGGTTTCACGTACCAGAGCAAACCCTTTTTGCAGGGCCGTTGCATAATTCCCCACCTCTTTTGCGGCAGGACTTTGGATCAGGTTGACGAACAGCTCTGATTTGTACAGCTCATCATGGGTGGTTATGATGTTCTCAATTTCCGAACTGTCTTTGGCCTCCTGCAAGGTCAGGGTGGAAATCAGAATTGATTCATTGGGGATCGTGTCCGCCATGCCCTTCAGTTCCGCAAGGTAGCGGTGGGCGGATGCCGCCTTTTTCAGAACCTGTTTGGTTTCCGGGTCTTTTTCAAGGGGAAGATGCTTCAGAATAAAAGATGCCATGTTGTCCGCCGATTGCTGTCATGTATAGAAAAAGCGATTTTCTATACATTAGCAGGTTGTCGTGTATAGGAAAACAGCTTTTCGTATACATGAGGGGAGGCAGAGGTATATCAGAGGCGTTTTTTCAGGGTGTTGTTGAAGAAAGTTTTTCGGCGGGCGTTGCTCCCCACAAAAAACGAAAACGAGACAAAGTGTGGGGAATACTGTGGGGAATGAAAAAACGGCAGGTTTTAAAGTAGACCCTAACTTGCTGATTTTACTTGGTGGGCGAGGCGGGATTCGAACCCGCGACCTTCGGCTTCGGAGGCCGACACTCTATCCAGCTGAGCTACCCGCCCGTGTGTTTCGATAAAGAATGCTGACGAGGCTAAAGATCCCTAAGAATCCATACGCAACCTCTGGCATTCAGGGATCCAATATAGTATTATTGTTTTGTGTCTGTAAATAAAAAAAGTTATATCGGTTCAGAAAACTGAGCCGCCTCCTCTCGTGACTTCCTCAAATGGAGGGGCAGACAGTTGTATCGTCGTGAGAGGTATAGAACTGTTATTGCCCTTTCAAATCGTCTTATGCATAAAAAAAACTTTATCGAACCGGCAGCAGTCACTGCTGCGCTCCTGCTGATCAGCGGTATTCTCTGGCTCACCGACGCTGATCGTTTTATTACCTCTCTTGTACCGCGTGATCTTGTTATTGCCGCAGCTCTTCCTGAATGCGATAGGGCATGGCCTGAGGGCAATCTCGCCCCCTGGAATATCCTGTATAAGCTTGCACCGATTCCGGCTGTGTTGCTTGCGATTTCCGCTTCGCTTGTTTTGTTGATCGGTTTTTTCAAGTCTCAGCTCTCCCCTTGGCGTAAGAAGGCGGTTTTTATCCTTCTCCTGCTTGCTCTCGGTCCGGGGTTAGTGATCAATGTCCTGTTAAAGGACCAGCTTGGGCGTCCACGCCCGCGCCAAATTGTTGAATTCGGCGGCGAACATCAATTCACCCAGTGCTGGCAACCCGGTACAGGGGGTGAAAACAGTTCGTTTCCTTCGGGTCATGCCGCAATAGCTTTTTCCCTTATGGCTCCCTGGTTTATCCTGCGAGATAAAAAACAGCGCTATTATGCAGAGGCTTTCTTAATAAGCGGGCTGCTTTTCGGAACCTTGGTTGGAATCGCTAGGATTCTCCAAGGAGGTCATTTTGTCAGTGATATCTTATGGGCTGGTGGACTGCTGTATCTCGTAGGGAATCTCTTGGGGCTTGCCTTAGGAGTGTACAAAAGTGGACCTGCTGATCATTGCAATGGATGAGTTTTTTTTCGCCGGAGGAGTATGATAAACCCAGGAAGCGAAGCAATCACTGACACAAAACCGTACAGCAGGGACAAAGTCAGTATTCGAGATTTTTCAGCACCGATAAGGAGAAAAAAGGCGATCATTGCACCTTCGCGTATTCCCCATCCGGCCAGTGATACGGGAAGCAGGGTCAGCAAGATGACCGGCGGGACCATAACCAGATAAACCTGAACGGAAAAATTGAGCCCCACGCCTTGCCCAAGGAGAAAAAAGGTACCCATCGAGAGCAGGTGAATCAGAACGGAAAGGCCAAGCTGGCTGGCGAGGGCGGGGGGAGAGGAGTAGACTTGAAAATAACGTTCAGAGAGCCGACCGAGAAAACCGAGGTACCTGCCAACAGTAAAAAAAGAAAATTTACGCAGGAAGAAAAGGAAAAGCAGGCCAATTGCCAAGGCAATGAGGATGAGCAACAAGGGGTAATAGACCTGCTTTGGCAAGAGGGCAGGATTCAGAAGCAGGGCAGCGATGTTAAGCAGCAGGAGTCCAGCTAACCCTATGATACGATCAATAAACACCCCAAAAAATGCCTCTTCGGCAGAGCCTGTTGCTTTTGCGCAGTCATAGACACGCACTCCGTCCCCACCGATACTGGTGGGAAGCCCCTGGTTGAAAAAGGCTCCCTTAAAATAACTGCCCAGGTAAAAGGTATAAGGGGCCTTGAAGCCCAGTCGATTGACAATCAGCTGCCATCGATATGCGGCTACAGTGAGACAGGCAAGTTGAGCAAACAGGGCCAACAGGAGATAGCCCGGAGAAATTGCTGTCACCGCCTCAAGTATCTTTTCAGGATGGATACTACGAAAGATGAGAAAGAGCAGCAGGCCAGTGACGGAAAGTCTCAGAGCGTATTGCAGGCTTGTTTTGGCCATCTGTCAGGTCTTGTATTTTTCGACCTGTGTCTCGCAGTACGGACAGGGTTTAAACCCGGCTTCGTAGGCAACAAAGGTACTGTTGAATTGAAGCGTACAGTTTTTACAGTGATATTGTTCACAGCCTGGTAGATGAAAGACCCGTTTTTTTGCGTCTGCATGAACAAGCATTCCTGCCCAATCCGGCAACTCTTCTTTTTTCTTTTTACTTCTAGCGCCAGACCCTTTACGTAATACTTGACTAAATAGGCTGGAAAGCCGCTTGAGCGGAGTAAGAAAGAGAGCATCAAGAACGGATTCAAGCCAGAGGGTCAGCCGTTCAGAGAAGATTGGTCGCTCCTGCTCAACTCGCCAAAAAATAATCCCGGTCATAATCGCAAAGAGAATATTAGGCAACCACATGCCTGCAAGGAGAGGCAGGACCATATCTTCCGCCATCACCCTGAATAAAGTAAAAACAACATAATAGAGGACGAAAAATCCCAGTCCCAGAGGGATACCGACCGCTTTTCTCCCCGGCCCGGCCTGCAGGCCCAGGGGGAGGCCCAGCAGACTGAGGATCAAGCAACCCACTGGTAGGGCTAAGCGATGATGATATTCTGTCAGATAAATGGTACCTGCGTGGGTATCAGCACCGTGCTTCTGGCTAGCAGCCAGGAGCTGTTCTTGTGACATGCTGCCTCGACTGAGCTTGGTGACGTCATCCCCATCAATGCGGGTGGGTGGTTTTAAAGGGATATTGAGCTGATACCGTTTAAAGCGAACAATTTGGCTATCCAACCCATCGGTATTATGCAGGGTGCCGTTGTCCAACACAATTGTAACAGACATGGTGCTGATATTTGCCTTCATACGGCCTTTTTTAGCCATTATGATGATTGGCTGCTCCCGACCGCGCATATCCGAAACATAGACCCCGTTCCAGTGTTCCTGTTCATCAATATCATCGACATAAACGACCAGATCTCCAAGGGCCTCTGTAAATTTCTTCTCTTTAATCCCGCTGTCTATTTTCTCCTTAGCCAACTGGAACATGAGTTGGTGCATAGCAATCTCACCGGCCGGAATCAGGCGAACCGAGAAATAGCCTGTCAGGGCGGCGATGAATGCTGAGACAATGATAACTGGGGGGAGCATTTGTCGCAGACTGATACCGCAGGCTTTGAGAGCGAGAATTTCCCGTTCGTTGGTTAAACGGGTAAAACCGATAATAACCCCGGCCATGCTGGCCATAGGAATAACATAGAGCAGCATATGGGGGAAAATGTAGGAGAAAAGACGGATGAAGTCGGGGAGATTAATTCCGAGTTCAAGGACAATTTCCAGCAGCGGAATAAGTCGGATCAAAAAAAAGACCCCGTATAGAATAAGAAAGCTGGCAAAGAACGGTGCAAGCAGTTCAGTAGCCAGATAGCTGTACAGGAGGAATGGAATGCCTTTGCGCTGCATATTTTTTAATTAAGTGCCTGCTGAAGAGTACAGGTTGTAGGATACAGATTGTAGGATATAGGTGCTGCCGCAGTCTTCATTTGCGGGACATCGGCGACGATTTTTTTATCTTGTGAAGCTCCTTCCTCAAGATTACGCTGCTTGAGGAAGGAGAACTTATTGAATAATATTATTAATGTTGACGTCAATCCAATGTTGATCCCACCATTCAATCGGGGTAACAAAGATGCCATGCACCAGCATGGAGAAATGGAGATGGTCGCCTCCAGCCATTCCGGTGGTTCCAGAATTACCGATGACCTCTCCTTTTTCCACCAATTGCCCGGACTCAACAGCAATGCGACTGAGATGGGAATACAGACTGGTCAGGCCTTGGCCGTGATCAATCATGACCATGTTCCCGTAGATTCCAAGATAGTCGGCAAAAATAACCTTGCCCCTGTTCGCTGCCTCTATAGTAACCCGGGCTGTTGAGGCAATATCCATACCGAGATGGGTCTGGTGATCAATGGGCTCTCCCTGGTAATAATAAGTCCGCTGATCGGCAAAACCAGCCCTGCCAGCTCCTGGCATCCGAAGAAACCGATCCCGCCATAACTGTTCACTTGTCGTATTGCTGCTGAGAGCGGCAATTTTTTCCGCATTGCGAATGCGGACAGTATTATTGACAAAAAGGTATTTTTTCAGGTTCGTTCCGGTGAGTTCAGGGTACATTTCTTCAAATTCTGGAATCTTTTTGCTGAGAAAGCCGTCCGAAATGTTAATTCGATCTTTTTTGTCCTTTGCCGGTTTGAATCGGATAGCAAAGGTGCTGCTGCCCTCATTGCCAGCCTGATCCGCTGCAACAACCCGTATCTGCTCCGGCTTATCGCTGTTCCAAGGGAGAGCGATGTAGGCGATAAATATTTTTTTGCCACCCGGCAACGGATATCCCTGAAAAAAAGTACCATCAAGCATGACCCCGTGTCGTTCCGAGGGTTCGGAGATACTGTAGACAACAATGCCGCTTCCGCCCGGTGTAATATATTGTTGCGCATGTTCAACATGAACTCGTGGCGGTCTGGTGTCAATAGTGACGGGAAAGACATGGGTTGTTACATTTCCTTGCAATCCGTTGTTGAGGGAAAAATCATGAACAGAAACCGTAAGCTTTGCTTCACCTTCTTTTGCTCCTGCCTGCTGAACATCCAGAGTAAGGGTTTCCTGTATTTCTTCAGGCCCGGCCTTTGAAAGCCAGGCCTGGCGGAGAAAGCTTTTCTTGAACAGCTGAAATTCCTTTTCATTTTGCTGAAGGACAATAGATACCTGCTGAATGCCGCTTTTGCGGTCCGTTGCCTGAAGCTCTACTTCCAACGGGCTTCCGAGAAAGAGAATATCTTGGTTTAGCGTAACCTGCGGCTTTTCTGTCTCAAAAAGGATAAAACTGGCCGCAACGCCAGCAAGAACGAAGAGGAGCAAGAGGACTATGAGGACGTTGCGCCCAAACCATTTTTTACTTGTTGAACGAGAGGAGGTACCTATTCTGCGCCTATTTTTTGAGATCATGGTAAATATTAATATTATTAATTTTTTATTTAAAAAGGTTATTCATCCCAGACAACCTCATACCGTTGAACATGAAGATTATATGCTGGAGACACGGTAATCTCTTTCCCTGTGGTTTTTTCGAGATGTCGGAGATGTTGCGCTTCATCTTGAGAGAGTGTATTGGCAATATGTGGATGCACCTTGATGGTTATACTTTTTCCGCCAGCCTTGCGGTTGTCCCGATATATTTTGCGGAAGATTTCATAACAGATGGTTTGCCGTGATTTGACAATGCCTTCCCCGCCACAATAAAAGCAGGGTTCACACATGAGTTGGGACAGACTCTCACTGGAACGTTTTCGGGTCATCTGGACCAAGCCAAACTCCGAGACCTTAAGGATATTGACGCGGTTTTTATCCTTGCGCATGGCCTGTTGAAAGGCATTATAAAGTTCTTCCCGATGCTGTTCTGCTTCCATATCGATGAAATCAATAATAATAATCCCCCCGATATTACGGAGCCGCAACTGATAGGATATCTCTTTCACCGCCTCCATATTGGTTTTGTAAATCGTCTCATTCAGGTTATTTTTCCCGACATAACGCCCGGTATTCACATCCACCACGGTTAAGGCTTCCGTGGTTTCGATAACAAGGTATCCCCCTGAACGCAACCAAACTTTTTTATCTATGGCCCGGGCAACGTCGACTTCAATGCCGTAGGCATCAAAAATCGGCACTTCACTGTCATAATAGACAATTCTGCTTTTCAATTTCGGGGCAAAGGTAACCACAAAGTTGAGAAGCCGTTCATGCATGCTCCTGGAATCGACAACAAGTTCATTAACGCTGTCCGTAAAGAGATCCCGCACCGCTCTCAGAACCAGATCCAGATCCTGATAGATCAGGCAGGGCGCTGTTGCCCGCTGCGCATGGGATCGGATATCATCCCAAAGCAGCATAAGAAACTCCATATCTGCTTCAATCTCTGCCGCTGTGACATTCTCGGCAACCGTGCGGACAATAAAACCGGTACCCTCCGGGCGCAACTGCTCAATTTTTTGCCGCAACTCTTCCCGAATATTTTCGTCCTCTATCTTGCGGGAAATACCGATATGATCGGTTAAGGGCATGAAAACCAAGTTACGGCAAGGCAGAGTGATATGGCAGTTCAAACGGGCACCCTTGGAACCGATGGGCTCCTTGGCAATCTGTACCAAGATAGTCTGCCCTTCCTTCAATAAATCCTCGATAGCCGGATTGATCGCCGCATTTTTTTTAACCACAGAAGGACTCACTTCCGGCTGCGAAAGCTGTGTCATTGACATCGAAATATCAATATCGTCAACATAAAGAAACCCCGTGCGGTCAAGACCGACATCGACAAACGCCGCCTGCATACCCGGCAGTACCCGAACAACTTTGCCTTGGTAGATATTGCCTACTAACCCATTTTCCTTTGGGCGTTCGAGATGAAACTCAAGCAGGTTGCCCCGTTCCACCACCGCGATACGGTTTTCATAAGGCGTGGCGTTTATTACAATGTCTGTGTACATATTACGTGGCTATCAGCGAGCCGTTATTTTCCAGACGGCAGTTGTTGATTCAACAGTCGTGCTGGCATATTAACGGTGTGCACGGAAATTATTTTCTTATGAAGCTTCAAGAAGCTTATTATCTAAAGATAAAAAAATATTTTTTCAAACGTGAAAAATGATTTATGATACTCGACAACAAAGGAATTTCCCAGAAGAAATTTTTTATTCTATCGAGCTGGTCAGGATATAAGCAAGCATTGTTCTACAGTTATGTAGAGCTCGAATTTTTTGAGATGTATCCTACCCTGTGTTGCTGTCAGAAGGGAGAGGCTGAAGCTTTTGTCTTCACGCTCTTTTTCTGCCAGGTACACTTCTTAGCTGACAATTGACTTTTAATAAATATTATTTGCCGTTACACCATGCCTGTTTACGAAAAAAATAAACTTGAGCCCCTGTTTCAGGAGATAAAAAAAGGAAGCCTTTTTCCTGCGTATCTGTTTATCGGAGAACGCTATCTCTGTCAACAGGCGGCGGACCAGATAGCGAAGCTCCTCTGCGCTGGTGGAGGGACAGTGCACAGTATTGACGGCGATACAGAGGAAAGCAATCTTACTCTTTCCAAGCTCCGCAGTTTCAGTCTACTGGGCGGCAAGCAGGTCTTCAGAATCAATAATACCAGATTGTTTCATTCCAAGAATGTGGCTAAGGCTATCTGGAGTCGGGCGACACAGGCCAATAAGGGCAACAAGCCGGACAAGGCCTTTAAATACCTTCAGGCGATGATGGAGGCTGGAGGCTTGGACAGCAGAGAACTGGAAAACGACCCTGCTAACCTGAGTGCCGCCCAATGGAAAAAATGTTTCGGTTTTGCCAAGCCTGACGGAAAATTGGACTGGACAGGGGCATTGCTCGCAAGATATTCCGAGCAATCGGGAACAGGAGCCGGTTCCGCTCAATCCGCCCCAAGTGCCGGAAAGAATGCCGGAGAAATGACCTTGGCGGCCCTTGAAGGTGGAATACCGCGGGATAACATCCTGATGCTGCTGGCTGAAGAGGTGGATAAACGTAAAAAACTGTATAAATCCTTTAAGGAAAAATATGCGGTTATTGATCTCCATGTGGATACCGGGGCAAGTGCACAGGCGAAAAAGGAGCAGCAGGCAGTTCTCCAAAAACAGGTACGGGCCGTGCTGCAAAAAATGAACAAGACCATGGCATCAGGCGTCATGGAACAATTGCTCGAACGGGTAGGATTCCATCCGGTTGCCGCAGCGATGGAAACAGAAAAACTCGCCTTGTCCGTGGGAGAGGCGAGACAGATCACCGGAGAAGACCTTGACCGCATGGTCGGTCGTACCCGACAGGAAGCAGTCTTTGAGTTGACCCAGGCGATCAGTGATAAAAAGATAGACCAGGCCCTGCTTATCGCCTCACGCCTTCAGGAAAACGGTCTTCATGCCTTGGCCATCCTGGCAACATTACGAAATTTCACCCGTACTCTTCTGCTCTTTCGCGTTCTGCTGGAACAGAAGCAATATAATTTTCGCCCCGGTATTTCAGCAAAGGTTTTTCAGGACCAATGCCTGCCCGCTTTAAAAAAAAATGAACGCTGGAAGGCTGAGCTGTCCGGGCATCCCTTTGCCTTGTACATGCGATTTAAGACAGCTGCCGGTTTTTCCACGGCTCTTCTTCGCTCCTGGCTACGCGATATCCTTACGGCCGATATGCGCTTAAAAGGATCATCAATAGATACGGATATTGTCATTCAACATTTGATTCTTTCCATGATGACCACAGTCGAGAAAGTAAGCTTGCAAAATCATTCTTGAGCATTACAATATAGAAAGGAGAATCTTTGTGAGTAACGCTGGACAGATCGGATCGTTTTAGAGTGTTCCGATAAGCATGAGTATGCTGATGAATGAACGGCGAAAGATTGACATTTGAGATTTTAACAGCATATAATCAAGAAGATGGGAAAAACAGATTCAGGACATAGGGAAGAAATACTGACCAAGGATAAAAAAGATTTGCAGGAACCTCCCCTGTACAAGGTGCTTCTCCATAATGACGATTATACAACCATGGAATTTGTAGTTATGGTGCTGGAAACTATCTTCGACAAGGACACCTCGGAGGCAACCACGATCATGCTGAATATCCACCATCAAGGGATGGGGGTAGCCGGTGTTTTTTCCCGTGAAATCGGAGAGACCAAGGTGTCAGAAGTGCATCAGACAGCTCGAAAAAATCAATTTCCGTTGAAATGCTCGTTGGAAAAGGCATAACTGACCTTTCGGCATTGACACGCCACCTTTTAGCCATAATACTGATATGTTGAGTCGAGAATTAGAGTTGGCCTTGATAAAGGCTATAAAAGAGGCTAAGGCAAAAAAACACGAGTATGTGACTGTTGAGCACATGCTGTGGGGGCTTTTGCATGATGACCTTGCTGCCCATATTATCAATAAATGCGGCGGTAATAATAATTCAATCAGGGAGCGTTTACAGGATTTCCTTGCCGGTGGTGTACCGTTGTTAGGTGCTGGTAAGGATGAACCCTCGCAGACCGTTGCCTTTAACAGGGTATTGCAACGGGCTGTCAATCATGTGCAGAGCTGCGGCAAAAAAGAAGTGGATACCGGCGATGTGCTGGTTTCTATCTTTGCTGAGCCGGATTCGCACGCAGTGTATTTTCTTGGCAGTGAAGGGGTCGGCAGACTGGAGGTTGTGGAGTATATTTCTCATAATATTCCAGAAAATATCCAGAAAGAGCCTGCGCCTAAACCGGGGGCTCCTGCTTCAAATAAGAAGCAGCAAAAGGGCAAAGAAGACGTCCTGGAACAATTTACGGTTAATTTCGCGGAATTGGCGGAACAGGATAATGTTGATCCTTTGATCGGTCGTGCCCGTGAACTGGAACGGATGATGCAAGTCCTCTGCCGTCGTCGAAAAAACAACCCCCTGCTGGTCGGTGAACCCGGGGTGGGAAAAACCGCCATTGCCGAAGGGTTGGCTCTTCGTATTCATGAAGACGGCATTGCCCGGAAAGAGGAAAAGCCTGCCCCAGAGAAATTGGTACCGGACCTGCTGCGTGACACAACGATCTATATGTTGGATATGGGCGCTCTTGTTGCAGGCACCAAGTATCGGGGAGACTTTGAAAAAAGACTGAAGGCTGTTGTGGCGGCTGTGGAACAGAAAGACAATGCCATTCTCTTCATCGACGAGATGCATACCATTGTCGGAGCCGGTGCAACCAGCGGGGGGTCCATGGACGCCTCAAACCTGCTGAAACCGGCGTTACAGGCCGGAACAATTCGCTGTATAGGCTCAACAACCTATGAAGAGCATAAGAATTATATTGAAAAAGACAGAGCGCTGTCCCGACGGTTCCAGAAGATTGATATCGAGGAGCCCTCTGTTGAGGATACCTGCGAGATCCTGAAAGGATTGCAGTCTCGTTACGAGGAGCATCATCAGCTGTCTTATTCACCCGAGGCTATTGCGACAACAGCTGAACTGGCTGAACGATACATCAACGATCGATTTCTGCCGGACAAGGCCATTGATGTTATGGACGAGGTGGGAGCCTCTTTGCGGTTGGCTGGAAAAATCGGTGCAACAGTCACGGTGGAGGATGTGGAACGAATAGTCTCCAAGATGGCAAGAGTTCCGGTGGTCTCTGCCAATAACGATGAAACCGAAGGTCTGCGCCATCTGGAAAATGAACTCAACTCGGTTATCTTCGGTCAGGACGAAGCCGTAGTTGAGGTCGTGCGAGCGGTAAAACGCTCCAAGGCCGGTCTCGGGAATCCCCTCTCACCCACAGGTTGTTTTCTTTTTGCCGGGCCTACCGGAGTAGGCAAAACCGAGGTGGCCAGGCAGCTGGCGCAGGCGATGTCCGTTCATTTTGAGCGCTTTGATATGAGCGAGTACATGGAAAAACATGCTGTTGCTCGTCTTATCGGTGCGCCTCCCGGCTATGTCGGCTTTGAGCAGGGCGGTCTGTTGACGGACGCCATTCGTAAGCATCCCCATACCGTGCTGTTATTGGATGAAATTGAAAAGGCCCATCCTGATGTCTTTTCCATTCTCCTCCAGGTAATGGATCATTCGACCTTAACGGATAACAGCGGCCGGCGGGCTGATTTTCGTAATGTCATCCTTATCATGACCACTAATGCCGGTGCTCGGGAGATGACCGAGCGGACTATTGGTTTTACTGGCGATTCCAAAGGAAAGGAGCAGAAGGCCCTAAAAAACCTCTTTACCCCAGAATTTAGAAACAGACTCGACAGCGCGATCACCTTTCATGCCTTGGAGATGGATGCAGTTGAGCGAATTGTTGACAAGATGGTGATTGAACTCCAGAGGCAGCTGGAAGATAAAAATGTAGTCATCTCGCTGACTGTTGCTGCGAGGCGCGGTTTGGCAGAGCAAGGATATGATCCGGCTTTCGGTGCCCGTCCTCTCCGCCGTTTGATTATGAAGGAAATCGGAGATGTGTTGACGGAAGAGATTCTCTTTGGCAAACTCAGTAAAGGTGGGAAGGTGCGTATCGGTCGACGTAAGGGCAATATGACGTTTTCTTATCCTGAATAATTTTGTAAATGATACTATGAGATGATACAGTAGCGAATAATTCAAGAAAGTCTTTAAAAAGGAGACGAAGGAAATGGTTAAAAATATTATTTATATTATTATTGTAGCTGTGATCGGCATTCCATCCTGGCAGATCGGCACTGTTATGCTGGAAAAAAAGAAGGTCGGTTATACATTGCAGGAGCAGGCCAATAAGATTAAGAAATATGACAATGCAGACCTTGTCAAAAAACATCTGAAAGAAAATCTAGAGCTTATGAATCTGCCGACAGAA
>CBFDDU010000089.1:0-14841 GCA_965603655.1 uncultured Candidatus Electrothrix sp. | reverse complement strand
GAAGCAGCAAGGAATGAGCAGAGAGGGTATTGAACAGAGGAGAACGGTGCTGCATATTGCACCCACACCGTTTTTTGCCGATCGAGGGTGCCACATCCGGATTCGTAATGAGGTTGAGGCATTGCATCCTTATCCGTATCAGCTCATTATCTGTACCTATCATCATGGCGGTGATATCGAAGGGATGGATATCCGGCGTATTCCTGCTGTGCCGGGCTATACCAAACTGGATGCGGGCTATTCGCCCTTTCGTTTTCTTGCGGATTTTTTTCTTTTTTTTCTTGTCCTTAAAACCGCCTGGCAGGAGCGTCCGACCCTGCTCCACTGTCATCTCCATGAAGGCGCCCTGATAGGCTGGGCAGTGAAGCTCTGCCTCTTTTGGCGAAAGATGCGGGTGCTGATGGATATGCAGGGCAGTCTTTCCGGGGAGCTGGCTGCCTATAAGGCCTTTGGTTCGCTTTCTTTTCTCCTGGGCTTTTTTCGGGCCATCGAAGGTCTCATCTGTCGAATGCCGGATTTCTTCTTTTGTTCTTCCCCACAGAGCTGTCAGGTCCTGGAACAAGAGTTTAAAATCTCCACGGAAAAGATCCTGCTGCTTCAGGATGTTGTCCCTGATGTTTTTTTCGAGGTAGCTCCCCAACAGGTCGTTCAAAAAAACCGTTTTCAAGATCTAATTCCCCACGATAAACAGGTCATTCTCTATAGCGGCTCCTTACTCCCAGGAAAAGGGATACAGTATATTTTTCAGGCAATGGAGCTGCTCTGCGCTAAGCGTCAGGATCTCTTTTTTGTTCTGGTCGGCTATCCCTTGGAGGATGCAGAACAGTATGTCCGGCAGCATCAGCTGGAGCAATTTTGCCTGTTGCCCGGGCAGGTCCCCTATTGTGATCTGAGCGATTGGTTGGCCTTAGGGGATCTTGCTCTTGAGCCCAAGGAAGCAGATTCTGGTGAGGCCAGTGGCAAACTGCTTCATTATATGGCGGCCGGTCTGCCAGTGGTCTGCTTTGCCACAGCAAATAATCAGAAAATGCTCGGGCAAGCCGGGTATTACGCACCCTCCTGCGATGGTCAGGGATTGGCTGCCGGGATAGAGTCTGCCCTTGCTGACAGGGAACAGGCTCGCAGCAGAGGAGAAAAGGGCAGGGAGCAGGTCCGTACGCAGTATTCCACAGCGGCTGTTGGCGAACTTCTCCACAAGGTGTATGGACGTTTTATCGATACTTCGATCGGAAATGTGGAGTAAGGTCTATGGTCTTCAGTTCTCTTTTCTTTCTCTATCTTTTCCTGCCGTTAACCCTGCTCCTCTATTTTTCCGCAGGTCTGCGATGGCGTAATGGCGTGCTGCTGCTGGTCAGCCTGTTTTTTTATGCCTGGGGAGAAACCGGTTATGTGCTGCTCATGCTGGTCTCTGTTTTGGCAAATTGGCTGCTCGGACTTTTGATAGACCGGGAAAAGGAGTGTGGTAAATCAGGGAAATGGGCGTTGATTACTGGCATTATTGTCAATCTCCTGCCCTTACTGTTTTTTAAGTACAGTAATTTTCTAATAGATAACCTGAATGCTTTTTTACCGATTCTGGGGGTGCATCCTATAGAGCGTGGTTCTGTACATCTGCCCATCGGTATTTCTTTTTATACCTTTCAGGCAATTTCCTATCTGGTTGATCTGTATCGCCGGGAAGTCGAGGTGCAGCGCAATCCGATCAATCTTTCCCTGTATATAGCCCTCTTCCCTCAGCTGATCGCCGGGCCGATTGTGCGCTATCATGATATTGCTCGTCAGATAATAAGCCGTCGGACCTCTCTTGAGGGTTTCTCTTCTGGTATCCTGCGTTTTACCACCGGATTAGGGAAAAAGGTGCTGATAGCAAATAGTGTTGGTGCTGTTGCTGATCATATCTTTAGCTTGCCGTCGGCTGCCCTACCGGCTTATCTGGCTTGGCTTGGAATCATTTCCTATACCTTACAGATCTACTATGATTTTTCCGGATATTCAGATATGGCCATAGGGTTGGGTCGGATGTTCGGGTTTCATTTTCAGGAAAACTTTCTCTATCCCTATTCCTCTCGATCTATTCAGGAATTCTGGAGACGATGGCATATTTCGCTTTCCAGTTGGTTTCGCGATTATCTCTATATTCCGTTGGGAGGAAATCGAAAAGGTGCATCGCGTACCTCTTTAAATTTAATCATAGTCTTTTTCCTCTGCGGTCTCTGGCATGGGGCAGGGTGGGGATTTGTGATTTGGGGGCTTTACCACGGCCTTTTTCTCGCTCTGGAGCGCAGTGCTGCCAGTAAGATACCAATACGCTTTCCCCGTATAGTGCAGCATATATATACCGTATTGGTGGTCATGGTCGGCTGGATTTTTTTTCGGGCAGAGACCTTGGATTCAGCGCTCAGCTACTTTGCTGCTCTGTTCAATTTTTCCGCCATGCCTTATCTTGATGCAAAATTGTTTCTTGCTGTAAACTCTCAATTTTTTCTGGCGGCTCTTGCTGGGATTCTTTTCTCATTCCCGATTATCCCCTGGCTGCGTACCAAGTTGCTTGGCCAAGAATTATTTGGTCGGATTCGGCAGTCTGATCAACTTGTTTTGCTGTTTTCTCCTGTTCTTTTGGTATGGATGATGTTGATTTTTTTCTTCTGTTCTACAGAGTTGATCAGCGGAACCCATAATCCTTTTCTTTATTTTCGGTTTTGATTTCCCCGGCTGCAATGAACAGATACCTGTATTTTTTTCGACTTGTTATGCTGCCGATAACTTTTCTGCTGATATTTGCGGGAGTTTTTTTCTTGCCGCAATGGAATACCGTCATTGTTCAGCTGAATATTGAGGCTGATCAGGCGGATAGCATAGCGGTTTATTGGCCGAATTGTAGCGGAAGGTATGCTGAAGAACGATCACGCCGGATTAGGTATCCTGCTGGTAAAAGCGGGCATGAGATTGCTATTCCCGCTCATCGTGCCGCTTTCCCGTTGCGCTTTGATCCTGGTGAGCAAGAGCACTCGTTCACCTTGCACAGTATATCGTTTCAACGTTTCGGGGTAACAGCCACTTTGACAGGAAAAGAGATTGAATTATCTATACAAGGGCTGGAGGGTGCTGAAAAAAGAGTAGTCCCCGAGGGTATACGTTTTCAACTTGTTTCGGCTGACCCACAGGTGTATTTTACAGGTTTTCCTTACCCTCTTCCGTTGATAAAGGAAATTATCGGCCTCTGTCTCATTGTTTCGATTTTGCTTTTTTTGCTGGTGATGGCAGGGCGTAGGATATCGACCGCACCGGTCGAAGAATTGGTTCGGTGCGCAGCTGCCTCTCTGATCGGCATCCTCGTATGCGGTATGATCGGGGCAAAAGATGTACTGTATTGTCAACTGGTCATCTCGGCGTTATATGCGATTACCCTGGCTTGTGGAAGTATGCTGTTTTTTGTGCAATGCAGGAAGGGGAAGCGTAGTGGTTTGGGTGTTTTTTTGCTGAGTATTGTTTTTAGCGTGGTTTTGTGGAGTCCGTTGAGCAGGACATTGACGTATGATTTTACGCAACTTGATTGGGAAGAGGCTGAGGATTCCCAAAAAGATGAGGGCAAGACGGGTTCTGTGCTTGAAGAATTTCTTGATAGCCTGGAGACGCATTTTATTCGTCATTTTTTCTTCCGGAAACAACTGCTCAACCTGAATGCCCGCTTCAAGATATCTGTATTGGGGTTTTCCGCAACCTCCAAAGCCATTCTCGGTAGAAACGGTATGTTTTTTGAAGGATACGGCAGGCGGAGAGTTGAAGGGGAGGTTGTTCGTTCCTTTGATAATATTACAGATTATATGGGGCAGACCCCGTTTTCTCCAGAGGAATTGGAAGCATGGCGTGTCTGCCTTGAAGAGAGATATTACTGGTTAAAGGAACAGGGGATTGATTATGTCTTTGCCCTTGCTCCGACCAAAGCCCTTGTTTATCCTGAAAATTTACCGTTGCGCATTTTATGGAGTAAACGACGGTCAGACAGACCCATGCGTTACGATCAGCTGACCCGCTACCTCAAAGAAAACGCGGTTGTTCCGGTAGCCGATTTGCGGGCAGCCTTGCTCAAGGCCAAGCAGAGTACGGATTTGCCGCTGTTCTATCGAACAGATTTTCATTGGAATTACTACGGGGCCTTTATCGCCTATCAGGAAATTATTCGGGCCATTAACCGATATTATCCGGAACACGATCTTGACCCGGCTGCGTACACCGATTTTACTGTTCAACGTAAGGACGATTGGGTGCATACCAAATTTATGTTTGTTTTGGGTCTAGACCCTATGCGCAATCAGAACGAAACCTACCTTACCTTTTTTCCAGAAGCGGATGGTCCCTATGCGCATATTCCAAATTTTATGCAAAAAGGTATTTCAGATTATTCCCTGCCGGAAATGGTACGCAGGCAGTACTGTGAAAAATCATTTGCTGTGCGAGAGATTGAAAATCCTGTGGGTAAATTGCCGTTGATGTTTATTATCGGAGATTCTTTTATCGAAAAAACAATTGGCTATTTCAGTGCGCATGCGCGAAAGACGGTTAATTTCAGGGAGGTGACGAATTTTCAAGCCGCTCCTTATCAGGAGCATAAACCTGATATCGTTGTTCAGGAGATATTGAATATGTATATTCTGCAGGGGCCGCCGGTGAATCCTCCTCAAATACAAGAGGCACGCAAGCGATCGTTGCGGGTTTCATTAGATTAGATAACAATCTGAAGTAGCAGGGATAATTGTTAGTATAAAACTTGACAGATGGATTTAAACAGATTATGAGAGAAAATGACAGAAAGGGCCTTTCTCGGCCTGAGCATGAAACCAAATTCGTCTTTCATAATGTGCTGGCCTCGCCCCTGATTCGCTGGCTGCAATTACGTTGCCTGGCTGATCCTCAGTTTCCGACAGGCATTATTTCAAGTATTTATTACGATACCAAGGATTGGTTGCTGCTCAATGAAAAGTTGAACAGTGATTATTATAAAACCAAATTCAGGGTTCGTTGGTATGAGCCCCTTGGAAAAAAAGAATATCCAGACCTGTCCTTTGTTGAAATTAAATATAAGATAGGGGCAACTCGAGAAAAAATTCGTTTTCAAAGCAAGTACTCCGGCAAGGATCTTGCCGCCAGGGAGTTGACAGATCCTGAGCTGCTGGAGTTGCAACAGCAGGCCCGGAAAAAGGGAGCCAGAGTCCCTTTCTCCCTTTACCCGGCTTTTCAAATACGGTACAAACGGTTTAGGTTTCTTGAACCAAAAACCAGGTGTCGAATATGTATCGATTATGATATCCAGGCACCAAGGGTCAACGGCCAGATGTTGACCTGTTCAAAACCCCTCGCTGTCCTCAACACCGGGGTTGTTGAGGTGAAAGGAAATATCGCGGAACTCCCGGATACCCTGCACCAACTTACAGCCCTTGGCTGCCGTAAACAGGCATTTTCAAAATACGGCAGCTGCTACTCGACATTAACCGGCATATTTTTTTAATGAACCGGCTCGCATCAAGGATGCGAGGCACTGTAAAGTAAATAAAGAGAATTCTTTAAAGTAGACCGCAGGCACGGGTCAGCAGCCCCGACGTTTTACAACAAGGAGATACCATTGGAAGATCTACTCACAACCCTTTCCGGTTTCGGCAGCAGCAAGATGGAGGAGGTCGGTTTATTTCCGTTCTTTCTCCTGATGATGATTTCGTTTCTCAGCTCTGTCTTTATTTCTTTTTTATACACGAAATTTTACAGTGTGCGAGCCACCGGCAGTCAGGTACATCGAGCCTTTCCGCTCATCGGTATTTCAATCACCGCCATTTTTATCAGTATTCAATTTTCTCTTCCGCTGTCGTTGGGGTTACTCGGGGCCTTGTCCATTGTTCGTTTCCGTACCCCTATTAAAGAGCCGGAAGAAATCGGTTTCATCATGCTTGTTGTGGCCTCGTCCCTTTGCTGCTCCACCTTTAATATCTCTTTTTTATTTGTTTTATTGACTGTCTGCGTGATTGCGCTGCTGGGGATGCAGTTCTTTCAGCGAATGTTTAAGGGCGACATGAATGACGGGACCATTATCCTGACCTTGTCTTCTGATGAATTTCAGGAGAAGAGCGGGTTTGTTTTTCGCGTTCTCAAGGAGCAGATTCCTCAAGGCAGGATTGATAGCATTACAGATAATAACGGCGAGACAGTTCTCTCCTTTAACTACATCTGTTTGGAGCAGGAGGTGTTTCTTCAGTTGCAGGAAGAGCTGAAGTCCGGAGTCGCCTCTGTCCGGGCGAACTTGTTTTATAATAAGCAGGGCGCAATCTAAGCCTTTTCCGGGATGAAAAAGTACGGGGTTATATTTTGCGGCCTTTGTTGTTTTGCCCTTCTTGGCACTGTGCTCGAGAGAGGGGCTTTTTTTGTCGGGCTGAAAAACGCATTGCAGCGTCAGGAGATTCCCAGCGCGGTCCTTGATATAGGAATAATGGGCAAGATCCTGAAAGAAAGAGGCCTTATCAGAACCGTACCCAAGAGGATATACTCTTCAGCGACCGCGCCAGATCTTTCTAAAGCGCTTATTGCGATACAGCTTGAGAGTGCCATTGATACAGAGCTTCAGGTCTACTGGGTAGAGACAAAAAAACAGAAATATTCGATAGAGCGATGCAGCAGAGTTCCTGTCACTGCCGGGAAAAAGGAGTATGTTCTCCCCCTTCCCCGGTTGGGTGGAATTCAGCGACTACGCATTGATCCGTCAGCAGAGCCAGCTGATATCAGAATACGCCGGATCACCTTGTACTCGGGCGAGCAGGAGATTGTGTTGTCGTCCGATAACGGCCTTGATCTGCTCAAACCGCTTACAGGTATTGATCGGTTGCGCCATGATGCCGATGGAGTATCGTTTACAGCTTTGAATACAGATGCCCAGCTTGAACTGCGACTGGATGCTGTGCGTAAGTCAAAAAAAATAGAGCAGATCGCCTTTCAACGGAAGCGCCAGGATACCCTGTTTCGGCATGTTACCGATAGCGGGGGAATGCATTCCTTTCCCAGTAGTCAGATTATTACCAAAAAGCATTTTAAGAAGAATTGGCCCATTATGTCCCTTGTCCTTGATGAGGCAGATCTCTATCATCCTGATACAGGGCTGGTACCTAATAAGACCTATCGAGGACGCCAATGGGAACGGCCAGCCTCCTGCTCGTATTTTGATGAGAATGGGCGCCTGCGTTTTGCCTCAACAGTCGGTGTCAGGATGCATGGCGGAAAACGGATGCAGCTGTACAGCAGTTATCGGCTGTATTTCAGAAAAGAATACGGCTTGTCCCGGTTTAGCGAATTCCGTCCCGAAATAGGATTCAGCACACGGGCGGAGCCGGTCAAACGCTTGGTGGTTCATCATACGGCCTGGCCGGAGGGCGGGTGGTATTTTAATAATACTCTGGCCTATGATATTGCACGGCACGTAGGCTGTCAGGTGCCGGAAACCAAGCTGACCCTTTTGTATGTGAACGGTGTTGAGCAGGGTATCTATTTCTTCGTGCCTCATATTGGCGAGAGGTTGCTTTACAGTTACTTCGGGCATAATAAATTTGATTTTTATAAGCTTAGAAGTTCAGTTTCCCATGACTCGTTTGCCTTGAATGTTAAATTATGGCGTATTGTTAACGGTAAAGAGCGGTTGGCTATGCAGGAAGTAGGTCGAGATATTGATCTTGATAACTTGGCTCGTCATCTCTTTTCTGTCCTTTTTTGTGGAACCACAGATTGGTACCAAGGGGTAGCAGTCCTTGATACCAGCAAGTCGGAGAGTAAGGTGTTTTGGATCAACTGGGATATGGATCAGAGTTTTATCCAGGATGTTTTTTCTCAAGATGTGTTGATGATGGAATGGCAGCAGCGCACTTGGAGTCTTATTTACACGACAACTCCTGAAAAAAGTATTGATGTGCGCCTAAAGCTGTTCAGCCGTCTGATGCGTGAAGACCCTGCCTATCGTCAGTACGTCCTTAATTTATACCAGAACCTGTTGAACCATCGTCTCAATGCCCGTTTTGCCAATGAGAGAATAACATATTATATTTCTATGCTGGAGAGTTACGGCAAAATAAATACAAAGTATATGAAAATGCTGGGCGAGTTTATGAAGAGGCGCCCGGAAGTTATTCGAAAAGAAACGGAAAAATTGTTCAAGATTGGCCCGAGCCTGCTCTGTCGGATAACAGGGGCACCCGATGTACGATATGAAATCGACGGATACCATGAGCTGGCCGGGTATCAGGGGTATTATTTCAAGGGCAGTCGAATCAAGGTCAGGGTTAGCGATGCGCCTCATAAGAAAATTTCTTATTGGTTGGTGAACGGAAAAAGAGTTGATGGGATTTCGTTGGACGTTGAGGTCTATGAGAATTTGATCATTGAACCGATTTTTGAAGGTCATGGTTAATATTTCAGTTATGTTGCTTTCGATAATGCTGTTTGCTTTATCGGAAGGAGAAGCGACAGCAGTGGTAGCCGTGGAAAAAGCAGCAGCGGAGTTACCTCCTGTCTTGCCCCAGCCAAATCAGGTATGGAAAGATGCTGTATCCGGTCTTGAGTTTGTTTGGCTGCAAGGCGGGTGTTTTCAACTTGGTAATCGCGATCCCGGTAGGACTGGGTTCTATCATGAGAAACCTCTGCATCCCGCCTGTATTGATGGGTTTTGGATGAGCAAGTATGAGGTGACCAATGCCCAGTATCGGCAATATAAGCCCGAGCATACCAGCAAAGAAATAGAGGGAAGATCGCTTGATGGTGATGAGCAACCTGTTGTGTATGTGAGCTGGTATGATGCCAAGGCATATACAGACTGGCTCAGCAGAAAGAGAGGAGCAGGGAAAAGGTACACCTTCCGTTTACCCACAGAGGCGGAATGGGAATTCGCCTGTCGGGCCGGGACCGAGACGGTCAGATACTGGGGTGAGAACGAGGAAACATGCAGGCACGCCAACGTTGCTGATTTTTTTTATCAGCTCAAGCGCGTCAATTACCATGAGTGTTCGGACGGGTTTATTGCCTCTTCTCCTGTTGGGAGTTTTCCTGCTAATCCTGCGGGGCTTCATGATATGCTGGGTAATGTCTGGGAATGGTGTGAGGATCGGTATGGAAAAGATACGTACCGCAAGAATCGTAAGGCGGATAAACCGAAAAACCCGCTGTACCAAATTAGGGAAAACGGAGTGGATTACCGGGTCATTCGCGGGGGAAGCTGGCTCAGTGAACCAAATTCCATCCGGTGCGCGAAACGTTCTCCCTCCCCCCCGAAAAGTAGGTATAATGTGTTAGGCTTCAGGGTGGTCATGGAGGCTATACCAAAAGAAGGGCTCCCTACTCATTAAACGTTCCGCTGTAAAGCGGCCTCATAATTTTAAGGAATGAAAGAGAATGAAAGTACTTGTAACAGGCGGGACTGGCTTTACCGGTAAGGCTCTGGTCAAACGATTGATTGATGAAGGACACGAGGTCGTCAGTCTGGATTATCAGGAAGGATTAAAAACCGATGAGATTCGTTCGTGGGGTGCCAAGGTGGTCATCGGGACAGTCACGGACCGTGCTGTTGTTGAGCAATGTATGGAAGGTGTTGATATTGTTCAGCATCTTGCCGCAGCTTTCCGGGAACTGGATGTTCCTAACAGCTATTACGATGAGGTGAATGTGGGCGGCACCAAGGTCGTGCTTGCGTCTGCCCTGGAACATAAGGTCAAGAAGTTTGTTTACTGCTCCACCTGTGGTGTGCATGGGAATGTGGATCATCCGCCAGCAGCTGAGGATGCGCCCATTCAACCCGGTGATTACTACCAGCAGACCAAGTATGATGCTGAGCCTGTTGTCAACGAGTACTGTAAACATGGAATGGATACCACTATCATCCGACCAGCGGCCATCTATGGGCCCGGCGATCCAGAGCGTTTTCAGATGATCTTCAGGCGGGTCAGTAAGGGCAGTTTTCCCATGTTCGGCTCCGGCAAGACCCTGTATCACCCCCTGTATATTGATAATCTGGTCGATGCCTTGATGCTGGCGATGGAACCGGGGAAGGGGGTGGGAGAGGCCTATCTGATTGCAGATGAGGAATATGTCACCATTGAGACCCTGGTCCGCAAGACCGGTACAGCGTTAGGGGTGGAGGTTGATGTGCCCCATTATCCCATTATGCCCTTGGTCGTTGCTGGCCATGTCTGTGAAAAGGTCTGTAAGCCCTTTAAGATCACACCGCCTATCTTCCCGCGCCGGGTGGATTGGTTCCGGCAGAATCGGGCTTTTGATATCAGTAAGGCAAAGCGGGATCTTGGGTATGATCCCAAGGTTGATCTGGATGAGGGGTTGAAACGGACTGGTGATTGGTATCGGGCGGAGGGGTATATTTAGCCTTTCGATTTTTCCGCATTTTATGCTCGGGGGTTTACCCCGAGCTGGTGGCTCGCCTCTTTTCCTCTGTTCCTCGACTGCCTATGCAGCCTTCTTTGACAGGCTGTCGAGCTATCCTCCCTCGCCGAAGGAACACAGGAGTATCTTCTGTGTTCCCAGGTAGCTGATGTTCCGCTTGATAACACCCTGTCGTCGTTCTGCGAATACTTTTGACCTCTTTTCCGCAGTCACTCAAAGTAGTTCATACTGAACAGGGACAAGAGGGCTGTCTGGATATTGGACGGCGATTGCTCTGCTGGTTGGGGATCGCCAAAGGTTCTTGGTATAATTGGTGGTACCTAAAGAATATTTCATTGATTTTGCTGAAAATGATCTGTTATTATGCAAGTAGCTGCCTTTCTGTGTAGCTTTCTTGCCGTCAACATACAACCGGAGGACGTTAACATGATGAGTATTGTTCGCCCGATTTTTGATGCCTATCGTGACTGGTATAAACCTGAATGGTTGTACCAATCAATGCCGTTTTTATACATAAGTTCCGGTGTGCTCGCCATTGCCCGGTTACGCAACGAAATGGGTATGTTCAGCGGTGGTATACTGATTATGACGAGTGCGGTTGTTCTGAGTCAACGATACAGCTACAGGCGACAGAGGGCGCTGGAGGAGGCGGAAAAGGAGGAGGAAAATAGAGAATTCAAAGTATTGGGGACGCTTGTCTGGCGTTCATCCTTCAATTGTGGCAACAAGCTTATTGACCGCCAGCATCAATCCCTCTTTCGTGCGGCAAACAAGATTACTGAAGCGATCATAGATGATAAGCAGGAAATAGATTATGATACAACCTTACTCAAACTCTTGGGGGATATCCAGAGGCACTTTAGGGATGAAGAGAAGTTTCTGGATGCAATGATCCCGGAAATAGCTCCCCTACACAAGGATACTCATAGGAAACTGCTCGGTCAGATTATGTCGTTCGTCAACCGTATACGTGAGGAGGAGGCAACCTCGCGTGAGCTGGTCAGGTTTCTTCTCGTTGATGTGATCGCCAATCATATTATGAAGGAAGATCTCAAGTGGCAGGAGAAGCTGAACAGTTGATGAGAAGTAGGAGGGGGTTATTTCTTTTCTGTTATCCCTCCTACACCGAATTTTCCCGCCGACATTCTCCCTTGACAAATTCCTTCTCTCACCCTACGCTATAAGCCTTATTTTTCCCGTACTTATCCGAAGCAATTTTCCTTGAATAGAGGAGCATATTCATGAATCTTCCAGACTTTGGAAAGATATCCCGATACCTTACCCACCCGCTGGCCCTGATCGGATTTGTGCTGATGCTGGTTTATGGGATCCACGAAACGCTTATTGGCTCCGGGCTACTACCGCAGGTTACGCAAGAGACAGGCGGCGAGATCATCAAGCTGTTCCTCCACTACGGCTTTTTGCTGGCACTTGTCCTGATTCCACTGGGCTTCGGTCATGCCTTATGGAAAAGCTGGATCGAAAAAAAAAAGACCTGAGTGCCCCTGATCCTCCCCCTGTTACACCGATCCTTTCCAATCTCCCACAACAGCCCCTCTTTTTCGGTCGCACCAAGGAGCTGACCAAGGTAGCCGAAGCCATTGCACCCGAGGCTCGCACTTGGGGTGCGTTAATCGATGGGCCGGGCGGTATCGGCAAAACTGCCCTTGCCATTCGAGCCGGACAGGACGCACCTGCCGAGCATTTTGAGCGCAAGATCTTCCTTTCTGCCAAGACGCGGGATCTGCAACCGGCGGGTGAACAGCCTCTGGATGACTTCTTACTCCGTGACTATCTGAGCCTGCTGGCTGAGTTGGCTCGTGAACTGGAGGCAGAAGACGCAGCCAGGGCCGAACCAGAGGAGCGGGCCAAGGCCGTGCATCGTGCCCTGAACGGACAGCGCATTCTGCTGCTTATTGACAACGTGGAGACCTTCTCCGAGGCTGAGCGCGTCCGTCTCTATCAGTTTCTTTCTCGCTTGCCTGCGGGCTGCAAGGCCGTGGTCACCAGTCGGCGTCGTGACGATATTGATGCCCGGGTCGTTCGCCTTGATCGCCTGGAACGACAGGATGCCCTGGACCTGCTGGCTGCCCTGGCCGAAGACAACCGCCACCTGTGCAAGGCTACAGAGGAGGAACAGGATATGTTGTACGGGGTCACCAACGGCAATCCCCTGCTCCTGCGCTGGACAGCAGGCCAGTTGGGTCGCCCAGGCAGCCAATGCCGCACCATTGCCGATGCTTGTTCCTTTCTGGAGAATGCGCCCAAGGGTAATGACCCGTTGGAATACGTGTTCGGTGATCTCCTGGATACCTTTACACCAAATGAGACTGCCGTGCTGGCCGCTCTGGCCCATTTCAGCCATCCTGCCCCGGTTGAGCAGCTTGCTGCGGTGGCAGGCATTGCGGAACAGGCTGCCCGTACCGCTCTGGAGGATCTGAACGACCGCGCCCTGCTGGTGGGTGATGAGGAAGGGGAGAAGTTTCTCTTGCCCAAGCTGGCTGCTGGCTTTATTCGCCGCAAGCGACCAAAACAGGTGGCGGAAAGCAGCTGCCGCCTCTGTGATCATGCCTTTGCCCTGGCTCTGGAGAACGGATACGACCAATATGACCGCAGCCAGCTGGAGAATCAGTGGCCCCTGCTGGCTGCGGCCCTGCCCTGCTTTGTCCAGGGGGAGAATGACCGCCTCCAACGTGTCTGCTTAGCGCTGGATACGTTCCTGCATTTTTCCGGTCGATGGGATGACTGGCTGACCCTCTGCCAGCAGGCCGAAGAAAAGGCCGTGGCTGCCAAAGACAGTCATAATGCGGGCTGGCGGGCATATCATGCAGGCTGGGTTTACTACTTGCGCGGACAAGTCAACAAGGTCTTGGCCTGTGCCGACCGCTGTACCGGGCATTGGGCCGAGGCTGGGGAGTTGGAACGGGCCACAGCCATCCAACTCTGCGGCCTAGGGCATCGATTAGAGAAAGATTATCCGGCCAGCCTTATTGCCTATCAGAAAGTACTTGCCTTCTTCCAGACCATAGCACCAGAGAGTGAGGTTGTGGCTATCGTCTTGAATGGCGTGGCTGAGATAGAGAAGGAGCAGGGCGATCTTACTGCTGCTGAACGGGATTACAAGGAGGGCCTGCGGGTTGCCAAGAAGGTAAAATATCAGGAAGGAGTTGCCATGTATACCGGCAATCTGGCCGAGCTTGCCCTTGCTCAGGAGGATTGGCGCAAGGCTGAAGAGCTGGCGCGGCAGGCCCTTCCTCTTTCGGAAGAGGTCGGGCGGCAGGAATTGATTGCTGCGGATTGCCACTATCTTGCCACTGCCTTAGCCCGGCAGGGCAGGGAGAAGGAAGGGCTGGACTATGCCCAACGTGCTGTGGAGATTTTCACCCAGCTCCGCCAGCCGGATAACCTGGAAGAGGCCCAGGCTGCCTTGCAGGAGTGCGGGGGATGAAAAGGGGATTATATCCCGTTATGCATAATACTTGAGAAAGAACACGAGAAATTTACATCCCATACGCATGATTCGAATCAGAGAATGAGACAGCAAATTCTTCACATCACCAGCGGCGATATGGCCGGAGAAATCCTGGCAAAAAGCGGTGTGCCCGGCGAGGTTTTTGTCTGGCATGATGTCCTCTATGACGGGCCGAGAAAACCAAGCTGGCCTGATGAGGAAACGCTGAAGGCCCGCGCCTGTTTTCTTGTGGAAACAACCGGCGGCGGGCTGGCCCAAGATTATGTGCTGACCACCTTGCATAACCAGTATGCCAAGCTGAGAACTGCGGCTCAGGATGATTCGCCCTATGATCGGGTGGTGCTCTGGTTTGATGCCTGCCTCTTTGATCAGTCTATGCTCTGTCATATTCTCAGCTGTATGCGCCTTATCGGGATGAATCAGGCAGACCTGCTCTGCATTGATGCCTTTCCGGGAATAGAACCCTATAACGGGCTCGGCCAACTCTCACCGGAACAGCTTGCTTCCAGATATGCGAGCCGTCAACCGGTCACAGAAGAGCAGTTTCTCTTTGCCGAGCAGGTTGACCAGGCCTTTTCTCTTCAGGATCAGGCTGCTTTTAAAAAGCTGGTAGCCAGCACCCACGCTCCTTTGCCGTGGATTCCCGTAGCAGTCCAGCGCTGGTTGGAAGAAACGCCGGACAGTGCAACAGGCTTGGGCAAGTTGACTCGTCTTGCCCTGGAAGCTATCCGTTCTGGGTGTGATACCCCGGCAGCAGTTTTTACTTTTGCGGTTGCCCGAGATACACCGCCGCAATTCTGGGGAGACATCACCCTCTGGCAAAAAATCAATGCCTTGGCCGAGTTGGATTCGCCTTTGGTGCGGATAGAAGGCCCAAAAAAACGGCTGCCCCAATGGGAGGGGTGTGATTAAAAGTGCGGTTTTAAGAATTATCGTGTGCGCGGAAGAGCATA
>CBFDDU010000088.1:0-14845 GCA_965603655.1 uncultured Candidatus Electrothrix sp. | reverse complement strand
CGCCCAGATCGCCGATACCAACGGGGCTGGGCAGGGTTGAAATATGCATGTGAACACCGGCGGTCCTGATGTCCGAGGAAAAACAGTTTTTTTTTTGTGAGGCAGGAGAAGCTTGATTCGAAGTCTCTGGCGAGTTCATAAAAAGATGGCACTGGAAAGAAGTTTTAAAAGAGTATCTGCATGGAAAAACGGAATCGAAAACTCTTTGATTGCTTTTTAAAAAAAAATATACTATACAATACCCCCTTATTCATTATAAACTTAGAACAGTAATGTTTTTTATTTTTTTCTCTATTTCAATGAGCAGGGGGTTGCAGGCAGGTGCTGGCAAGTATCAAGGAAGACCTTCTTAAGGCGGGAAAGGACGAAGGGTGCATAACCTTTAACCATCTCAACGAATTATTACCAGACGAGGTAAAAGACCCCGGAGCCATTGAAGCAGTTTTTGATTTTCTCAACGCGCATAATATTGAAATTGTCACTGTTGAGGACTCGGGGAAAAAAAGAACGCTTTCCGGTGAGGAGTGGACCGGAAAGGACGAATTTCAGGACGATGACGATCCTGGCTCTGTCTCGGTATCTGAGGAGCATGAGTCCGAAGAGACGACAACCACCTATCTGCGGGAGATGGGGCAGTTCGACCTGTTGACTCCAGAGGAGGAAGCGCATTATTCTAGGGCGATTCGGGAAGGCTTTAACGCCATCATCTGTTCTATCCGTGAGGTTCAATCCGATACGCCGGAAATTAAAAGCCTGGTGGACAGGATTGATCTCTGGGAACGGCGTGATCCTACCTTAAAACCCAAGAAGCAGCAGCTTAACTATATGCGCAAATGCGTGGAAAAAGCTGCTTCCAATCATCAGGAACATCGCGAGCTGTTTGAGCTTCATACCAGATTAGGCGCCTATAACCGCTCCATTGAGACGGCAAAGGACTGCATGATCCGGGCGAATCTCCGGTTGGTGGTCTCCATTGCCAAGCGATACATGCATCAGGGACTGACCTTGGCCGACTTGATCCAGGAAGGAAATCTGGGGCTGATGCGGGCTGTGTTCCGTTTCGACTACACCAAGGGCAATAAATTTTCTACCTATGCCTCTTGGTGGATCAGGCAGGCCATTACTCGGGCGATCTTGGACAAAACCCGAACCATTCGTCTACCGGTCCATTTTCTGGAACTGCGGAGTCAGTTCTTCAAGGCCTTCTATTCCTTGCTGAAGGAATTGGGCCGCGAACCGACGCCGTCGGAAATTTCCGAGATGACGGATTTGCCTATGGATAAGATCCTGGCAATTCTGGAGGCATCACGGGAACCGATTTCTCTGGAAACCCCGGTGGGTGATGATGATTCCACCTTGGGTGATTTTCTGGAGAACTCGGAATCCGAGTCGCCGTACGATACTGTACAGAATCGGGAGTTGGCAGGTCGGGTCACTGAGGTGCTTTCCACTTTGACGGACCGTGAGGAGAAGATTATCCGTCTTCGGTTCGGGATTGGCGAAAAAGCCGAGTACACCCTTGAGGAAATCGGTAAAAAATTCAACGTCTCCCGCGAGCGGATCCGCCAGATTGAGAAAAAAGCGCTCAACCGGTTACGGCACTCAAGCCGTCGGGATAAATTGCGTTATTTTCTTGACTGATACCGGTCGGATTACTCTTGTTGTTAAAAAGCCTCTTCCTTTGGAAGGGGCTTTTTTTGTTTTTTTCTGGCGATTCCAGCCTGTTTCGTGTATTCGTTGAGGTATTCGCCTTTGTATAACATCAACTTTTCTCTACATTTTCAATGGACTCTCTCATACAGCAAGCTGGGTTGGGTGATATTCTCGCCAAAGTGCGTAATCAGGAACGGCTCTCTTTGGAAGACGGCAAACGTCTTTTTGCCTGTCCTGATATTTTAGTCGTCGGTTATCTTGCCAATATTGTGCGGGAACGCAAGAACGGCAATCAGGCTTTTTTTATCTATAATCAGCATATCAATTACTCCAACATCTGCACCAATCTCTGTAAATTCTGTGCCTTTGGTAAGGAAAAAGGGGATGAGCTGGCCTATGAGATGACGGTCGAGGAGATCAAGGACAAGGTGCGGCAGCGCTTGGACGAGCCCATCACCGAGATTCACATGGTGGGCGGGATTCATCCTGATCTGCCCTATTCCTATTATCTTGAGGCCCTGCGGGGAATCAAAGAGGTGCGGCCCGATGTTCATATCCAGGCCTTCACCTGTGTGGAGATCCAACATCTGGCCGACCTGAGTGGTCAGTCGGTGGGCGATACCCTGGAGGAGCTGAAAGAGGCGGGTTTAGGATCGCTGCCCGGCGGCGGTGCCGAGGTCTTTAGTCCCCGCATCCGCGAGATCACCTGCCCGGATAAACTGGACGGGGAAGGGTGGTTGCGTGTAGCCCAGACAGCGCACCGGCACGGCCTGAAGACTAATGCCACCATGCTCTACGGGCATATCGAGACCATTGATGAACGGCTGGAGCATCTGGATGCCCTGCGTCGGGCCCAGGATGAGACCGGCGGTTTCCTGACCTATATTCCCTTGGCCTTTCATCCGAAGAATACCGCCATGACCGAGCATGCCCGAACCACGGGCATGGAGGATCTGAAAAATATCGCGGTGGCTCGCTTGATGCTGGATAATTTTCCGCATATCAAGGCGTACTGGGTCATGATTGGACCGAAATTGGCTCAGGTGGCCCTTTCCTTTGGCGCTGATGATATGGACGGTACGGTTAAGGAGGAGATTATTACCCGAATGGCGGGCGGCGAGAGTGAGCAGGCGATGGGGCATAAGACGCTGATCCGGCTGATTAAGGAGGCGGGGCGGGAGCCTGTGGAGCGGGATACCTTGTATGAGGTGCTGGGGCGGTTTTGAGATGGGTAGGCCTGCTTGAGCAACCCCCGCAAACAACCGACTCATTGTTGCCCAGGGGGTTACCCTTGGCTGATATATATTGCCCTTTCAGGGCATCGGTATCCTGTTGAACTGTCGTCCGGTCGGGAGTCGGTAAATCGGGATATCTCGCCAACTCTAGAAACCTGAGCAGGTTATTCGGGTTGTTACAAAGGGAAGATTGCTTTCTAAAAATGAAAAAACCAAGGATCTGCAAGCGTCATGATGAAAACGTATGCCCTTTTCTTCTACATTCTCCTGTTCCTCCCTTTGGTATCCTGCGGTCCCAAACCCATTCCAGGCGGTTCTGCCGAAGCAAGCAAGACCATTCAGCCAGGGATCACCTCACCTCTCCTGCATTATCCCTCTGTTGTCGATCCGCGTGAAAAAAACAAGGTCGCTCTGCTTGATCTCGGAGAGGAGGCCCTGTTATTGCGGATTCATCTCATCCGGGCAGCTCGACACTCCATTGATATGCAGACTATTATCTGGGTAAATGACGAAACCGGTCGGCTGCTGATGTATGAAATGATCCAGGCGGCCAAACGAGGGGTAAAGGTTCGCTTATTGGTTGACCATTTTGTCTCGGAAAAACATCCAGAGATCGCAGCCTTTTTGGCAACTGTGCATCCCAATCTGCAAATTAAACTGTACAACCCGGTTGTTGGGCTTTTTTCAGAACACCGGATCTATCCCTCTCTCCTGGATCAGCTGTTTCACCTCTTAACGGGGTTTGATAGGGTTAACCAGCGCATGCACAACAAAGTCTTTGTCGTGGATGATCAGATCGGAATTACTGGTGGCCGAAATAACCAAAATGCCTATTATGACCAGGCAAGGGGGATGAATTACCGAGACAGGGATGTCCTGATTGATGGCCCGGTGGTGGCTGATATGCGAAAAAGTTTTGATAATTTTTGGGATTTTAAGGACGCTGTCCCCATTCAGTCCTTGGTCGATTGGCAAGATGAGCAAGAAAACGGTACCTTGAAAACGTGGTCGACCAAGAAAGATTTTGCCTTTAATGGCCTGTTCAAAGAACTTTTCGTAAACGCCAACAACCGGCAGATAATTCAGGAGACATTTGGCCGTCAGCTGCGTCCTGTTGAGAAGGCATATTTTATTGCTGATGATCCAGGGAAGAATAATAAAATGTTTTTATGGAGGTTTTATGGTTCCGGCAAGATAACTCGTGAGCTGGCCAAACTCGTTGCCGATGCCAAGGAGAGTGTTTATATCAATACCCCGTATCTGGTTTTGACCGAATCAGCTATCTATCTTTTTAGAAAGCTCGTGAAAAAGCATCCTGATATCGATATTCGTATTGCCACCAACAGTCTGGCATCCACTGACAGCTGGTACTGTTACGCCATATCCTTTCAGCAGAAACAGGTTATGCTGACGGATCTGAAATTTAAAATTTACGAATTTAAGCCGTTGCCAGGGGAGATGCGCACCTACATGCCAGGGTTTGATACTCTGAGATCCAGAACCCTTACCCCAACGGAGAAGGAAGAGTTTGAGGCAGCGGGCTTGGTTCCGGCAAGGCCTGGCCAAGGCCTGCAAAGAGCACCCTCGGTGGCGGAACCCTATTTCTCCTTGCATGCGAAGTCGTTGGTGATTGATGATGAAATAACTTTTATTGGTTCATATAATCTGGATCCACGCAGCGAAAACCTGAATACAGAAGCGGGCTTGGTTGTTCAGGATAAGCGATTTGCCACTCTTGTGAAGAAAAGCATTATGAAAGACATGCTTCCGCAGAACAGTTGGGTGATCGCCAAAAATAAATATCCACTGGGATTAGGCGTTCCCAATGCCATTCTGGGAGAATTATCCCACCTTATTCCCTTTATAGATCCTTGGCCGCTGCGTTATGCAGGCTCGTACAACCTCAGAAAAAATAAAGCGCCCCTGGAGGTTGGACATAAAGATTTTTATGAACATTATAGGTGGGAAGGGAGTTTTCCTAATGTTCCTGCCGAGCGAAGCGGGAAAATACTCGGTGCGGTGACGACCAAGACTTTTTTAGGAATTATTAAGCCCTTGCTCTAGCAGGGATGAAGAGGAAATGCGATTTGAGGGGGGCCGGGAACGGCGCAAAGTTTAAGGGATTCTTCAGAAAAAAAGATGCCCTTTTGGGGTTCGAGCTTGTAGGGGCAGACCTGCGTGTCTGCCCGATATAACAGGGCGAACAGATAGGTTCGCCCCTACGGGACCTTGCATGATGGGTAAGGTATTTATTGTTGAATTCCTAACGGCTTGCAGGTCCTTCAATGAGCACAAGCAGGGGCATCCAGGCAAGGAGCAGGCAGAGTAATCCGTTGCCGCCCAACCAGAATCGTGACCATCCTCTGCTGGCAATCCCACGGATATTGGCACGATCAAAGAGATCCCAGAGCAGATGTGATGCCACCCCGATACCGAATCCGGCAGTAAATATTGTGAAGATGAAAATGTCCAGTGTCCTTGCAAGAAAAAAGAGCATAAAGAAAAGAATGCCGCTATGAAAAAAAGCATTTCTATGGGCTCCGATTCCCAAATATTTGATGTCCAGATCAGGAAAGACCGTGCCCAGGTAGCAGGGGATTAAGCAAAGAAGGAAGGTGCCAATAAGAGAGGCTTCTTTGGGACCCTCCCCTAAGAGAAAGGTGCTGAAGACAAGCATAAGGGTCACAATCCCGACCAGACTGTGCTCGGATCGATAGACGCTTTTTTGCTTGAATAATTTTAAAACAAGTAGGTTTAAGCTGACAGCAACCGACGCTACGATTGCCAGGAGCAATAAATTTTCCTTCATGGATAGAAATATAGAAACATATTAATTTTTCAGGGGAATACTGTCTGCACTGACCGGCAGGCCGGATTGGAATACTCCTTCAGCTCCGCAACCAACGAGCCGATAAGGATCTTTGATCTGATCTCTACTGGAATCCGGCAGGCATCGTCGGTCAACCAGAAAACCGTCTCGCCGTCCTTATCGTACAGGCCCTTAAAGTTCATCTTCGGCATGACCTTGATGGTGTTTCTCGGACCGAAAATGGTTTTTTTCTGCTCCTTTCCCAGGATCTTCACCTCAACCCTGTGTCGCTGTTTATCCACAAAAGAGGGGACAAGCTGCTGCTTCTCCTTACTGAGGCGCACGGCCCGGGTGATGAAAAAGGCGGAAAACTCATTATACACCGGTCCGGTGAGTTGGTAGAGCGTGAGCGGTTCTTGGTGTTTTCGGTACCTGGCCTGGAATTTCTCCTGATCATAGAGGGTGAGCCGATGCACCTTCCTCCTGCCTTCTTGCTGATGCACCTCATAGCGGGAGGGGAACTTCTGCGGTCCTTGGACAAGGGTGGTAAAGGTGTCATCCACGGGATAGAAGAACTTGAATAGACCGTAATCGCTGACCCGCGCCCTGATGTCCAGCCCCTCTCCTCCAGGGTTCGGCCTAACAGTCAGGGCGAGGTCGCCGATCTTCACCCCACCTGACCAGGAGACAGAGAAATGCATTCGTTCTTGGCCTGAGTAGATCACAGCAAGGGCTCGCGGATCAACGGCTAAGGGATTCTCCTGCCTTGGAGTTCGCACCATCTTTTTCGCATGGAGAGTAGGTGCCAGCCAGATGAGGAAAAAAAGCGCACAGAGGAGCAGCACAATAAGAGACCGGCGTTTTAATGCTGGGAAGAAAAAGTTCATTTTATTCCAGAGGGCAGTATAACTGAAAATAAAAAAGAGGCGGATTCCTCACAGAATCACGCCCCCTCTTTTCGGCCTATGACGCTATGACGATAACATCGTCATGCGGTTCAGAGGAATTACTCCTTGCCGGCCAGCTTGTTCATTTCCCGCTTGGGATCTTTCTCAACTTTATCCAGGATCTTGGTTACGTTTTCTTCCGGCAGCCACTCAATTTTACCGGTACTTACATCGTAAATTGCACCGACAACCTTAGCCTTGCCTTCTTTGACCAGTTCACGGGAAACCGGGCTCCTCATGAACAGATCTTCAACACCCTGCCATACGTTCTCAATAATGGCGTAGGGGATAACATCTGCGCCCTTTGCGTCGGGATGCTCATGGATAGCACGTTGTACAGCAGGAATGATGTTGTCAACCAGGGGCGGAATATTGATTTCCAACGGATGGCCATGTCCCTGTACCTCGTTGGTTACCGCAGTAACCGCACCACACTGGGTGTGACCGAGGACAACAAAAACCGGGGTGTTGACATGAGCTAGGCCGTACTCAACAGAACCGGCCTCGTCCGTATCAATGACGTTACCAGCAACACGGATAATAAAGGTATCCATGATACCTGCATCAAAAAGACGCTCAACAGGCACACGGGAGTCGGAGCAGGCAATAATAGTGGCATAGGCATGATCGCCCTGATTCTCCTTGCCAGCCTGAATCAGTCGAGCTGCATCTGTATGCGGATGTATTGATTTTCCGCTGACAAAACGAGCATTTCCTTCTTTGAGCATTTTAATTGCTTCATCCGGGCTCGGTTTTTTTGCCTTTGAGCTTGCCATTGCAGGGGCAGCAGCCAAGGCCAGTACGCAGCAGGCGCTGACAACGGTTTTCACGATTGACTTGTTCATTACCTCTCTCCTTTTTACTGAGTTACGAAAATTAATTAATTTGCCGAACAATCTTGTTCGACAGGGTTGGATACCGAATTTTTTCTGGCAGCTTTGCAGGGCATTGAAACCCCGTTCGAGTCGCAGGAAAGCGATGTTGACAAACAGAAGGGCCTTTTCAATAATGCCTGTCACAGAATATAATTCAGCTGTCTTCTCAAAGAGATATTGAAAAAGGAATTATATATAGCGAGACGTTCGATAATTGTCAAGAAAGGAAATGTTTTTTATCTCGGCCTGTTAAAAAACACTCTTAAAATAACCTTGCAGAGGGCAGGGTGCGCTTGGCGCTTCTTCGTAAAATCAGGCAGAACGGATTTTTGGGTGCAGGTAGAGCAGCTCCTTGGTTCCGTTGACAAAACCGCAACACTCTGCTATCTTTTTCCGTTTCATCGAGATTGTCTTTTTTCCAAAAAATAAGTCCCCCGTTTTCGGGACCTATTGTAGGGGCAGGCCCCTGTGCCTGCCCGGTAGCAAGGGCGAACACAGGGGTTCGCTCCTACGGCGCCCGGCATAATGGGTAAGATATTTCTTGTTAAATTCCTAACCTCATCGGTCTCAGTCCATGCCTGTCAATATCGTTTATACTTATCTGAAACAAAAGCAGGGCAACGAAAAGCAGGGTAATACAATGCCATCATTGCGATTGCATGAAGGGCTGCTGCGAAAGCGCATTCTCTTTCTGTTGCAAGAGATTGATAAATCTGAGAGTACCGTGAGTGTGGTGCTCATGGACGACCCGGCCATGGCCGCCTATAACCAGCAGTACCGCTCCAAGCCGGGGCCGACCAATGTGCTTTCCTTTCCGGCAGCAGAGAGTCGGGATGAGATAGAGTCCTGTATCCCGGATGAGCTGGTTGGTGATGAACTAGGGGATATTCTTATTTCTGTTGAAACAGCAGAAAAAGAGGCTCGGGAAAAAGGTGTCTCTTTGCACCAGCGTCTGACCGAGCTGCTCATTCACGGCCTGCTCCACCTTGTCGGTTATGATCACGAAATTTCGGATGAGCAGGCGGAAATTATGTTCAGCCGGGAAAAAGAACTGTATTGCTCAATCCAACATCATCATGCACGGAGAAAAAAAATGCCGCAACTCGCCATTAACGTAGACCACATCGCCACCATCCGCCAGGCCCGAGGGGGGGCGGAACCGGATCCGGTCCATGCAGCCGGTATTTGTGAACTTGCTGGTGCCAAGGGTATTGTTGTTCATCTCCGGGAAGACCGCCGTCATATCCAGGATCGGGATGTCCGCCTGCTCCGTCAGACCGTGAAGACCCGACTCAACCTGGAAATGGCCAATGTGAAGGAGATTGTTGAGATCGCGCTGGAGATCAATCCGGACATGATTACCCTGGTCCCGGAAAAGCGCAAGGAACTGACCACCGAAGGCGGCCTGGATGTTATCAGCAATGCAAAGAAACTGCAAAAAACGATAAGTAAAATGAGCAAGGCCGGGATTCCGGTCTCGATTTTTATTGATCCGGATGCTGACCAGATTGAGGCATCCCTGGAGGTCGGGGCCACCTATGTGGAATTGCACACCGGCCGCTATTGCGATGCGGAAAATGAAAAAGAACGGGATCAGGAATTCCGCCTGATTGAACAGGCTGCTGAACTGGCCTTTGAAAGAGGCCTGCGGGTTAATGCAGGACACGGGCTTGATTACCGCACCACCACCCGTATTGCAGCCATTCCTTTTCTTGAGGAGTTGAGTATCGGCCATGCCGTGATTGCCCGCTCTGCCTTTGTCGGCCTGGATCAGGCAGTACGGGAGATGCAGGCCTGCATTGACAGGGTAGGGCGCATCTGAGGTGATTCTTCCGGTAGGGGCAGACACATAGGTCTGCCCCTACCGGAACTGCAAAAAAAATTAGGCGAACACAGGGGTTCGCCCCTACAGGGTTTTTTCCAGGAAGGAAATCTGTTTATTATCCCCGAGGACGATCAGAATATCGTTCGGTAAAATTTTTGTATCCGGGCCGGGATTAAAGATCATCGGCAGATCAGGCCGTTTAATGGCCACAACAATGATGTCGTACTTGCTCCTGAGCCCGGATTGCATCAGGGTTTTGTTGATAAATGAGGTCTGCTCGGTGACCAGGAGTTCTTCCATACAGAGGCCCAGTTCCCGGGCCTGCATGGCAAGGTCGAGAAAATCAACCACCGTGGGCCGAACAATGAGCTGAGCCATCCTCCGTGCCCCGATGGAATAGGGCGAAATCACCTTGGTGGCACCTGCCCGTTCCAGTTTTTTCGCAACTCCCGGCGTCCCGCTGGAACGGGTCAGGATGAACAGGCCCGGATTTATACCCCGTGCTGTCAAGGTAATATAGAGATTTTCCGCATCAGTGGAGACCACGGCAATCAGGCCTCGGGCATTTTTGATTCCGGCCGCCAGCAGAATATCATCATCCGAGGCATCGCCTTGCAGTTCAATATAACCGAGCTCATCAATTTCCCGGATCACCTCGTCAACATTTTCAATCACGACAAAAGGACGACTGTTCTCCCGCAGAATCGAACAGATTTCCTGGCCGATCCGCCCGAATCCGCAGACAATATAATGGTCCTGTAATTTCGTCATTTTTTTATGCATTTTTCTTCTCTCGACAAAACGTTGTAGCCCACCCTCAACCATAGCCTCGGTAATCTGGGTGAACATATACATCACATAGCCGACCCCGGAAAAAATCAGCAGCACAGTAAACAGTCGACCAGCCGGGGTGGTCGGGGCGATATCTCCGTACCCGACAGTGCTGATGGTTATAATAGTCAGGTATAGCCCGTCAAGAAAGCTGGTTCCCTCTAAGAAGATATAACCGGCAGGGCCGATGACCAGGAACATCAGCAGCGGGGCAATAAACAAAAGATACTTACGCATTTTTTTTGATGCAGCGTGGCAAGGTCAGACATGGTTGGCAATTAATTACATACAGGCAAAAGCCCTGCAGTGAATAACTTCTGATAAAAATGGCTTCTATTATGAACCATTCTTTTCTTTCTCACCACATTAATTGACAAATCATTTCTAACAGTGTAAAATTACCACTGCAAAAAGCCCGGATGGCGGAACTGGTAGACGCAAGGGACTTAAAATCCCTCGGTTCTTGTAACTGTGCGAGTTCGATTCTCGCTCCGGGCACCACAGTATATTCAAGGGGTTGTAGCCGATTGGCTGCAACCCCTTTTTTTGTTTTTTCGTTTGTGTACGAGAGGAACCCAAAATTTATGGCAATCAAGAAATCAGCGTTATACAGCTCAATTTGGCAGGGCTGTGATGAACTACGGGGCGGTATGGATGCCAGCCAGTACAAAGACTATGTACTGGTGCTCCTTTTTATGAAATATGTCTCTGATAAAAAAGACAAGGTGGTTGAAATTCCTCAAGGCTGCGGCTTTCAGGATATGGTCAACCTCAAAGGTCACCCGGAGATAGGCGACAAAATCAACAAGCTCATCAGTGATTTTGCCAAGGCAAACGGGCTGGACGGAATTATTACCGTTGCCGACTTCAATGATGATGATAAACTGGGCAAAGGTAAAGACAAGGTTGCCCGTCTCACGAACCTGATTGCTATTTTTGAAAATTCCGCCCTGGACTTCAGCGAAAACAGGGCAGAACATGACGACCTGCTGGGGGATGCCTATGAATACCTGATGCGTCATTTTGCCACGCAAAGCGGCAAGAGTAAGGGCCAGTTCTACACCCCTGCCGAAGTATCACGGGTAATAGCCCAAATCATCGGTATTGAACAGTCACAAAGTCAGGCGGAAACCCTGTATGACCCCACCTGTGGTTCAGGTTCGCTGCTGCTCAAGGCGGCAGATGAGGCCCCGCATGGGATCACCATTTATGGGCAGGAAAAGGACAATGCCACCCGCGCCTTATCCGTCATGAACATGTGGTTGCACAGTCATCATTTTGCCGATATCAGGCAGGGAAACACCCTTGCCGATCCCGAATTCCAAGAAAACGGCGCACTGAAACGCTTTGACTATGCGGTTGCCAATCCACCTTTCAGTGACAAGGCATGGACAAACGGGGTTGACGTTGACCACGACCTGTTCAAGCGTTTTGAGAGCTATACCGTCCCACCTGCCAAGAATGGCGATTATGCCTTTCTGCTCCACATGCTGAAATCGCTTAAATCCACGGGCAAGGCCGCAATTATTCTGCCGCTCGGTGTGCTCTTCCGGGGGAATGCGGAAGCGGTAATCCGTAAAAAGATCATTCAGCACGGTTACATCAAGGGCATTATCGGCCTGCCTGCCAACTTGTTTTACGGTACCGGTATAGCTGCCTGTATTCTGGTGCTGAACAAGGAGAACGCCGGACAGCGCAAGGGCATCTTTATGATTGATGCGTCCAAGGGCTATATAAAAGACGGCAACAAGAACCGGCTCCGAGCGCGGGACATCCACAAGATTGTTGATGTGTTCAATAACCGGGTGGAGCTTCCCGGATACAGTCGGATGGTACCCACAGCTGAAATTGCTGCTGCAAAAAACGAGTACAATCTGAACATTCCCCGCTATATTGATGCACAGGAGACAGAAGATATTCAGGATATTAATGCCCATTTATCAGGCGGTATCCCGGACAGAGACATTGAGGCCCTGCAAAACTACTGGGCTGTATATCCGACCCTAAAAAACAATCTGTTCAAAGCCTCACGGCTCGGTTATTGGGAATTACACATCAGCCGGGAACAAATCAAGGGTGTCATCTTTGAACACCCTGAGTTTACCGCCTATAGCGCAAAGCTGAACGCGGTGTTCACCGCATGGCAGAGTAAAAACGCTGCTTGGCTGAAAGACTTGAACAAGGGCTGTCTGCCCAAAGCGATTATCAAAGAGCTGGCCGAAGATATTCTGCAAGCCTATCAGGACAAGGAGCTGGTGAACAGCTATGCCGTGTATCAGCACGTTATGGACTATTGGGCCGAAACCATGCAAGATGATCTTTACGAAATCGCCGCTGATGGTTGGGAAGCGGGCAAGGTCTTGGTGCGGCTGACCAAAAAGGTTAAAAAAAAGGGCAAGAAAAAGGAAGAAGACAAAGCTATTCCCGGTCTTGCAGGTTTGGAAGGTCGGTTGCTGCCGCCTGAGCTGATCATTCAGGAATATTTTGCCGAAGAACAGGCCGCCATTGATGCCCTGCAAAGCGGTCTGGACAGTGCAACAGCGGAAATGGAGACCTTGCGGGAAGAGCATAACGGGGAAGACGGGTTGCTGGTTGAAGCAATGAGCGACGGCCAGAAGATCAGCAAGGCCGGATTGAATGCCCGCATCAAAGAGCTGGGCAAAAAGAACGCTGATAATGCCGAAGAATGGGCTATGCTTGCCCGATATAAAAAGCTGATGGCAGAAGAGACAACGGCCAAAGCGGCAATCAAAAAGGCATTGGCGGACTTGGAAGATAAGGTTATTCTTCAATATCCGCAACTGACTATAGAAGAAATCAAGACCTTGACGGTGAATAAAAAATGGCTGGCTGCTGTGGAAAGCCGGATTGAAACCGAAATGGAAGCTATCAGCCATCGGCTGACCGAACGCATCAAAGAGCTGGCAGAACGCTACGCAACGCCGTTGCCGGAGCTGGAAGGCAATGTGGCGGCCTTGGCTGCCACGGTGGAAGGGCATTTGCAGAGGATGGGATACAAGTGGTAGTCTGCCTTCGGCTTCGCTCAGGCAACAGTTGGCGGGCACCGATCTTTCTGGCATAATACCCGCTGCCTTCGACTACGCTCAGGCAGCTTTGGGTTATACTCAGGCAGCTTTGGACTATATTCAGGTAACTTTGGAGCATTGCAAAGTTGTTGCATAGGATTGAAATTAAACAGGAAGATGATTAAATAGAGTCAAGATACTTGAGCGGAGCCGTGGTGGTTGAGCGAAGCCGAAACCAAACCAGACGATGGGGGTACAAATGGCAAACGGTTATATGTACATTCTCGAATGCGTGGATGGAAGCTATTATACTGGCAGCACAAAAAATCTTGAGCGGAGGCTTGCCCAGCATCAGGCCGGTGAAGGCGCACGGCACACAGCCCGGCGTTTGCCCGTAAAACTGCTGTATTACGAAGAGTTTGCCCGGATTGACGAGGCGTTTTATCGGGAAAAGCAGATTCAGGGTTGGAGCAGGAAGAAGAAAGAGGCGTTGATGCAGGGCATGACGGAGGAGCTGAAGAGACTGGCTGAATGTATGAATGAGACGCATTGTAAAAATTATAAGAAATGATGTGCCTTCGACTTCGCTCAGGCACCAATTGACTTCGCTCAGGCACCAATTGACTTCACTCAAGCACCGGTAGAAGTAAGGTTATTGAGACAAGGTGATTGAGCGGAATTATTCAAGGTGGTTGAGCGAAGCCGAAACCACCGGACTTCGATTGTACGACCTTCTTGCCATGTACCCGCTTGCCTTCGACTTCGCTCAGGCAGCTTTGGCTTACCACAATATGTTTGAATGAAATAGAAAGGTGGTTGAGCGAAGCCGAAACCACCGTTGACACAAAGAGACAGAAATGAGCGTAGCTAAGGGGTTTAAGCAGACAGAGGTTGGGGTGATTCCATCAGATTGGCCTGAAACTAAGCTGTCCGATTTTATCTTGACATTTCGAGGTGGTGCTCCATTAGCTCCGGCTGATTTTACGGATCAAGGAGTTAAGGTACTTCCAAAAGTTGGAATTGTTAAGGGAGGAATTCTTAAAATTGAAAAGGGGAAACAGCAATATTGCAGTCAAGAATATGCTGAAAGACATCAAAGTAATATTGTAGATAAGAATTTTATTATAGTTGTACTACGAGACCTTGTTCCAAGTGGTCCCAATATTGGGCTGATGGTTCGTATTGACTCGAACGACAGATACGTACTGGCTCAGGGCACATATGGTTTTACAGTAAACCTACAGCAAATTGATCCAACCTACTTAATCCACTTGTCTAATACTGCGCAGTATAGAAAAATAATGCACAGTATTATGGTGGGCAGCACTCAAGTTCATATCACTAACGGATTATTTAAACAGGTAAAAATTCCTCTTCCCCCCACCAAAGCCGAACAAACCGCCATTGCCGCCGCCCTGAGTGACATGGATGCCCTGATTGAGGGCGTGGAAAAGCTGCTGGAGAAGAAACGCCGCATCAAGCAGGGGACTATGCAGGAGTTGCTGACCGGCAAAAGAAGGGTAAGCGGTTTTGGATCGCAAGTAGGTTTTCAGCAGACAGAGGCCGGAGTGATTCCGAAGGATTGGAAGATAAGAAGCATCAAAGAAACAGCACCATTACAAAGAGGATTTGATTTAATCAGTT
>CBFDDU010000087.1:0-14978 GCA_965603655.1 uncultured Candidatus Electrothrix sp. | reverse complement strand
CTTCCCTTTCTCTTTCCGTTCAACGGCGTGGATTCCAGCTTGGAAATGTTTGAACGAACTGCCCAGGGCATTGGCTTCTTGAATATTATTCCAGATCAGGATTCCATTATTCGCAACATCCCCTTGGTGGTTAATTATAGAAATGAGGTCTATCCCAGCTTAGTCCTGTCTATGTTGCAGGCTGCCATAGCTGAAGAGACTATTGGGTTAGAAACGGATCAGAACGGTATCCGTGCTGTTCAGACAGGGGGGTACCGAATTCCCACAAATATGTACGGAGAGCTGATTATCAATTTCAGCGGGCCGGCCCGCACTCTGCCCTATGTTTCAGCCCATAAAATTTTATCAGGACAATTTGATGCAGAATTTTTTCGCAATGCCTATGTCCTGATAGGGACCTCTGCCCCTGGTCTTTTTGATCTTCGGGCTGTGCCCACAGATCGAGTCTTTCCCGGCGTTGAGCTGCACGGCCATGCCCTCAACACCATTCTGGGTAAAAATTTCTTACATCGCCCGGAATGGGCCAAAGGAGCCGAGCTCCTCTATATCTGCTGCATAAGCCTCTTCCTCATCCTGGTCTTGTCACGGATAGAGGCGGCCAAAGGTGCTTTACTTGTCCTTCTCCTTTCTTTCGGGGTGGCGAGCTTTTCTTGCTGGTGCATGCATTACCACCATCTCTTACTTGACATGGTTTACCCCTTGGCTGCCACCTGGATCCTGTTCACGGTACTGACCTTTTATAGTTTTATCACCGGAGAAAAAAAAATACGTCGACTGCGCTCCACTTTTTCTCATTACCTCTCCCCGGAGGTGGTCAAGGAGCTGCTCAAAAACCAAGATGCTCTTATTCTGGACGGCGAAGAACGAGAGCTGAGTATCCTTTTTTCCGACATCCGCCGCTTTACTGCAATGGCGGAAATGATGTCACCAGACGATCTCTGCGCCTTTCTCAATGAGTATCTCACACCTATGACAGAGGCTGTTATGGAGCGGCGAGGGACAGTGGATAAATTTATCGGCGATGCCGTCATGGCCTTTTGGAATGCTCCCCTGGATACGCCCAACCATGTCTTTCACACCTGCGAATGCGCCCTAGCTATGATCAATGAACTCGAGTCTCTCAATACATCATGGGGACAGAGAGGGCTCCCTGAGGTGCGGATAGGCGTGGGTATCCATTGCGGAGTGGCCCGGGTCGGTAATATGGGTTCGCAACAACGATTTGATTACACTATTATGGGTGATGCCGTTAACCTCGCCTCTCGAATTGAAGGACTGACCAGGCTCTACGGGGTTGATATTCTGGTCAGTGATGCAGTCTATGCGATTCTTAAAGAAAGCGACTTCTTTTTCCGCCAGATTGATACAGTTCGGGCCTTTGGCAAAAAAAATCCAGTGACCTTGTATCAGTTGACAGGATTGCGCAAGGACCAGACAGTTGAGACGCTTCAGGAGGTGCGTGCCTATTATGCGGCCCTTGATCTCTATAATGCAGGTGCGTTTACCCAAGCAGCCCAAGCCTTCCAGGCCTTGAAAAGAACATATCCCACCGAACTCCTTTATCAGGTCTATAACGAACGATGCACCCGGATGGCAAAAAATCCCCCGGAGCAATGGAGCGGGATTACAGATATCCAGATGAAGAGAGGCGATTAAGCGATAAAGGAGATCAGGTATGGATCTACTCATTTTAGGCTGGATTATCTGGTGTACCCTGCACAGCCTGCTCATCACCGGCAGGCTGAACGAGCTGATCAGAGAAAAAGGCGGCTTGCTTCAGGGGGCCTACCGGCTCACCTACAGCCTGTTTTCTGCCCTCAGCCTCCTTCCTCTGCTTTGGTACCAGTACAGCCTGCCCCGGGAGGTGCTTTTTTCCTGGTCCGGCTGGTTGCGTCTTCCCCAGGGGCTTCTTTTGACCTACGCCGTAGCCATGCTCTATGGCGGCAAGAAGGTCTATGATGTTGACTACCTTGTCGGGATAAGGCAGTGGCGAAATTATCGCCGGGGAGAGGAGAACCCCACCCTGCCCTTCACCTGTCAGGGGGCTTTGGCCTATGTGCGCCATCCCTGGTACAGCAGCGGCCTGCCCATTCTCTGGGCGGCAGGACCGATCACTGACGTCGATCTGTCGCCCCGGATTATCCTGACCCTTTATCTCATCATCGGCACCCTGTTGGAAGAGCGCAAGCTGGTTAAAGAATTAGGGGCGCCGTATCGGCGCTATCGGGATCAGGTGCCTATGCTTATTCCTTGGCGGGGCCGGGTGCGGTTATCTGAATGATTTTTATTGCGGGTTGTTCTTACCGTTCCTCCCCAGAGCCCGGAGGTCAGATGGGAGGAGGAAGCAGTTTCAATCCACGCCCCCGTGAAGGGGGCGACTGATTACAGAGAATCGGATGAGACCTATCCGGGGGTTTCAATCCACGCCCCCGTGAAGGGGGCGACCCAAGGGTAATGAACATTACCCTTGGAATAAAAAGTTTCAATCCACGCCCCCGTGAAGGGGGCGACTTTTTCGGAATCTGTAGCAAAGCCAATCCCGCCAGTTTCAATCCACGCCCCCGTGAAGGGGGCGACTGGGAATCAAACGTTCGAGCTGCCCTTGATTCGGTTTCAATCCACGCCCCCGTGACGGGGGCCACGCGATACTCCCCGGTATCTATTGCGAGGCATGTGTTTCAATCCACGCCCCCGTGAAGGGGGCGACTGCTGCCTTGCGTGAGATTGCCGACCGGATGGATGTTTCACTCCACGCCCCCGTGAAGGGGGCGACTTCCCTTCACGACATAGGTTTTCTGCGCTACCACGTTTCAATCCACGCCCCCGTGAAGGGGGCGACTTAGATCCATGAACCTTGTTCGATAGCAATTCGTCGTTTCAATCCACGCCCCCGTGAAGGGGGCGACCTTGTCCCACCCTGGATTTAAACATGGGTCTGGTTTGTTTCAATCCACGCCCCCGTGAAGGGGGCGACCAGTTTATACTTCTTCCCGGCCTGATGAAAATCTGTTTCAATCCACGCCCCCGTGAAGGGGGCGACGAGGGTGGATTAAAAGAGATCAACCAGGAATCAAAGTTTCAATCCACGCCCCCGTGAAGGGGGCGACAAAGCCCCAGCGCGGGGGTTTGCTGAAAGTATCGTTTCAATCCACGCCCCCGTGAAGGGGGCGACCCCTTCCGGTCGCCGCATCTCTCGCAAACTCTGGTGTTTCAATCCACGCCCCCGTGAAGGGGGCGACCATGTTTTATTGCCACAGTGGCAATTTTTACAAACGTTTCAATCCACGCCCCCGTGAAGGGGGCGACCAGTTGCGGCCTGCACGGGTCATCACCCGACGGGCGTTTCAATCCACGCCCCCGTGAAGGGGGCGACGAAAGGTATCCCGTTGTAGGTTATCCCATCATCTGTTTCAATCCACGCCCCCGTGAAGGGGGCGACAGTCAAGCTGTAACCGACTGTTACCGCTTGACGAATTACTGCATTTGCGCGAACCGCATTTTTTGGACGCGATCGCAAAAAACAAAAGATGCTCTTTTTCGTAAAAACCTCCTGATTTCAACAGGTGCGAACCTCCCGTGTTTTTCTGTCTGTTAGAGGTTCGCGCAGCCCTTTGGGTAGGGGAAGCAGGTTAACAAGCTGTACACAAACAAAGATAACCGACACCTTGCAAGAGAGCAATCAATTATGAAAAATACTCGGATGAGTATTTTTTATACATATCAGCCAGAACTTCAAAGAGATAAAACACATCCCCCTAACAACCTATGCTTGACTCCGCCGCTTTTTCATGTCATTACATCTGAGAAAAACCATGTCGCAGGGCCTTTTTGCCAATCACCTCCTGCTGCTGAACCGATCAACTACTCAGGTAGAAACCATAATGCCAATACGTACTTCTTTGACAATAAAGGCTATCACCTTTGGAATGATAATCTTTTTTTCAACAACCAGCTTTGCCCTTGCAAACGGGACAAGCACCCTGCTTCAATTCTTAGACACAGAATATACCCCTGTCTTTCCTTTGTTACCGAGATCTCTTTCCATCGCAGGAAGCTTTAAACCAAGCACTACTTCCTTTGCCGGAACAGTGGCTCAGCTGCAAGGAACAGCCTATGTCTACCATAAGAATGGTACTGAAGCCTATAGCTTAAAAATAGATCTGCCCATCTTCAGCGGAGATACCTTAATCACAGGAAAGGACAGCCAAGTCACCTTCAACATGAGCGACGACAGTACCCTGATTCTTACTGCTCAATCAAAACTAGTCATAGAAAAATCCTTGCCGATGAAAAAAGTTCGTGACACGGCATTGCATCTTTTTTTCGGCAGAGTTCGCTCGCTTGTAAAAAAAATGACCGGGAAATATATAATTAAAACACCAACAGGTAATATCGGGGTGCGAGGAACAGATTTTGCGGTGGCAGTAGCTCCTGCTCCAAAGAACAGGCTGTCGGGATGGAAGAAGAAAGCGCCGACAGGATTACTGACAGCGGTACTCACAGGAGGAAATCAATCAACGGTGGAGCTTGCTGGCCTCTTTGGCCCCTCAATTATAGTCAAGCCTTTTTCAGCCGCCGGAGTACGCTCAGGCAGCCGGGCCGAGCAGGTCGTGTATGTCGGCCCCGCCGCTGTACCTTTGCTTCAAAAAATTGCTCCGATTTCGCAAACCGGATTCAGCCCCGGTCGTTCCACCCTTCCGAATCTTCCGAAAAAGTCCGCTCCGGTCGTTGCTCCCTGTTGGCCCTTTCCCGGTACGGGTACGGGCAAGGGTTTGAAATATTTCAGAGTGTGCGACCAGATTGAGAAACCGGACATCAAGCTGCGGCCTGAAACAAAATAGCCCTTACTGTCTGCGCGGATCAAAGGCCTCACGCAGGGCTTCACCGATAAAGATCAGCAGGATCAAGGTACCGACCAGGACGATAAAGGTCGTTAGGGAGAGCCACCAGGCCTCGATATTGCCTTTACCCTGTTTCAGCAGCTCGCCTAGGCTCGGTGTTGTGGGCGGCACTCCAAGACCGAGAAAGTCCAGGGCGGTCAGGGAAAGAATTGCAGCGGATATCCTGAAAGGAAGAAAGGTGATCACCGGGGTCATACCGTTGGGCAGGAGGTGACGATACATAATGGTCAGATTGCCCACGCCCAAGGCCTTGGCCGCCTTAACATACTCCATATTGCGGCCCTTAAGGAACTCCGCCCGCACATAATCAGATAAACCCATCCAACCGAATAAGGAGAGCAGAATCAGCAGCAGCAGGATGCTGGGCTTAAAGATTGAGGCAAAGATAATCAGGAGATAGAGTTCTGGCATTGAACTCCAAATCTCGATAAAACGCTGAAAAAACAAATCCGTTTTGCCGCCGAAATAGCCTTGGACCGCTCCGGCAATTATGCCCACAAAGGTCCCGATCAGGGTCAGGGCAAAACCGAAAAGGACAGAAAGGCGAAATCCGTACAGTAAACGGGCCAGGACATCCCTACCCCGGTCATCAGTACCGAGGATATTTTCTTTCGCCGGCGGTGACGGAACAGGCCGGTCAAGTTCAAGATTAATCGAGGTATAATCATAGGGATTCAGGGGAAAAATAACTGTATTGCCGTCAGAGGTCAATTTTTCCAGAATATAGGGATCCTGATAATCTGTCTCGGTTTCAAAATCACCGCCAAACACAGTCTCTGGATAGGCCTTGAGCAGAGGGAAATAATACTCGCCCTGGTATTTGACCAGCAAGGGCTTATCATTGCTCAAGACCTCGGCAAAAAGGGAAACGCCGAACAAAAGACTGAAGATCACCAGGCTGTAGAAGCCTCTCCGATTTTTTTTAAAATTCCGCCATCGTCGAGCTGCAAGGGTCTGTTTATTCATAGCTATGATCTTTCCCTTATCACTGTAATTTCTCAAAACTGATTCTCGGATCAACCCAGACATAACTGAGATCGGAAAGCAGTCTGGCAATCAGCCCGATCAGGGTGAAAAAATACAGGGTCCCCAGCACCACCGGGTAATCCCGGTTCAGGACAGAATCATAGGCCAGCAGGCCCATACCGTCCAAGGAAAAAATCGTTTCTATGAGCAGTGATCCGGTAAAAAAAGCAGTAATAAAGGAACCGGGAAAGCCGGTAATGATCGGAATAATGGCATTGCGGAACACATGTCGGTAGAGGACCTGATTATCGCCCAGCCCCTTGGCCCGGGCCGTCATGACATACTGTTTGCGAATTTCTTCCAAAAAGGAGTTCTTGGTCAGCATGGTCATGACCGCCAAGCTCCCCACTGTTGAGGAGATGATGGGCAAAACCATATGCCAGAGATAATCCAGAACCTTGCCTGTCCTACTCAAATCAGCCCAATGATCCGAGACCAGTCCGCGCAGGGGGAAAATATTCCAGAAGCTGCCCCCGCCAAAGAGGACAATAAGCAGGATACCCAGGACAAATCCGGGTATGGCATAACCGATGAGAATGACGGTACTGGTGATCACATCAAAACGGGATCCATCAACAACAGCCTTGCGGATCCCAAGAGGTATGCAGACCGAGTACACAATCAAAAAGGTCCAGATGCCTAGGGACATGGAGACCGGTAATTTGGAAATAACCAGTTCAGCCACACCCTTCTGATGATAATAGGAGTCGCCAAAATCAAAGATCAGGTAGGAGCCCATCATGGAGAAAAAACGCTGCATGGGCGGTTTATCAAAACCGTACAGTTTTTTCAGCTGATCAATGCGCTCCTGATCAAGCCCCTGTTTTCCCTGATAGAGCCCTGAGCGCCCACCACCTGACTCGCCGCCCGCACCACGGCCCTCAATCTGGGCCATCATCTTCTCAACCGGCCCTCCAGGCACAAACTGGGTGATGACAAAGGTGATAAACATGACCCCAAACAGGGTGGGTATCATGAGCAAAAAACGTTTGAGAATGTACAGGCTCACAGTTCCACCACAGCCACGGCCCCGCCCCTTCTGGGGTCGCCAACCCCGCCGATACCGGGCATCACCGCATGCACTCCGCCGAAGTAAAGGTCCGCTGCTTGCCAAAGATTGACCTTTACCTGCTCTTGCAGGGCCTGCATGGCCTCCGCGCTGAAGCCGGGTTCAACCTGAAGAATTTCCTCGTCCCCGTCCCAGTACATCCTCGGGGCAAGGACTGCCTCAGAGAGGTCTTTCTTAAAATCAACAACCTGGGTCAATACCTGGGACAGGGCCGTTCGGATGCGTTTGGAGCCTCCGCTGCCGAAAACCAGTTTGATCTCATTATCATGGAGCAGCGCGGACGGCGACATCATGGACCCGACCCGTTGCCCCGGCGGTTCAGCATGGAACCCGCCCGGATGGAGATCGTCCTCGCCCATCATATTATTGAGCATGATGCCGGTTCCCGGCACAAAATAACCAGACCCTTCCCCGTTGGAGCAGGTCATGGAGGCGACATTGCCCATGCTGTCTGCAACGGAGACATGGGTGGTGCCCCGACTGAATCGACGAATTCGTTCCGCACTTGCCTGAACTTCCTGACCGGCGATAAAATCCGCCAAGGCCTGGGGGCTGGAGATCCCCTGTTTACGGAGCCGTTCCACCTCGCGCATAAGGCCTAAGGTGCGAAGCAGATGTTCCGGGCTGCCCCATTCCTGAACAGGCCCAGCAACATCCCCTGCTTGCTCCTGCAAGAGCAGGGAGAGGCCGATCAGAGAGCCACCGAAATCCGGCGCTGTCAACAGGGTATGATCATGGTACGGTACCCGCAGCGGCTTGCGCTCAATCACCTTATAGGCGGCAAGATCCTGGGTCGTGAGAAGACCGTCGCCGTTGCGCATGTCCTGGTCAATACGAGCTGCGATAGCACCGGCATAAAAGTTCCTGTCCTTTTCCTCGGGCAAATGACGGAGAAAGTCGGCAAGCTCAGGGTTGGCCAAGGTTTCGCCGACCTCAATAAGATGTCCGTCGGGCTCATACAGCCTGCCCCCGGTTTCGCTTATTTCCAGGATCGGACGGAGAATCTTAATAAAATAGGCCTGCACCTGGTTCAGCTCATGGCCTTGCGCCAACGTGACCGCAGGCTCCACAACCTCTTTCAGCGGCATCCTCCCTAACCGTTCGTGGATATGCAGTAAGCCCTTCAGGGTACCGGGAACAGCCGCAGAACCGAGCCCGATATTAAATTCCTGGCTTGATCCGGCAAAGTCAACATCGATGGGATAAAAATGGGGCTCCAGCTTGGAGGTCTCCAGGCCGAGGCCAGGGGTATCCACAAAGAAATCAAAAAATATTTCCTGCTGATCCGCCGTACGCGCCAAGGTAAATCCGCCTCCACCCAGACTGGTCAGCATCGGCTCGGCAACAGCACCAGCAAAGCCTGCGGCAACCACTGCGTCAAAGGCATTGCCGCCCGCCTCCAGGATAAGAGCTGCTGCTTCGGCCACTGCCTCATGACCGGCAGCAACAACCGCTTTGTTCTTCATATTCATATTCCTTACTGCTCTCTCAGCCAATAATCATTTCTCAGGCTGATGATCATCTCTTTGAATTTTTTCTTTTCGCCTCCAGCCAACCGGCGCTGTCGATCCGCTCCGGTGCCCTGTTCCAAAATTGTACAAAGTTCACCAATATAACCTGTGGTCTGAAACCGGTCGGTCACTGGCCGAATAAGCTGAAACAGCTTATCTGCCGCCTGCCGCAAAGTGAGATCGGAGCGGCCCAATAACCCGTAGACATCGACAAAACGTCCGTCAAGCCCGTGCCGGGCTGCCTGCCATTTATTATATTTCAGCAGCTGTAAACTGACCGGGCGGGAAGAAAGGTTGATTTCAGCAAGGTAAGCAGCCAGAGCCTGAACAGCAGCTGTCAAGCCCAGGATGGAATAAAATCGACAGGGCAGATCGCAAATGCGAACCTCCATAGTGCCGTATCCGGGACTTGGTCGTACGTCCCACCACAGATCCTTGAGCCGCTCAATAGCCTGATGCGCGTGCAGATTGTTCACCTCTTCCGCATAGCCCTGCCAATTCCCGAGATGGCCCAAAATACCTGCCAAAGGGAGCGCCTCAAACAGCTTGGTCCTATAGGATTGAAACCCGGTATCCTGACCGCGAAAAAAGGGTGAGGAACTGCTCAGGGCAAGGAGAATGGGAAGGTAGGGTTGAATAATGTCGCAGACCTTGATCGCAGTATCGCCATCAGGCATGCCCACATGGACATGCATTCCCTGGGTAATGAACTGCCGCCCAACCTGTTGCAGTTCATCCATGATTCGCTGATACCGCTCTCCTTTGCTCAATACTTGGGCAGAAGGCTCCGCAAAAGGATGGAGGCTTGTCGAAGAGAGATAGCAGTTCTCCCTCATCGCCACATCTTCAACCAAATGGATGAGTCGGCTGAGATCATCAGCCACATCATCGACCGTATCGCAGACACCGGTTTGCAGCTCTATAATAGATTGGAGGAACTCCGGAGCAATTCTGTCGCTTCCCTTTGGAACAAGGTCTTCCAAAATGCTGTTTACCCGTGACACGAGGTCCAGTGTATGACAATCAACAAGCTGAAATTCCAGCTCTACACCGAGAGTATAGGCCTGGCTGCCGGTAAATACAGGTGTGAATGCCTTATCTTCCATCTATCAGGTTTCCCGAGATTTACGATTTTTGCAAATATCGCAAACCATGGACGGCAACAGTGGCCAGCCATCGGCTTCCGCAGGCTAAAACTTTTTCGTCAAAATCAAAAGTACCGGAATGGGCAGGGCCGGTATTCGGGTCTTTTGCCCCTCCGAACCGAATCATGGTCCCGGGAATTTTCTGCTGATAAAAAGAGAAATCTTCTCCCCCGAGACTGGGGGATCCCTGGGAAATAACCTGATCAATACCCGCAACCTCCTGAGCTGCCTGCCGGGCAAGAGCGCAGGAAACCGGGTCATTCACCACAGCGGGCAGGCCCCGGTGGAGGGTAAAACTGATCTCGGCCCTGCACATTTCCTCAAGACCGCGTACCACGCCCTGCATCCTCCTGATAATCTGGGCTCTGGTATCCCGGTGGGTGCTACGAATCGTCCCCTCCAGCACAGCCTTACCAGCAATGACATTATGCACCGCTCCCGCTGCGATCCTGCCAACAGTAATCACACCAGGATGGGCCGGATTGATCATCCGGGACACCATGGTCTGGATATTCAGCACCAAACTCGCACCAACCACAACAGCGTCAATCGCTTCATGGGGCCTGGCCGCATGTCCGCCTTGGCCACAGATTTCAATGATAAAGGGATCAGCATAGGAGCAGATAAGTCCTTGGTCAACGGCCAGATGCCCCACCGGATGATGGGTATCAATATGACCGCAGAAAATCATACCCACATCCTGTAGGCAGTTATCGGCAATCATAGCCTCAGCCCCGTTTCCCGCCTCTTCCGCTGGCTGAAAAAGGAGCGCCACCCTGCCGCCTATTTCATCAAGCACAGTACTCTGGGACAATACTTCTGCTGCTCCGAGCAGCATGGCCGTGTGTCCGTCATGACCGCAGGCGTGCATCATGCCAGGCTGCTGCGAAGCAAAATCAAGCCCTGTTTCCTCATGAATTGGCAAGGCATCCATGTCAGCCCGCAGGGCTAGGCAAGGACCTGTACCTTTTCCCAGTTCAGCCCTGATGCCGGTGCCTCCAGCCAATCCTCCTCTATAAGGTATCCCCAATCTCTCGAGCTCTTTTTCGATCAGGACCGATGTCTTTTTCTCTTGATAGGCAAGCTCGGGCTGGCGATGCAAGGCCCGGCGGATCTCCAGGATTCTCTGCTCTTGCTTCTCAGTTATAGTAAACAACGTTAATCCTGTTCAACCAATTCATCATTTTTAAAGACCCCTTTAGCAACACGACCATCGGCATACTTTATTGTTCCTGCGCCATTCCTGCGACCGGATTTAAACATTCCTTCGTAGACAGTACCGTCGGCTGAGGTCAACTTTCCATGCCCGTGCGGCAGGTCGTTTTTGAATTCGCCTTTGTATTTTTTGCCGTTTTTATAGACCAATTCCCCTTTTCCAGAAAAGAAACCATCGGAAAATTCTCCCTTATAATAGCTGCCGTCCGGAAAAATATAGGTACCCTTGCCCTCAAAGACTCCTCTGACAAAATCCCCTTCATAGGATGAGCCGTCAAGATAGGTGAACAGACCTTTTCCTTCGCGTTCTCCCTTTTTAAAGGTACCGCTGTACTGGCGTCCGTCCGCAAAGACATAGGTTCCTTGCCCATGAAACTTACCTGCGGAGAACTCGCCTTCATAGCTTTCTCCGTCTGCCAGCTGCATGGTGCCCCGACCTTCCATTTTTCCTTCTTTGAACTCTCCCTGATAATGGGAAGAATCAGGCAACTCAACCTCTCGTACCCCGCTGAATGATTTTTTCCCTTTCTCTTCTTCTCCCTGAAAGGAATAAGGAATTTCATTGATCAGAACAAGCTGTCCCTCTTCCTCCGGTTGTTCCTCTCTCTGCTCTTCTCTGACCTCAGCAAGATGGGCTGACAACTCCTCTTCATTGATCTCAAACTCTTCAACAGGCGGTTCATATTCAGCAGGGGGAACCTGTGGCACAGGCTCAACAGCTTTTTTTACAGAGGCTACTGGCTGCTGGATGTGTATCTCTGTCTCCTGCCCTCCTGCCTCTTCTTTAATATTTTCAACAGCTCGGACCTTGTCAGTCACCTTTTCAACCTGTTCAATAGGTTCTTCAAGGTACTCGACAGGCGGCTCAACTGTAGCTGTTACCAACGTAGCTGTTATCAGTTCTTCCTCAATCAGACTGTCCACTACCTCCATTTCAGGATCCTGAACAGGTTCAACAGGGGCATGTACTTTTTTAGCACGTCCCTTCTTCGCCTTCTTTGCCGGGTTGGTGCGGGTGACTACTGCAAGTACGGGGGCATCATTCCTGTCATTCTGTTCTTTCTCTTCAGAGGCAGCAGCGGTCATAACGGCTGTTTTGGCTTTTTTCGGTTTAGAAACTCGACCAACAGGCTTATTCTTGGAAAAAAGCCCTGCATAGACCCGCCCATCAGCATATTCCAGTTTTCCTATACCGACCCTGATACCCTTTTCCCATTGGCCCACATAGCGGGAACCGTCTCCGTAGATCATGGTCCCTTTACCGTGTGGTAACCCGTTCAGCAGATCGCCCTGATACCGCTGACCAACGTCAGACCAGTTCACCGTTCCTTCACCGGTAATTGCTCCGTCAAGAAAGGTCCCAATATAGGCCCGACCATTTTTTTCCTTTAAGGTGCCACGTCCGTTATACAGATCATTTTCAAAATAGCCTTCATAGCGGGTACCGTCAGACATTTGCAGAATCCCGTAGCCCTGGCGGACCTTGTCAACATAGCCGCCGATATAGACAGTGCCGTCAGCATAACGACGCACCCCCTTACCGTCTGGATGACCGTCACGGAATTCTCCTTCAAAACTGCTGCCGTCGGCCATGATCATCTCGCCCTTCCCATGCAGGAAATTGCTTCGAAAGTCGCCGACGTATTTTCGGCCGTCCGGATACATCAGGACGCCTTTACCATGAAACTTGCCAAGCTCGAATTCTCCCTGGTAGCGTCGCCCGTCAGCCTCCTTCAGGATACCTTCTCCGTCAATCACACCATTTTTAAAGGTACCCTTATAGGAACGGCCATCCAGGGTCTTTAATATGCCGAAACCGTGGAACTTACCTCGGACAAACTCGCCATCATACTGCATCCCGTCCGGGGTAACCAGACGCCCACGTCCCCAGAGAAAACCTTTTTTAAATTCCCCCTCGTATACCCGTCCATTGGTACTTTGTAACTCTCCTACACCGTTTTTACAGTCTCCAGAAAGACAACCGGCATAACAGGTCAGGGCTGTTCCGCATTGAATAACTAAGGCAGCAATCAGTATTTTGGTCCTTCGCATCAAAACTCCCTATGTTACTTAATGTAGCGTCTCACGCGGTTCAGGAAGAATGCCCTGTAGGGGCGGGAACCTCTGTGTTCGCCCTTCTTATTCCAGGCAACCACACCTGTACTCAACATTTTTTCTCAACTCTACTAATAAACTCTTGAGCTGTTTCAGGGTCGCCGATTTCTTCCACCAAGGCTGTGGTCAGTTCAATTATGCGAGCAGCGACAACAGGGCCGTTTCCTTGCCATTGCTCAATATAATCACGAAGGATCATGCCAGCTGCAGGCCCAATTGCACCGGCAAGGGCCTGTTCAATCTCTTGAAAAATCCCCTGAATCTCATGAGGGTAATCGCCCCCGGCATAATCCGTCATCCCTTCCTCCTGTTCTTCACCGAAACCTCGCCAGCCTGAGCCTTTCAACAGTTTACGTGCAATGTCTCGAGTCAGGAACGATAATCGGCATTAATATTAACATAATCACATGTTAAATCCGTGGTGAACACTTCTGCATTTCCACTTCCGTCATGCAGATCGACAGTAACGGTAAATTGTTTTTGCTGCAACACCTTAGAGGCCTTTTTTTCTGCTTCCTTCCCGCACCCGAGGCCGTTTTCAACCATGACCGCATCATCAAAGGCTATAGAGACCCGATCCGGCTGAAACTGACATCCTGACCGACCGAGCGCAGCAATAACCCGGCCCCAGTTCGCGTCTTCACCAAAAAATGCTGTCTTAACCAAAGCAGAGTTAGCAATGGTTTGGGCGCCATTCATGGCCTCTTCCTTGCTTCTGGCGCCAACCACCCGAATGGTTACCACCTTGGTTGTTCCTTCACCATCAGAAACAATCTGCAAAGCAAGATCCTTAAAGATTTTATGGAGTGCTTCCGTGAAAATCTTTACACTTTCCTGATGTTCCTCGTCGATCCAATGATTTTTCGCAGCTCCGTTCGCCATAACCAAAACCGTATCATTGGTCGAGGTATCCCCGTCCACTGTAATCAGGTTGAATGATTGTTCCACCCCGGTTTTGACGATTTCATTTAATGCAGAAAAAGGAATCTGAGCATCTGTCACAACAAAGCAAAGCATGGTTGCCATATCTGGCATGATCATCCCGGAGCCTTTGGCAACGCCCAGCAAATTTACGGCAACTCCGTTGATCTCCACAGTGGTGGATGAGGTCTTCGGCACCGTATCTGTGGTCATGATTGCTTGAGCGAGATCATCAAAACCATCTTCCTTTAAAGAGGCGGCAAGCCCCGGCACAGCCCGGACAAAAGGATCTATGTTCAGCGACTCGCCAATAACCCCGGTGGACGCGACCTGCACTAATTCTTCATCAATCCCCAAGGCATCAGCAACTAAGGAGCCTGTGCGCAATGCCAACTCCATGCCCTGCTCACCTGTACAGGCATTGGCATTGCCGCTGTTCACCAACACAGCCTGTGCCTTACCCTTCAGCAGACGTTTTTTGCCCAGCACAACAGGAGCAGCCTGGACCGTATTTGTTGTAAACATGCCGACCGTCACGGCCGGAACCTCAGAATAGATCAGGCCGAGATCAAGTCGATCCTGATAACGAATGCCTGCCTGGACAGCAGCAGCAGTAAACCCTTTAACCTTCATTGAGCACTCAATTTAATTTTTTTCGGTTCATCCAATCGTTCCAGGATTAATAATCTGTCACCCGACGAAACCTTGGATAATTAGCCCGATATAACAATATGTTGCAAGGCTATAGATAGCTTTTCCTCTTCCAACAATTCAATATAACAAATATAATATCACAGAGCGTGACCTGTGTATAGTACGTTATCGTCCCTCTTCATTATATACTCTTCTTTTTCTGGCGAGCAGGGAGCAGAAAAAAACGACAAGATTTACGGAATCAGTTGGCTGACAGAATCCCACGCCTGAGCTGCCCATTCATAGATCATCCGCTGTGAAAGCCCAAGATTTTCACAGGTGGGCACAAAGGATAATGAGGTGAGCTGATTATTATTTTTGATAAGAAAATCAGTGGGCGCGGCGATGGGATGGGTACCCGCCTCTTGAAACAACTTCATGG
>CBFDDU010000086.1:0-15028 GCA_965603655.1 uncultured Candidatus Electrothrix sp. | reverse complement strand
ATGATGCTCGTGAACGTGCTCCTTCTTGTCTAAGGCGTGATCGTGGTTGTGGCTATGATCATGGTGGTCGTCCTGCTCTGTGTCATGGCTATGTTTATGAGTGTGCGGATGATGGTGCTCGTGACTGTGGCCCTTGCCGAAGAGATGCACATGGTGATGAGTACTCTTGCCGGAAAGCCGCTGTCGGAGCATCCAGACGCCTACAGCCATAATAATTGCGGCGGAGATTAAGCCGAGCCAGTCATGGAGTATTTCGTCCGAGTAGGTTTTGGACAGGATTTTAGCCGTAATCCCGAGCAGAATGACGCTGAAGGTATGGGTGATAGTGACGACTGCCCCCAGAAGAAGGCCGTCCCAAGCCCGGCCTCTGGTGCCGATCATATAAGCGGCGATCAGGGTTTTTCCGTGTCCGGGCTCAAAAGCATGCAGCGCACCAAGGGCAACGGCTCCGGAATAGAGCATAAAAAGATTTGTCATAATACTCTCTGGTTCTTTCGTGGTTGATAGAGATGGATGGAAAAAAGTTCATACTATAAATTGTAAACCACATTTAAGATGCCCGTACAATAAGGCGGAGAGCTCATTCTTGCGGGGGGATTTCCCAGAATCCCTGGGTGAGTCGGGTGGAATGGAATCTTAGGGGAAAGAGTACTATCATGGGCCGAACTTTGGACATGATAATGTTTTCAGATGATTATATTCTTTTTGAGAAATACAGGGGGCAGTGAAGGGATATCAATTGCTCGAAAGCAATCCCTGATGGGCAGGTTGAAGGCATATTTGTTTTGAAAAAACAAGAAGGATCATTTATTATTATCAGTTTGTTGTGATGAAACGGTACAGGGCTTGCATTATTTCTATATACGATTATATCGTTACTCGTCACTTCAAAAGAGCACTGCATATTGTGCTTTTTGAGCACGTTGGAATAATAGCTACCCAGTGCCGATGACATGTTACGAGCAAGGATTATTGCTTTTAGAGGCTCTGTGAATTCTTCCCATAAAAGGCGGTTAGATGAATAGTAAGAGTGCCCGACAGTATACTCGGGTGGATTTCCAACGGGATGTACATCTTGATTTCGAAGGAAAAAAATATATACACAACACCGTCAATGATCTCAGTTTGGGCGGGATGTATGTGAAAGGCAGGTTTGAGCAGCAGAAAGGGGATATCTGTACGGTGGAACTCAGTAATCCTGAGAATAGTTTCGGCGTTGAACTGCGTGCCCACTGTGCTGTTGTCAGGGTGAGTGATGAAGGTATCGCCCTTGAGTTTACCTCGATGGGCCACGAAAGTTTTCTCTTTCTTCAGACGACGTTACTCTACGAAGCCGAGGACCCTATGCAGTTGGGGGCAGAGTTCGTTAAAGCTATTTCTTTTGAATTGGAACCGGATGATGATGAGTAAGCTTATCAGGAAAAGAGAGGCTCATCAGTATATTCTCGGATTATCTCTTGGTGATAATCGCCATTGCATCGCCGTAGCTGAAAAAACGATATCCCTGTTCCACAGCTTCCCCATACGCCTCCAGAACACGTTCTTTTCCTGCCAGTGCGGCAACCAGAAATAGTAATGACGACTTGGGAAGATGAAAATTGGTGATCAGGTTGTCTACTATTTTAAATCGGTAACCAGGATACATATAAAGACCGCAGAGTTTTTCAATCGGTTGCAGTCTTCCCTCTTTATCAGTATGTCCGGCAGCGAACTCCAGCGTTCTTGCGGTGGTCGTGCCCACTGCCCATATCCTCCTACCGTTTTCTCTGGTTGTATTGATCGCTTCAGCTGTTTCTTCCGGAACACGGATCAATTCCTTATGCAGGGTATGGTCACGGATATCCTCGCAGCGTACAGGAGCAAAAGTCCCGTAACCAACATGCAGGGTAACCTCTGCAAAGCCGATTCCGGCACCTTTTAATTTTTTTATCAATGGGTTGCTGAGATGTAAGCCTGCTGTTGGAGCGGCAACCGAGCCGAGATGACGGGCATAGTTTGTCTGATAACGTTGGGTGTCTTCAGTTGTGTTTCCTTCAGGTCGCTTGATATAGGGTGGTAGGGGGATTTCCCCATGTTTTTCAAGGAGCAGTTCAAGGTCGGCATGGGCAGGGTAGAAGAGCCTGATTTCTGCCTTGCCATCGGGCAGGAGGGCTTCCACTTTGGCTTGTAGTGCATCAGAAAAATGGAGCATGCTACCGGGCTTCGGGCGTTTGGAGCTTTTTATCAGGGCCAGTGTTGTTGCCTGAGAGATGCCCTCTTTCTGTTTAACCGGAGCGGGAAAATGGAGAAGGAGCATTTCGATCTTGCCGCCAGTCTCCTTGTGTCCGAATAAACGTGCCGGAAAGACCTTTGTGTTATTCACCACCAGCAGATCGCCGGGGCTGATGAGCTCGCAAAGCGTTTCAAACTGCGTATGTTGCCTGCTGTTGTTGACACAATCCAGGACCAAAAGGCGTGACTGATCTCTCTGCTTTACAGGTTGTTGAGCGATTTGATTTTCCGGTAAGGGGTAGTCGTAGGAGGACAGGCAGTAGATCTCCTCTACGACATTTTCTACCTTATCGTTACATTTTTCAGACATTATTATATTTGCTGTACGTTCAAGATGCCTTTTCGCAGTTCCGAGATTGTGCAAAAAAAAAATCTCGTTTTCGTTGCCGGGCTGTAGGGGCAAACCTGTGTGTTTGTCCGGTATGAAAGGGTAAACACAGGGGGTCGCCCCTACAACAGTACATACGGGGAAAACATCCGCTATGTTGCAAACCCGCCCCTCATGGTGGGGCGAGTGCTTTCATCTGGCCTGCGAATTATTCTGCGCGAACTCAATTAAACTGCCAAACGCTGTTATGGGCTGGCGGTGCAGTTTGTTGCATTGATTGCGCAGGAGCCCTATCTATAAGGATCAGGTCGATAACAGTCGGTTCGTCACCCTTGATGTGTATTTCTCGGATCACTGAGGTATCTGCCCCTTTTGTCGCCTGTATCTGTCCTGTGAGATTCTTTTGGATGAAATTTATGGTGAAATCACCTTGATAATCTGTTGTGGCGGTATAGGCCCTGCCGGACATCGTGTCCCAAATCTTGACCAGAGCATTTTGAGCAGGACTTCCGTTGCTCCTGTACACGACCTGGCCTTTGAGATCGGGCTGTGGTTCGGGTGCTTGAAAAACGCTCCGACGACCTGGGTATTCAGGATTGGAGTGATCTGGAATATAGGGTTGATTGAAGGTGATGCTCCCGCCCTGTCTTGCATTGCTCTTTATAGGATACGATGAGGTATTCTTCTGTTGGCACCCGCAGTCTTTTTGTCCGGAACTGTCCGACTTGTTGTTGAAGTTATGGTCAGGGGCGTATCCCGGATTGTATTGGGAGCTGTGCACATGTATTTTTCGTGTTGCTTTATCGCTCTGCGCGTCTTTGCCATCAATCGTTACACAGGAGATCTCCTTATCACCGGAGGTGTAAAAGGACAGAGTGGCAGTAACTGTTGACTGCGGTGCTACCCAGTCGGAAATATAAGGAGCATTTCCTGTTATATTGGAATCTGTTGCTGAACACTGGACTTTAACCAGCTCTCCATCAGGATCTGAGCCAGCAGTAACAGAGATATAGGTTGCTTTGCCGGGATCCGTGTTATAGGGATACGCGCTGATCTCCGGTTGGCTCGGTACCTGGTTGGCATATCGGATACTGATTGTCTTTCTGGTTGAAGGACTGGTTGCTCCCTGGCGACTGTACGAGGTGCAGTAAATATTTTTTTCGCCGGGCGAGTAAAAGGTAACCATTCCCTTGGTTTCTGCTTCCGGTGGGAGCCAATCTGACAGGTAGGGATCTGCTGCTGTTCTGTTGGAATCGTCAGCGGTACAGCCTATTCTGACCAAATCTCTGTTCTGGGGGTCATGTCCGGCAACCAGGGTGATGCTGACAGGACTGTTGGCTGGGCCCTGATCGGCAACCTCGACGAGAGGCGCTGGAGTGCTGGTGATTCGTCTTTGTGCAGGAACAGGAGCAGGTATGGAGAGATCTCGCCTCGGCGCAGGTGGAGTACTGGAAAGTTCTCTCCTCGGTGGAGGAGATGCAGAGAAGCTCTGGCCTGGAGTAACCGTGATTGTTCGTTGGCTCAGGGAACTGGTGGCACCGTAGCTGTCCAGGGTATTGCAGAAAATAGCCTGTGTACCTGTTGAATGAAAGGTCAGGGGGATATTTATGGTGTCGCCGCTATAAATCCAGTCGGAACGATACGGGCTGCTCGGGGTGTTGTCAGAATTACTGGCCGTACATTGGACTCTGACCATATCATTGCTGTGCGTTTGGCCCGCAGTCACAGTAAGGGTAACTGCTGTGTTTATTGCTGTCCGCTCAGGAGACTCATTAATAATGGGGCGCTGCGGTCCGTTAGCTCCATGAGCTGGCTGCGTAATTGGTTGCGGATCATCCCAGGGAACAGGCTCTCTTGTTGCTGTTTCATTTTTTGAGATTTGGATGGGACCAACCCAGGCATAGCCGACATTATTGGTTATGGTTGCAAAAAAACGATGGGGAAAAGATGCAACAGCACTCAGATCAAGCCGCAGTTTTGCAGCTTCGCTCCCTGGAGGAACTTTTCCGGCTGCGACGATGGGGCCGGTATGGCTCCCAGACCTGATGCTGACGCTGTTCGCGTTGTAAAAAGGTCCTTTCTTTGAGGTGATGTTGAATATCACACTGGATCCTTCGATACGGACATTCATCTTCAGAATTTCCCCCCAGGTACCCCCACCACTGTCGGTCGCTTCAATATCGGCCTGATATTGCGCAGAGGAATACGGGCTGCTATCCGGGTATTGGGCAAAGGCATTATTGCCGATGACCACACAACAGCAGACGACGAGCAGGAGCAGACTGCTCCGAGCTATGCGTATAGTGTTCTGCAGCTGGGTTTTGTTCATCAAGGAATTCATGATCGGGCCTCCGAGGATCAATTCTATATCTATAACGTTCGGCATCGCACGAACTGTCATCAATTAAACTGTCATTATTTGGTTTATTGCCCGCCGAGCAGTATGAGAACATGCGGGCAGAAGAAAAGGCATATGCATAATGGTTGTAAACTATAAGAAGATTTCTGTCAAAAAGAAATATATGTCAGTCCCTTGCAGCTGAGCAGGCGGCAGAGCAATAGGAGCGCGTTGAAAAAGCTTTTCTTTGGACTATAAACGGATTAGCAAGAAGGATAGACTCTGCTTGGTTAAACGATATTTTTTGCTTGAGAGGGGAAAGCCATCGTGAACGTTTTGATGACAGCGGCGACAGAGCTGGAGATGCAGGCATTTTTTGATGCTGGGGGGGAGAGTTCTATACCTTGCCTTATCACCGGGATTGGGCCGGTGGAGACGACGCTCTCTCTGACGAATATTCTCCATAAGCGGTCGGAGATAGATTGCGTATTGAATTTTGGTATTGCCGGGGCATACCTGGAAAATGATACCTTGGTTCAGGCAGGTCTGCTGGGCATCTGTCTTGCTGAACAGGAGGTATTCGGTGATCTCGGTATTCAGCTGGCCGACAAGGTGGAACCCTTTAGGGGAGATTTACCGGTTCGAGACAGGTTTATCCTTGATCCTGATGTATTATCGGTCGCAGGCCGGGTTCTTGGGGATGCGGGTATCTCCTATAAGCAGGGCACCTTTGTCACAGTGAACTGTGCCAGCGGTACCCAACGCCGGGGAAATCAGATCGGGCGTCAGTTTCGCGGGCTTTGTGAAAATATGGAAGGGGCGGCAGTGGCTCGGGTTTGTGAAGCATTTTCTCTATCCTGCCTGGAGGTTCGCTGTATCAGTAATATGGTGGAGAATCGAAACCGGGGAAACTGGCGGCTCCGAGATGCCTGTGTTGAAGCGGGGAGGGCTGCTGCCGTTATTGCGGCCGGGATTGCTTCAGGGGATAAATAAATATGCCCCCTTTTTTTTTGGTGCGCTGGACGCACCCTATCTGACTCCCCAGCGATAAATCACTGGGCTATTATTATATGTCCCTCCGGGACAGGGTAATTGGCCCCTACGTAATGACGGCACCACTATGCCCCAAAGGGCTATATGTATCAGCTCGGGGGAACATCCCGAGTATGAGCCCGGTTCTCATTGATGTAGATCCGGGGAATCCGTGCGCTGATATTGGTCAGAACCTCATAATTAATCGTGCCGAGCTGATTAGCAAGTTCGTTCGCCGTGATGGCCTCCTCGCCCTGTCTGCCGATGAGCTGCACTTCATCCCCGATATAAGCCTCTCCATCACCGATGCCGATCATGGTTTGATCCATGCAGATGCTTCCTAGCACAGGATATCTCTTGCCGCGCAGCAGAACCTGTGCTTTGTTGGAGAGACCGCGAGCATAGCCGTCGCCGTATCCCACTGGAAGAGTCACAACCCGGCAGTTCTGCGGGGCTGTCCAGGTCCTGCCGTAGCCGATGGAGTTCCCGGCCAACACGACCTTGAAATACATGACTTTTGCCCTGAGCGAAAGAGCGGGCAGCAGGTCTGCCTTGGATTCGGAGGAAGGTGAAGGGTGGTAGCCGTAGAGCATGATTCCCGGCCTGACCATATCGAGCTGGCTTTCCTTGATCCGCAGGATAGCGGCGGAATTGGCGATCTGGAGCAGGGGGGAGGGACGATGTTCATTATCAAAAAAACGTGCTGCTTCAAGAAATCGTTCCAGCTGAAGATGCGCGAATCCAAGGTCTTCATTATCTGCATTGGCGAAATGGGAGAAGATGGAGACGAGGTTCAGGTGTTTTTCCGCCTCCAAGGCAGCGACAAAGAGTTTATGGGCGTTTGCATAGCGTATCCCGATCCGCATCATGCCGGTGTCGATCTTCAGGTGGATATTGACCCGTTTTCCGTAAAATTGAGCAGCTTCTCGGATATATTGCAGCGCATCCACAGAAGCAATGGTCAGGTCGATATTATTTTCTATGAATAGCCCGATCTGAAACTTGGAAAACGGACCTGAGGTGATGATGGGAATGGTTATACCTGCCTTTCTCAGCTCTAGGGCCTCTTCAACAAAGGCGGTGCCGAGATAATCCACACCTTCGGAAGCCAGATGCTCGGCAACCCTTACCAGACCGTGGCCGTAGGCATTGGCCTTGACCATAGCGATGATTTTCCGACCGGGGGCCTTTTCTCGAACGACCCGGAGGTTATGACGTATGCAGGCTAAGTCCACCACCGCAGCAGAGCGATGGTAGAGGTTGGCAATATTTTCTCCTGTGATGCAGTTCAATTCGTTGGTCCTTTTTCGTTGATTACCTGCTCCGCATCCGACGCAGCCAGTGTTCCCAGCCGTGGCGACTTGAGAGAAGGAGGCCCCAACCCACGGCAAGATAGACCGTGCCCAGGAACAGACCCGGTTCGGTCATGCTGCGCAGGGCGATGCCCGTGGCCATCATCAGGATAACGAGGAGCCAGGTCCTCCAGGGGTAGACCGCGCCGATGCAACTCTTATCATTGAGCGTCATGATGCGAGTCAGGTTTTTTTTGGCTGATTTATCCAGAATGGTCAGGGATTTGATGGTGCCGACAAAGAGGGCGATGAAGAGCAGCCATCCGGTCAGGCTGAAACCGATCCAGCCGAGCGGGATGCTTACAACTAAGAAGGTCAGCAGCATCACAGCTGTCCAGATAAGGGGGGCAGCAAAAAGATGCACAGATTTACTGACATCAGGGCGAAATCTTGTTATATCATTTTTTTTAGGCATATCAGCTGGCACCGGAAAACCCCTTATGCTCAATGAGTTGAGATTATTTCGTATAGTGCGCAGAGCGCTTTATACTGCTTTTCTTGTGACTTCCTCTACAGAACCGACCTTGGTTTGTCAAGGGGAAATGAGGAGTTATCCGTGAGGGATATAACGACTGGGTAGGACATTTATGCTGGTTTGTTAGGTACACAACCATTAATCAGGCAAGGTATAATAGAGGAGAACATGATATCTTTTCTGTGGAAACAGTGCAGACCTGTCAGCTCTCCCTTGCCCCCTAATGATAATCCATGTTAACTATAAGTAGGGGCGTAAGAAGGTCAATGCCCCGGTAACTAATCGGTTCAATCAATTTATATGGAAATGATCAGTGACCTGTTCGAGTCGTGCATCAATTTTTATACTTTGTTGTGACCGTAGGTCATGGCTATTATACAACGAGGACTGAAAGATGAAAAAAAAATTAAACTGCTGGGAAGCCAAAAAATGTGGGCGTGAGCCGGGCGGAGACAAGGTCTCTGAGCTGGGAGTCTGCCCTGTTGCTGAAGAGGGAAGGGCGGAAGGTATTCATGGCGGAGAAAAGGCAGGACGTTGTTGCTGGGCCATAGCTGGCTCGCTCTGTAAGGGCGAGCAGCAGGGGGATTATGCGGAGAAATTCGGTGACTGTCGAGATTGTGATTTCTATGAGATGGTCAGAAAGGAAGAGATGCCCCGGTTTAAATTGGGCCTTACCATTTTAAAAGAAATAAAAAAGAAAGGCTCCTGACTGTACAGCCGGACCGGGATTTCCTCCGGTCTGATAACTCTTGAGGAGGCTCACCTCCTCTGGATGGAACTCCCGGTCTCCTTGACAATGAGTGATTTTGAGTGATTTGACACAGAACAGCGCAGAGAAGTTAGTTCGGCTTGTTCGGTACTTGCGTGCATTATCGACAATTAACGCAAAGACTATTCGTACGCTGGAACAGTATAAAAAGGTCTTTTGGCTGCCCCTTGATTCCGGTGTTGTCAGCGGCGAACAGGGGCAGTCCGACGATTCTCTCTGGATTGAAGTTAAAAGGACGGAAAAACCTCCGTTGCCTCCGCCTCCCAAAGGATGCAGTAAGTGGATTAAAAAGGAGAGCTTGGACAATCTTGATGCGGTTCCAGAACTGCGTCTTCCGGTTGAGTTTGCGGACGCAACCTCGGCGGTGCTCAAAGCGCAGGGCGAGGAGGCGTTTTATGCGGATACCATTGCCCGCAGAGAACAGCAATGGCAAGAGTATCTTGATCAGCAATGGAAACCTTGGCAAGAGCACTGTCGACGTATTCTCTCTCATGAGAGGATCTCTACTGACCTGTTTCGTTTGTACCAGGAGCAGCAAAAGCACGGAGAGCAATATGAACTGCTGCTCTGTTTCGGCCTCTTAACTTGGGAAACCCCGAACCGGGAAATTGTCCAACGGCATCTTCTTGTCACGGAAGCCACCATCTCTTTTGATCCGACCTCGAAAAGGCTGACCGTTTATCAGGCCTCACCGAGCCCAAGAGTTGAACTGGATATGCTTTCCTTGGAGGAGCAGCCGCAGGACGTTCATGAGCTCATCCGAACTACTTGTCAGGCATTAGAGGGGAGTCTCCATAAGAAGAAAAAAGTTGATGCTGTCCTCAACACCCTTGCCCAGACGTTGTTCGCAGATTCTCCAGGGCAATACGTTCCTGACCCGGCTCAGCCCGAGCGAAATGCCCTGACTTCTCCGACATCGCAGCCGCTTATTACCTATGCCCCGGCCCTGGTCATGAGAAAACGCTCCATGCATCCTCTGGAACATTTTCTTGATAAGATTTTGGATCAGCGCATATCCGGTGCAACAAGATCAGAAAAAATATCGGAAGAAATACCGGAAGAGTTCTTTAACCTCTGCGAAATTTTACCGGAGGAAAGAAAGAACGATTTGAAAAAACCGGCACAGGAGCAGGTTGAGGAGGTAATCTTTTTCCCTTTTCCCTCCAACCGGGAGCAACGTCGGATAGTCGAGAAACTCAAAGAGAATAAAGGGGTGCTCGTGCAGGGGCCTCCGGGCACCGGAAAATCGCACACTATCGCCAATCTTATCTGTCATCTGCTGGCCCAGGGGAAACGGGTTTTGGTGACAGCGCAGACCACCAGAGCCTTACATGTGCTCCATGATCTCCTTCCTAAGAATATTCGTCCTCTTTGTTTTAACGCAGCAGAGCAGGGCAGGGAAGAGCAGGCGGATTTGGAACAAAAGATCAAGGACATCTTGGCAGCGGAGAAAATTCGGCAACCAGCAGAGGACGATCATATTCGGGAGCTGGAAGAGCGTATTCAGGCAAAACAAGAGGCTAGGCAATCCACCGAGAAAAAGATCCTGGCTCTGCGGGAGCGGGAAACCCAGCACCATACGGTAGGGCATACGGTAGGTCAAACGGTAAGTCAAGGGCGCTACTCCGGAACAGCTGCTCAGATTGCCGAACAGTTGTGCAAAGAGGAGCCCGCCTTTGCTTGGTTTACAGATACAATCTCTCTTGATACGCCTCTGCCGTGGTCTGATCAACAACTCCTTTTCCTTCGTAGATATCTGCGTGTAACCGAGTCGGGAGAAGAGAAAAAACTGGCTGGCAAAGAATTGCCTCAGCTTGAGAAGCAATTTCCGGTGCATAAGGTGCAAGAGGCCTTTGAAAAAGAAGAACAGGCCCGGCAGGCTGCGGTCCTCGGAAAACAGCGTCTCCAGAGCGGCCAAGGAAAGGTGCTTTTTCAGGCAGGCAAAGCAGACCGGAAAGCGGTTGAAGCGGTTCGAGATCAGCTTACTGATTTTACAGAGACTGTGCGGGGATTGCAGCGACGCCCTATGCCTTGGATTAAACAGTCTGTTTATGATGTGCTCTGTGGACGCAGCGGTGTCTGGCAAGATTTATTGCAACGTTCACAGGAGGGGCTGCAAGGTGTCTCGAAGCTTATTAATCGGATTGATACCTTAGAGGTTGATATTTCTTGGGAGGTCGACCGGAAAAATCTTTTGCAGGATGCGCTGGCCCTGAAAAAGCATTTCAAGGAAGGCGGCCGGGCTGGTAAATGGATTTTTAAACCAGAAATCGTTCGAAAACATGGGAGCTTGCTCAGTAAAATTAAGGTGGACGGTCAGCCGTGTAACACCGTGGATGCGCTGTGGAAGCTTGTCGATTATCTCCTGGTTGACCGGAAGTTATATTATGTCTGGCATCTCTGGGAGGGAAGAGCGGAGAAAAGTTCTGGTCATTTTTCCCTGCAATTTGCTGAGCTCAATGAGCTCTTGAAAACACAGCAACAGATTTTTTCTCTTCATGAAAAACGAAAAACCCTCGAAGAAAGGCTTGGTTCAATCAATGGTCTGAACATGCCGGACTGGTCAGATATCGCTGTTGTCCAGGATCTGCTGGAGGACTGTCAGGCTGTTCTTGCCCGTCTTGATTTTCTTTGGCTTGGCTCTTCAATAGTTCATGCCCAGAAGACAGTTTCTGCTTTTTACCAACGAAGCAATGCCCATCCGATAACAAAATTGGTCATCAAAAGTCTGCAAAAGCGAGATATTGAGGCCTATCAGCAACTCTTTATAGAGATTGAAGAGCTCAAAGTCAGGAGCGGGGAGCTTGCTGAGAAGAATTGTTTGCTGGACGGATTGGTTGATATTGCACCGCATTTGGCCGCACAACTGAGAAACTGTCAGGACAGGGGAGCGTGGGCAGACCGCTTGGGGCAACTTGAGCAGGCTTGGTCTTGGGCACAAGCGAAGAGTTGGCTTTATGCATTCCTCAGCAACGACTTGGAAAGTCTGCACCGGCATAGTCAGCGGCTTGCGCTGGAGATTCGGGAAGAGCTTTCTGCGTTGACAGCGGCCAAGGCCTGGCAACATTTCTTTCGTAGCATAACTGCCCGGCAACATCAGCATATGGTTGCCTGGCAGCAGGCCATGAAGAAATTCGGCAAAGGGACAGGAAAACATGCGCAGACCCATAAAGAGAATGCCCGTCGTCATCTCAAGGCATGCCGAGCTGCCATCCCGGTCTGGATTATGCCGCTTCATCGTGTGTATGAAACCGTGCCTGCCGAGCCCGGATTCTTTGATCTCGTCATCGTTGATGAGGCCTCACAATGCGGACCAGAAGCCTTGCCCCTGCTCTATCTCGGCAAACAAATTCTTGCTGCGGGTGATGATAAGCAGATCAGCCCGGAGGCGGTGGGGATAAACCGGGAACATGTGCAGCAGCACATGCAGCATTATCTTTCTGATTTTGAGCACGCAGATTCCTTTGATGTGGAATCCAGCCTTTTTGATCATGGGCTTCTGCGTTTCAGCAATCGAGTTGTTTTGCAGGAACATTTTCGTTGTATGCCGGAGATTATCCGCTTCAGTAATACGCATTTTTATCAGGATGATCCCCTGGTTCCTCTTCGTCAGTATCTGCCGAACCGTCTTGCCCCCCTCAAGGCTGTTCTGGTTAAAAACGGATCCCGGCAAGGACGGGGGCAACGGATGATTAATCAGGAGGAGGCAGAGGCCTTAGTTGCGACCATAGCGCAATGCTGTCAGGAAGAGCGCTATCAGGGAAAAACAATGGGGGTTATCGTTCTTCAGGGAACAGCGCAGGCCTATCTTATTGAAGAATTATTGATCAGGGCCCTTGGTGTTGAGGAGATGGGGCTGCGAGAGCTTCTTTGCGGCAATTCTTCCAGCTTTCAAGGCGGTGAGCGAGATATTATTTTTCTGAGTATGGTGACCGCTCCTGAGCAAAAAATTAGGGCTCTGACCAAGGCGGCAGAGCAACAGAGATTTAACGTGGCCGCCAGCCGGGCACGGGAACAGATGTGGCTCTTTCATTCTGTGCAGGAAAAGCATCTGCGTCCTGAATGCTTACGATATAAGCTTCTGCAGCATTTTCATCGTCCGGTTGTTCAACATATTGGCATGGGATTGGAGGAACAGGAGGCATTACGTACAGCATCGCAGCGGGCTAACAGAACTGTGGAGAGCCCCCCAGCACCGTTTCAGAGCTGGTTGGAAGTGGATATGGCCCTGCATCTCGGGGGGATGGGATATAGAGTTGTCCCGCAATATGCCTTTGCTGGTAGAAACATAGATTTAGTTGTCCAAGGGCAGCGGGCCCATCTTGCCATTGCGTGCGATAGTGATCAATGGCAGGGGCCAGAACAGTATACTGCTGACCTGGAGCAACAAGAAAAATTGGAAAGATGCGGCTGGCAGGTTTTCAGGATTCGCGGGAGCCGCTATTACGCAGATCCGGGCAAGGCCTTGGAGCCACTTATACAGTTGTTTGAGCAGCTGGAAATTTTGCCGGAGGTCTGATTTGACATGTCATCGGGCACTTGGAATTTTGATTTGTGGAGAAAATATTCGGTTTCGCAGGGAGGGGAAGTGTTTCCGGTGTAAAACGTTTTTCTCTGCTCATTGACCCTTTCGGGCAGATAAGAGTTTACTTTTATCTGCAACTTTTTTAATTAATAGCGATTGATTATAGAGATTTTTTTCTAAGCTTGGATCAGCTGCACAATGAATTTCGATACATTATCGAGCAAAGAGGATTGTATGGATAAATTAACGAGAGAAGCCCATGAACATGGCAAGATACTAGAATCGATTGTTTTTTTTGAGAAATTTCTCGGAACCATTACCAGTGACGATGCTGAAAATTATACCGTGCGTCTGCATCAATTCTCAGATGAATATATTGTTCAGCACTTCGAGTTTGAGGAGCAGGAACTCTTTCCCCTTATCCTCCAAGAGGGCTCGCCAGAAGAAAGAGCATTTATTGAGGAGCTTCTGGAGGATCATAAGCAGATATTAGCTTCTCTGGCGGAGTTTAAGGCGATTATCTCGTTGTATGATCCTCAACCGCCGACCAAAGAGCAGGTCAAGCAAATCATCAAGGCAAGCGAGGCGGTTATTAGCCAGATTCTTGTCCATGCACGCAAGGAGGATAAAAGGCTCTTTCCTTTGTTGACAAGGTATGAGGTGTAGCGGAAAGTCGTGTGCGGGAAAATCGTATGCACTCCCTTGATGAGGGAGCATTGAGTAGGCAATACACGTAATCGCCGCGTGCGGCGAGGCGTTTCTACAAGGAGCAAGATTACTGCTGAATCAGTACTCTATGTTACACCATTCCCCTTCCAAACCATACCGGGCCGAAACAGTAAAGAATGAAAAATGATCGGGTGATCAGAGAGACTCACCCACCATTTTTATATTCAGATTTAATGCTTTTTTAAAATTTTATTAGAGCTACTTATTGGCAATCAGATGGTCTTCGTTGGTTCTGACTTCAATCTCAACGGCGGTAAAAATACCATCGACAATATGACCCTTGGCGCTGATGTTCGCCCCAAATATGGCCTTGGATTTGTCTCCTTTGAATGTGGTCTGATCAGTAACCATTACCCTTTTGTTTTCGACCTTCCATATGCCGATGGGCCAGAAAAGTCCAGGGGCTATGTCTACTGTGCCGCTGATTTCTTTGTCTTTTTCTGCTGTGTGCGCGGAGGTCAGCGGCAGCAGGAGAAACATAACGGAGGATGCAACCAGAAAAAAGATACGATATTGATTGCGGAAAACGTTGTTGTATGATTTTGAGGTATACATGGGTTTGCCCCCTTTTTTTTGGTAAAGTTTTTTGCACTTGTGTTTTGCTCCTATATAGTAATTTATACTATATGGATTTTTCGAAAGCAATTTTTTTACCACTGCATGTTTGTACAACCAATGCTCTAAAGGTAACGATCTGGTTTTAAAGGTCAAGAGAGTCAGATTCGATTGATTTTGTCAAGCCGGGTATGATGCGCACTCTATACCCCAACGGGGTTATAGTGCGACCGGCATGGTCACGAACTAGCTGGTGAAAGTCCAGCCATAACCCTGAAAGGAGGGAATATGTAGACGAAGGCAAGGGTGCCCGAAGAAACTCATATGAGCTGCCCGAAGAGGGATAAACCGGTGAGTATGAGCCAATGAGGGATCTGAAGGAAGCCTTAGTCAGGTAAGCGTAGACTCCGAATTTGCCACTTAAACTCGGTGTGAACCTCTGGTAGGCTTCGTAGAGGGGTGAGGTGCCTATGACCACCGAAACCCGATATCCTTTTTGTAACTCTGCGGGGTAAAGGAGGTAGGTGGGCAATGAAAGTGCGTGATCTTGGTCAATTGGGGTCAGACCCTAATTCGCCTATTAGAGACCCAGTTTGACGGGTGGTCTGTTTGAATGTATAAGTAGGGGGAGCAAAAAAACAAAGGGAGACCTCC
>CBFDDU010000085.1:0-15030 GCA_965603655.1 uncultured Candidatus Electrothrix sp. | reverse complement strand
GTCGATAGGGGTAACTCTTTGAAATTAAGTTGACAAATCGTGTCTGCCCAGAAGGGTGCGGCAGGGGTTTGTTCTTGGTATTTTCCATATGCGTACAGGCGGTAATCCACAGGCCCTGTTTCTTTCTCCTTGGCAGGTCGTTCGAGATATCGGACTGCTCTGCCTTGGCGCTGTTCTTTGTGCCGTCGGGGTCAACAGTATTCTGATTCCCCATAATTTTGTCACTGGAGGGGTCACCGGTATCGCCCTGATTGTCTATAAGATCTTCCCTTCCCTTGATCCGGGGATGATTTATCTTGTTCTTAACCTACCGCTTTTCGCCCTGGCCTGGATGGTGGTGGGACGACGTTTTTTTGTCTACAGCATTTTAGGCACTGTTGCGCTCAGTGTGTCCCTGCTGTTTTTTCATTTTGATCTCCACATCGAAGACCGGATGCTGAACGCCCTGCTGGCCGGAGTGATTCTCGGGGTCGGCGCGGGGCTCTGTCTGAAAACCTCGGGTTCGCAGGGGGGCACGGATATGCTTTCCGTTGTTTTGCTGAAGCGATTTTCTATCAAGATCGGCAATACCCTGATGGTGCTTAACGGTCTTGTTCTTCTCCTGATTTCTGTTTATTATTCCATTGAGGCGGTTCTGTATACCATGATTGTTGTTGTTGTTAGCTCCAAGGTGATTAATCTGGTAGTGGTCGGTCTCAGTCAGCGCAAGGCGGTTTTTATTATTTCGCGCCATTGGGATGATATCTCTCGGGAAATCCTCAAGGATATCCGACGCGGCGTGACTATCATCAAAGGGGAGGGAGGGTACAGCCGCAAGGAGGAAAAGATCCTGTATACTGTTGTCCAGCTGACAGAAATTGGCCTGCTGAAGCGGCTCGTGCACGGGATTGATCCTGATGCCTTTGTGGTGATCAGCGATACCCAAGAGGTCATTAATTACAGAATCGGGAATCAGCCGCATTGGTAAGCTGTTGCGGACAGCTCCGCGCTTGTCGCCCTGTTTCTCTGCAATTTTTTGTTCTCAAATAGGTCAAAAAAAACATAACAAGGGGAAGAAAATGGATAAGACAGAAGTGATGACGACGTTGAAGCTCGCGACGGTGTCCCATCGGGCATGGCTCAGCAATGCCCAGGCCCTGATAGACGGTATTCCTCTGGATAAAGAGAAGGTGCCGGTCAACGCAACCGAATGCGAATTTGGAAAATGGTATTACGGTGACGGACAGCGGCTGAAAAGTCTTCCGGGCTTTAAAGAAATTGAAAAACCACATAATAAACTTCACGAAACATATATGGAAATATTTACTCTCCTCTATGGCGAGGAGAATAAGAAGCCTTCTTTTTTCAGTAAACTCATCGGAAGTGCCCAAAAGGCTGCTACTGAAAAGCAGGAAGCGGCCAAGGCAAAATCACTTTACCTGCAAGACCATTCCGCCGTAGTTATTGATCACCTGGAGCAGCTGCAAAGAGTGATCAATGCTTTGGGGGAAAAACAATTATCCGGCTATCTGTCCTAAAAAGACTAGTACTATTTTCCGGGTCGTACCCGGACAAACACTAATGACCTGTCAGAGTGAAAACATATACAATGGATGAAAAGAAGACCATACCCCAGGTTCGGCAGCGGATTGACGAGATAGACGATACCGTGCTGAAGCTGCTCAAGGAACGCCTTGACTGCGCCCGCAGGATAGGTGCGTTGAAAAAAGAATCATCACGCTCGACCTGGGACCCCCGCCGTGAGCGCGAGATCTATGAGCGACTGCTGGCTGATAACGGAGAGAAATTTCCGGAAAAGGCCGTGAAGAGCATCTTTCACGAGATTATCACTGCCTGTCGATTGGCCCAGAAGAACGTTGAAGTGGCCTTTCTTGGGCCGGAGGCCACCTTTACCCATCTGGCCGGGGTGAAGTTTTTTGGGCAGACTGCTGACTACAAAGCCTTGGAGTCTATTGACGAGGTTTTTCATGAGGTGGAAAAGGGCAGGGTAGCGTACGGTATCGTGCCGGTGGAAAACTCCATTGAAGGGGCGGTTTTTTCCACTCTGGACTCGTTCATGAAGTATCGGGTCAAGATTTGCGGCGAACTACGCCTGCCTATCCGTCATAATCTGGTTTGCCAATCCGGTGATATCAAGGATATCCAGACAGTGGCCTCCCATTACCAGCCCCTGGCCCAATGCCGGGAATGGTTGCGTAAGCATATGGCGGATGTGCCTACTCTGGAGGTTTTCTCCACAGCCGGGGCTGCCCAGATGGCGGCCAATAATCCCAATATCGGTGCTATTGCCAGTGAGCTCTCGGTGAAGACCTATAATGTCCAGGTTGCGGTGAGCGGGATTGAGGATTATCAGGGCAATACCACCCGTTTTTTGGTGATCGGTCGCCAATCTCCCATGCCCAGCGGCTCGGATAAAACCTCCCTGCTGCTCGGTATGGCGGATCGGCCCGGTGCCCTGAACGAGGCCCTGACCGTGCTGTCAGCCAAGGGGATTAATCTGGCCAAGATTGAATCCCGGCCCATTAAGGGCAAGCAGTGGAAATACCTTTTCTTTATGGACCTGGTCGGTCATATTGAGGAGCCTGCCATTAAGGAGGGTTGTTCTATTCTCCAGCAAATCTGCGCTCATTATGAATGGCTGGGTTCCTATCCCAAGGCGGAGAGCAGCGAGGCGGTGGGTGAACATGTCTAACTTGCTTTCCTGCCGCGACCTGAGTAAGGCCTTTGGTGCCCAGACCCTGTTCTCTTCGGTGGATGTGGTTTTGGCCAAGGGAGATAGAGTCGGGCTGATCGGTCCCAACGGCTCCGGTAAATCTACGTTGTTAAAAATCCTTGCCGGGCTGATTGAAGCGGACAGCGGCGAGATCTTCCGCCGGAAGCATGTCCGGGTCAGTTATCTGGCCCAGGCCGATGTCTTTGATGAGGAAAAAAGCTGTGCTGATAACCTCTATGCTCCTGTGGCTGCACTCCATCTTGAGGAGGCGGAACAGTATAACCGGGTCCACAGCCTGCTCAGTCGGGCTGAGTTCCCGGACCCGGACAGCCCGGTCGGCCTCCTCTCCGGCGGCTGGCGTAAACGGCTGGCTATCTGCCGGGCCTTGGTGGTCCATCCAGATGTGCTGGTTATGGACGAGCCCACCAATCATCTGGACATTGAGGGCATTCTCTGGCTGGAAAAGCTGCTCAAGGCCTCGTTACCGGAAAGCCCGGATGCCTATCTCATGGTCAGTCATGATCGCCGTTTTTTGGAAAATACGGTCAGCCGGATCGTTGAGCTCTCTGCCGCCTATCCTGAAGGGACTCTCCAGGTCAATGGTAATTACTCTGCTTTTCTGGAAAAACGGGAGATCTTTCTGGAGCAGCAACAGGAGCAGGAAGAACGGTTGGCCAATAAGGTGCGGCGAGAGAACGAGTGGCTCAGTCGCGGCCCCAAGGCCAGGGCCACCAAGGCCAAGTCGCGCAAGGATGCTGCCTATCGGTTGCAGGATGAGTTGTCGGTGATCAAACAGCGCAATCGGGTGGGCACAGCTGTGGATATCGCCTTTGACGGCACAGACCGCAAGACCAAAAAGCTGCTGGTTGCCGCCGGGATCAGTAAGGGCTTTGAGGGACGCGGTCTGTTCAGCGAGCTTGATCTGACCCTGTCACCGGGTACCCGGCTCGGCCTGCTGGGACGGAACGGCTGCGGCAAGTCCACCCTGATGCAGATTCTGGCGGCTGCCGGGACTGATGAGGGGCTTCAGCCGGATAGCGGTACGGTCAAGACAGCGGATAATCTTCGGATTATCAGCTTTGACCAGCGTCGGGAGCAGCTGGATCAGGAGCAGACCCTGCGGCGGGCCTTGGCCCCGGACGGCGACTCCGTGGTCTATCAGGATCGCTCCATCCATGTGGCCTCCTGGGCCCAGCGTTTTCTCTTTCGCACGGATCAGCTGGAGACTCCGGTTTCCCGCCTTTCCGGCGGGGAGCAGGCCCGAATCCTGATCGCGTCGCTCATGCGCCAGCCTGCGGATATCCTCCTTCTGGATGAGCCCACCAATGATCTGGATATCCCCTCTCTAAACGTGTTGGAGCAGAGTCTGAACGAGTTTGCCGGGGCCTTGGTCCTGGTCACCCATGACCGTTTTATGCTGGATCGGATCTGTGATCAGGTTCTCGGGTTTGACGGGCAGGGCAATGCCTCTCTGTTTGCTGATTACGGGCAATGGTTGGCAGCCCTTGATGGGGGTGGCAAAGCGGAGGAGAAGAAGCAGCGCAAGAAAAAAACTGCGACCAAGGCTGCTGCCAAGAAATCCGTGAAAAAGCTCTCCTATATGGATCAGCGCGAGTACGATCAGATGGAAGAAAAAATCCTGGAAGCGGAGAGTCGTCAGGAGGAACTGGAGACTGAAATACAGACTCCAGAAACAACGGCAGACCCGGCCAAGCTTGCTGAGTGTTGCGAAGAGTTGGAGATTGTGCAGGAAGAGATCGTCAACCTGTACAGCCGTTGGGAAGAGCTGGAGGAAATGCGGAATGGCGAGTGAGCAGTTTAAGGAGCAGGTTGAGCAGCAACCTCCTCCTTGTCCGGCCTGCGGCGGCAGTGGCCAGCTTAACTTTTTTAAAGGAGAAAGTCGCTTCCTTCTCTCGGTTGAGGAGTGCCCGGCCTGTTGCGGGTTCGGATATATGCAGGAAGAGGATGGTGAGGGGAACCCGGAGGAAAAAAACGGGAAGCTGGCTCCCAAGGGTTGACAGCTGTTTGAAGGTACAATAATATCGAAACTATATATTTTATATAAAAGTGGTCTGCGGCCTGCCTGCCATTTTTATTTTTTCATCCCGGCCCGCCGGGCCGGGATGAGAGTTAACAGGATTGCAGTATATTGCTGCAATCCTGATTATTCATTTCCGTCAATCCTCTTAAGGATAAGGAGCATGTATGACTGTAGCAAAATCAGGAGACAGCGTCAAAGTTCATTACACCGGCACTCTGGAGGACGGTACCCAGTTTGATTCCTCTGTGGGCGTTGAGCCGCTGGAGTTCACCTTGGGCAGCGGCCAAGTGATTGTCGGGTTTGATGAGGCGGTCACTGGTATGGCGCCGGGTGAAAAGAAAAATGTCAATATTCCTGCGGAAAAGGCCTACGGTCAGCGCAATGAAGAGATGGTGATCAGCGCACCTCGTGATGAAGTGCCTGCGGATATCACCCCGGAGGTTGGGCAACGTTTGCAGCTTGCCGGACCCAATAACCAGCCCATTATGGTGGAAGTCACCGAGGTGACGGATGAGCATATTCAGCTGGATGCCAATCCGCCGCTGGCGGGCAAAGATCTCACCTTTGCGTTGGAGTTGGTTGCGATTGCCTGAGCAGTCTAATGATCTAGATGTTACGAAGAGGGCATGGAGACGAAAAGGGGCGCATTTGAGATTCGCCCCTTTTTTGATGAGATCCGGCTGGAAAAATCCCCTGGCTGTGATGAAGGGAGTGAACAGAGAGCAGGTAGCCCTCAATCAAGCAACCCTTCCACCACCTTATGCAGATTTCTCAGCGCCAAGGAAGAGGGCGCATCAGGATACATGTTCACGGCCAGAGCGCCGCGAGCCAGGGCTTTGGGGAGGTGCGGATCATAGGGGATTGTTCCCAGCAAGGGGACCTCGTTCCGGGCAAGCCAGTCCAGGGTGATACCGGCGGATTTTCGGTCCATATCGCTCCGATTGAGTACCGCACCGGCAGGAATGCCGAATCCGCGCACCACCTCGGTAATCCGTTGCAGATCACTCAGGGCGGACGGGGTGGGTTCGCTGACCAGGATAGCATAATCCGCGCCTTTCAGGGCTGCGATCACCGGGCAGCCGATGCCCGGAGGGCCGTCCGTGAGCAGCAGGTCGCTGCCGCTCAGCGATGCCTCCTGTCGAGCCTCCCGTTTGACAATATCCACCAGCCGTCCTGAGCTGGATTCGCCGATACCCAGTTCCCCGGCCACCACCCGGACAGCCCCGGAGGTGACAAAATTTATCTTGCCGTTTTCCACCGGATGCACCGAAACAGCCTCTTCCGGGCAGACCAGGGCGCAAACCCCGCAGCCTTCACAGGAATAGCTGATAATCACCGGTTCGTTTTCGCCGATGATGGAGTCAAAGGCGCAGGCATCTACGCAGCGCATGCAGCGGCTGCACTTCTCGTAATCAATCATGGCCTTGTCCGAGGCTGCGACCGCTCTGCTGCGGTCAAACTCCGCTCCCAGAACGATATGGAGATTCGGCGCGTCAACGTCTGTGTCTGCCAAGGTGAGGCGTGTGCCCTGTTCCGTCAGCAGATGGGCCAGAGCCGCTGTCAGCGAGGATTTTCCCACCCCGCCTTTGCCGCTCAGAATAACGATTTCTTTCATACCTGCTGCTCCTGCCTTGCCTGTTTTTTCCAGTCCGGACAGGCTGCTGTAAGGCGGTCAGCCAAGCCCAGGAAGATCTTTGCCGCTGATGAGTTCGGAAAAAGATTAACCACCGGCGTTCCTTGCAGATAACCGGCCAGCAGATCCTTATCCAGTTTGATTTCCGCTGCAACAGGAGTGGAACCGGCCCGGTCTGTTTTTTCCGTCTTTTCTTTTTGACCGGGCAGATCCGAACGATTGATCACAATACTCGCCCGGACGGCAAACATATCCAGCAGAGAAAGGATCAGCTCAAGATCATGGGCCCCCAGCGGGGTTGGTTCAGTCACCGCCAGCACATGATCAGCCCCTTTTAAGGCGCCGATCACATTGCAATGGGTTCCCGGTGCCGTGTCAACCAAAATAATATCAAACTGATCCGCTTCGGCAAAGGCGGCGTTTTTGACCGCGTTGACCACCAGGGCGCTTTCTGCCAAACCTGGCTGGAGGGCCCCGGTGTAGAGGGTGAGTTTGCCCCGTTCAGTCTTATAAAGGGTACCCACGGAATGACTTCCACGACTGATTGCGTTCTCCGGACAGACGAGGTAACAGGCTTCGCAGCCGTTGCATTCCCCCATCAGGGTGATGATTTTTTCCTGAGAACGGAACAGGCTGTTCATCCGGCAGGCCTTAACGCATTTCCGGCAATCCGTGCATTTGTCCGAGTCGAAAACCGGCTGCATGATGGTAACAGGCTCCGGGTTTTCCAGCGGTATCCCGAGGAGGATACTGTCGTTGGGTGCATCCACATCTGCGTCGATCAAGGCGACCCTCCTGCCTTGGGCGACAAAGGCGGCAGCCAGATTAACCGCTATCGTTGATTTGCCCACCCCTCCCTTGCCGCCGGTGACCCCGATAATCGGGGTCGTAAAGGTCGTGCTGTGGAAATGTTTGATGATTTCCGGGTGCAGTTTTTTGTTCACCGGCCCCTCCTGCGTCCCTGACCCTTTCCTGTTCCGTTACCGCAACCGCAGCCTCCTTTTCCCCGGCCCTGACCCCGGCCTTGCCCCTGGCCATATCCGCCGCCTTGGACTCGGACGGCACCGGGGCCTGTGCATTGCGTCGAGGAGGTCGACTCGGATGAGGGGGCAGTTTCGGCCTGAGCCTGATCGGAAGCACCGTATTGTCCGGCGCGGAATTGTTCCAAGGCCTCGGCAACCGTGGAGCGGCCTAATCCCTCGTACATTCCGACTCCCGAGGCTTCCAGTGCTGCCCTAGCCTTGGGTCCCAGCCTGCCGGTGAGCACGGCATCAACCCCGTGCTCGCTCATGGTTTGAGCTGCTGCAATACCGGCTCCCTGCGTGGCCTGGGCCGAGACGTTCTCAATACCCTGGGTTATGCCTGATTCTGTGTCCACCAGAACAAACCAGGGGGCCCTGCCGAACGCGGCGTCTGTTGCTGCGGATATATCGTTTCCTGCTGCTGTGATACAGAGTTTCATCTTTTCACCTCCGTGATCTTTGGATTTTCCCGTAGCCGGGCTTTTACCCGTTGAAATAAAGCCCGCCTGTTAATACCTGCTTATGGTACGGGTATTGCTATGTTGTGCATATGCACAATATATGAAGGCGAAAATCTTTTGTCAACAGTTAGTTAAATATTTTATCCTTTTTAAAAGGAAATCAGGGGTGATGAATCCTTGCGGAGTACCGTTCGCCCTAATTTTCTTGACAATACCCCTTTGTCAGGGTTCAGTTCGTTTTTTTGAGTGAATGAATTTTTTGATATTTTTTTGTTAAAGGAGGGAAGGGGCATGGAACTGCCTTCAGAAGGGTATCTGCTGCGGATCATCATTGGTGAAGCAGCACGGCATGAGAGCACGCATCTCTACGAGTGGATTGTCATCAAGGCCCGTGAACAGGGGATTGCCGGAGCCACAGTTATGCGGGGAATGATGGGCTACGGGGCAGGTTCGCGGATCAAGACCAGCTCCATCCTCTGCCTGTCCGAGGATCTGCCTGTGGTAATTGAGCTGATTGATACCCGGCAGAAGCTGGAGGATTTTTTAGATATTCTTGATCCGGTTATTCCGGAAGGGGTGGTGACGCTGGAAAAGGTTCATGTTCGGTTGTATCGGCATAAAAAGGGAAATAGAACGGTTTAAGTAGAGATTGGGAGGGGCAGCAGTGGATGTTGTCTGGTGGAGGTGCCGTGAATGCAAAAAAAACGTTTTGAAAAACATCCTGTTCTGCTTTGGTTTAAAAACGAAATCTTAGAGGAAGAGTTTAAACGGTTTCATTATGCTGAGACACGCTCGTTGATTCGTATAGCGAGCCATTTCGGGGTAATAACATTAGCGGGGAATACTGCATTAACATATTTTATTTTTCCTCAATATCTTTGGCCTGTATTTTATTTGTTCAACATTTTTACTCCATTTTATTTTTTTGCTCTTTATGTAACCTCTAAGGATAAATATACAGGATATGATCAGTGGATCGCCTCAATGTCCTTTGTTGTTATTTCAACGTTGATGATGATTTGGCTCTCATTGATTTCAGATAAATATTCAGCCTCTTATATTCTTCTTCAAGAATTTGGCTGCCTATTCGTCTGTTTCTATGTAGGACGTCTTCGTTTTGTTTTTGCCGTTATTACGTCGCTTATTTTCATGGGCGTATATCAAGGATATCTGCTGGTTGCCGTTGCCGACAAGGGGCATTTTATTGTTTTGTCCTATGCGGCCTGGCTTCTTGAAGCTATGGCCTGCTACGGAGGATTTATTCAAGAAAGGATGAGTCGAACTGTGTTTACGCAGCAAAAGATCATTAGTGAGCAGCGCGAAAAATTGAATAGAGAGTATCAACGTTCAGAAAGTCTTCTTCATAATATTCTTCCTCATTCTATTGCTGAGCGTCTCAAAGATGAACAAACCGTCATTGCTGATCATTTTGACTCCATTACTGTTTTATTTGCTGATATTGTCGATTTTACCGTGCTATCGGAAAGATTATCGCCGACAGAATTGGTCAATCTTCTTAATCGTATTTTTTCGATTTTTGATGACTTGGCAGGACAGTACCGATTGGAAAAAATTAAAACAATCGGAGATGCTTATATGGTTGCCGGAGGTATCCCCGATCCTCAAAGTAATCATTTGGAAACTATAGCAGACTTTGCTTTGGAAATGCAGCAGCGGTTAGCTCGATTTAATTTAGAATATGATGAGGATTTTGAGATCAGAGTAGGGATACATACCGGCCCGGCAGTTGCTGGGGTTATTGGAGTGAAAAAGTTTGTTTATGATATTTGGGGAGATACTGTGAATACAGCAAGCAGGATGGAATCACATGGCATAGTCGGCGAAGTTCAGGTTTCTGAAAATACGTATATCCCTTTGCGGGATAAATATATTTTTAAGGAGCGAGGATTGGTTGACATAAAAGGAAAAGGAAAAATGAGAACCTATTTACTTCAAGGGGCAAAAGGTTCATGTCCAGTTGTATCCGCATGACAAAAAATCAGGAAGCGAGGTGAAATATCAGCCCGGAGGAGCCCCCGGGGCATTTTTTTGCGCAGTTTACAAAAAAGCAGGGTAAAAAAGGAGCCAAGGGAAGCTTTGCCCCTGCCCGATAGTGACAACACTGGTGCTAACAGACATTCTATACAAACCTCCGTTACCGTATTCTCCAAACCCTGTGGCCCAGTTGGTGTCAGGGGAAATCGCATCAATGGTCAGGTAATAGGTACCAGAAGTTAAGCTGCCATCATAGACAAAGGTGTTGGTGTTCGGTGCTAGCGGCGAATTGTCGCTGGAACGGATGCTGGCAATGACAGATCCTGCTGCATTTTTCAGGGTGACGTTCATGGCGAGGTTTGCTGCTCGGTTTTCTCCCTCGTCAGCCAATAATGGGATAACCTCTACATGAGAAGTCCCGGACGCGTAAAAGGAGTAGACATCAATGTCGGAAGAAACACCATCTGGTGTGATTTGTCCTTCTTGGTCTGTGACCGGTAGGGTCAGGGCGGTGGCAGACGCATTGGAGTTGCCTGCGTCGTCTGCAAGGGAGCCTAAAATTCCGGTGATGATATTCAGGTCATCCTCCTGATTATTGGCATCAGAATACTCGCCCTTGGACCACTGGACATAGGCCTTATTGAATGGAGCCCCCATTATAGGTCCCCAGGCACCATGCCCGGAATCATACCCTGCGGTTGATGTGCCGTCGTGTCCCAGTCCGATCTGATGCCCGGCTTCATGGGATATGGTCATGCCGAGGGTACCGGCAGCGGCGTTCCAGGTAAATCCTGTTCGGTAATAATCAGTTGGGAAGTCAAAAATACCGACGTAGGCTACTCCACCGGCATTGGGGTAGAAATAATCGGTTGTAGTGGCGATAATCTGGACTCGGTTTGCAACCGGGGTTGCTAGGTAGACAGATTCTTTGGTTGTCACGTTGATATCAAAGGGGGCATAATCTTCTGCTGCTTCTTCCCAGGCCAGCCACATATTATACATATCTTCTGTGGAAAAAAAATTTGTATCGGCATCATTGCTATAGGGGGTGTAGATGATGTCCTGTCCACTGTTTTGGCTGTCATTCCAGGCTGTGCCGGAGAGTGTCCCGCCCCAGTAATTGATATAGAGGGTTTTAGAGGCACCCGGTCGGCTCTCTAGATTCTTCAAGGTGGTTAGATCAGGGGCCAGCTCGGCAGCAAGAGGGATTTCAGCAGGAAGCGGTCTGCCCTGTCCCGGAAAATCCACACAGAGGTGTTTATTCGGATCATCCTCCTGAAGAACGCCGAATCCCTCACCGTCCAAGGCCGCCTGATAGATTTTTTCTCCAGTATTATCAATAAGAATCATGCCGGTAATGGTTCCGTCCTGCTCAATCATTCGCAGCGCACCGCCGTTATCCGCCAGAGTAATGATGCTTACCGAGTCGGCTTGTTTTTCAAGCTCTGTGGGGCCGCTGCCGTGCAGAGTTCTGATCACAGTTCCGGTCACCAATTCTCCGGTGGGCAAGGGAAAGAAAACCTCGTCCTGCCGGGCAAGCTGAGAAGATGATTTCACAGCCAGTTGAATAGTGACTCCGCTGCTGTCTGCTCGTAACGTTTCGTTTTGGCCAGCTGCTAGTGAGTAGAGAAGTTCAGCGGAAAGGGCTGTTTTCGGCAAAGCGAGTGAGAGACAGAAGATTAATATTCCTTTTTTACATCGTGTTGTGATTTTCATTTTCTCCCCCTTTTCTTTATCAAGATTTGATATATTCGGGACGATATGTTTTTCTATGTGGAGTACTAAAAATTGGCTGGATGTGTTAAAAATTTAATACAAACACGGTCTGTTAGATTAATGGAGCTTGTATTTTTATTTTGCTTGCAAAAGGACTGATTGTCAATAACTGTTACTATAAAGTAATTCTTTTCTATCTGTACCTTGGTTGCAGTTCATTTTCTTTTGCACTATAATGAAAGGTTAGGCGTTTTTTTCAGAATAAGAGGATGATCCAAGAGTGGGGCAGGGGATTTTGCGAGGAAGCTGTCCGCCAGATTGTCAATCAGCAGATAACCGGAAACGGCAATATTTTTTCCGGTACCGGTAATGTGACGGTCACCCGTTGATGGCAACCCCCCTGTGGTTGCTCAAAAAGTCAGGACAGGCACAGGGGCCTGCCTCTACAGAGGATTGTTTGAAAACCCAGACACCGCCCCCTCAACCCAAAAGGAGGTACAATGCACCATGCTCGAATAATCATCACCCTAACCCTTGCCTTCCTCACCCTCGCAGGCCCCCAACCCGCCGCAGCCAAGGAAGAATTCGTCACCGCCCTAACCGGCAAGTTTCCCCCTTTCAGCTATTACGACAACCAAGGGAACCTTGCCGGTTTTGACGTGGACGTCAGCCGGGAAATCGCCCAACGCATCAACCGCAAATCGCAGATCATCGCCACGGAATGGGACGGCATTTTAGCAGGCCTGCTGGCGGAGAAATACGATGCAATTATCGGCTCAATGGCCATCACCCCGGTCCGGCAGCAGAGCGTTGATTTCTCCACCCCCTATTACCATTCCGGTGCCCAGCTCTTTGTCCACCGCGACAACCCGAACAAGGTTTATTCGATCAGCGAGTGCGACGGCCTGCGCATCGCGGTTGTCCTCGGCGAGACCTACCAGCATTTTCTCGAAGAAAAATTCCCGGAGGTTGAAGTGGTCACCCTGAAATCCGGGGCCGAAATCTTTGCCATGCTGGAGCAGAAGCGGATCACCGGCTTTGTTACCGACCGGCTGGTTGGGGCCTGGCAGGTTAAGGAGGCGGGCCGCTCCTTTGTGCCGGTGGGCGAGATGCTCTATAAGGAGCGCATCGGCATTCCGGTGCGCAAGGACAGACCGGAGCTGCTCGGGCAGATTAACCAAGCCCTGGCCGCAATGGAAGATGACGGCACCATGCAAGACATCCACCAACGTTATTTCGGCCTGGGAAAAACATCGTCTTCTGAACTCGGCACCATGCAGTCGTCGGTCATTGCGGCTAAATTGCTCAAAGGCTTTGCTGTCAGCCTCGCTATTGCCTTTGCCGCCATCCTGCTCGGCTTTGTCCTGGCCGTTCCTTGCGGTCTCCTGCTCACCTTCCGGCGCGGCAGCCTCAAGCCGATTCATTTCTTGGTCCGTGCCTTTGTTGATTTTATCCGGGGCACCCCGGTTCTGATCCAGCTGCTCTTTGTCTGGCTGGGGCTGGGCCTTGCTCCTTTTCCGGCAGCCATCCTCACCTTGGGGATCAGCGCAATGGCCTATATGGCCGAGGTCATCCGGGCAGGATTAATGAGTGTTGATCCGGGCCAGGATCTGGGGGCGCGGGCCTTGGGGCTCTCGCCTGTGGATCGATTCCGTTTTGTGGTTTGGCCCCAGGCCTTCCGTATTGCCATCCCGCCCTTGATGAACTGCGTGGTTTCTCTGATCAAGGATACCGCCCTGGTCTCGATCATCTCCATCCCGGAGCTGATCCGCGAGGCCCAATCCATCATCAGTGTCACCTTTGAACCGGGCCTGTACTACCTGATTGCCGGGCTCATGTTCTTCGCTGTCACCTTCCCGCTGATGAAGTTCTCCGATCGGGTAGAACAATCTATCAAAGCCAAAGGATTTTCTCATGATTGAAGTAAAAAATCTTACTTACACCTATGCGGATGGTACTCAGGCGGTGAACGATGTCAGCATGACGTTCCCGGAACAGGGTATTTTTGCTGTCATGGGGCAGTCCGGCTCCGGCAAAACCACCCTGCTCAACTGCATTGCCCGGTTTCTCTTCCCGCAACAGGGAGAAGTTCTCCTGGACGGACAGGATATTAAGGAGATGCAAGGGGTCGACTTTCGGCAGCAGGTCGGGGTGGTGTTTCAGCATCTGAACCTCTTTCCCCATATGAATGTGTTGGAAAATATGATGCTGGCCCTTGAACGGGTCCAGGGAAAGACCACGGCAGAGGCAAAAGCGGAGTCTCTGGAGATGCTTGAGCGGCTGAATATTGCCGAACTGGCGCAGAGTTATCCTGCCCAGGTCAGTGGTGGTCAGGCCCAGCGGGTGGCCATTGCCAGAGGCTTGGCCCTGAAACCCAAGTTCATGCTGCTTGATGAGCCGACCAGTGCCCTTGATGCAGCCACGACCTCGGATTTTGCCCAATGGCTGCGGGAACTTCAGGAGTGTACCAGCTTTATTGTGGTCACTCACGATCTGCCCTTTGCCGAGCAGACAGCGGAGCAGGGCGTATTTATGGAGAATGGCCAGGTCCAGGAAAGAGGTAGCCTTGCAGAGGTATTGGGAAATATTGATCGGTGCTGAAGAAATAAAGCAGGAACAGGTTGACAGAGAAAGTTTCCTGAAATATTCTGCCTCCCATCTGACGAGAATTATAAATCCTTTTAAAATATAGACGGAGAATATTATGAGCGAAAAAATCGTCATTGTCGGTGGAGTCGCGGCTGGCCCCAAGGCTGCCTGTCATTTAAAAAGGCTCCAGCCGGGTTGGGATATCACCGTGGTGGATCAGGACAGCCTGATCTCCTACGGAGGCTGCGGCATTCCTTATTATGTGGGCGGCGATGTCTCTGACGAGGCGGAACTGCGCTCCACCAGCTTCCGCATGGTCCGTGACGCGCCTTTTTTCGCTGATGCCAAGGGGGTGGAAGTGCTCACCCGCACCAGAGCACTTGCCATTGACCGGCAGAAGAAAACGCTCAAGGTAAAGAATCTGGACAGCGGCGAGGAGCAGGAGCTGGCCTATGATAAGCTCATGCTCTCCACGGGTGCGGCCCCCTTTGTCCTGCCTATTCCCGGAGCTGAACTGGATGGCGTGTTCACCATTTCTGATCTGCACAAGGCTATTGCAATCAAAAAAAGGATTTCCAGCGGCAAGATAGGCCGGGTCGTGGTTATCGGCGGCGGAGCCATCGGTATTGAGATGGCGGAATCCTTTGCCGATCTCTGGGGATTGGAAACAACCCTGGTCGAGTTTATGCCCCAGCTGCTGCCCAAGCTGGTGGATGCGGATTTCGCCACCATGCTGCAACGACATCTTGAAGAGATGAACGTGGCCGTCTATACCGGAGAGGGAGCAACCGAGATTGTCGGTGATAGTGAAGGGAAGGTGGTGGCGGCGTGAGGGGCGGCGAGGCCGCAGTCTGTTCAGA